>JASFEF010000013.1:0-29546 GCA_050124975.1 Candidatus Thorarchaeota archaeon | reverse complement strand
ACTCATACTTGTAGGATCAACTGCAGGGTTCTTTGGTGAGGCATGGTATGTTGATTACTCTACGTCTAAGTCTGCAATGCATGGAATGATGATGAGTCTGAAGAACGAGATAGTTCATCTCGCACCTGAGGGTCGCGTGAATCTCATAAATCCGGGCTGGACTATGACTCGTATGGCAGAGGCGGCTTTGACTGACAAGGATATGACCAGGAGAATACTCCAGACAATACCAATGCGCAAAACAGCAGTTCCAGAGGACATTGCTGGAGCTATCCTATACCTTGCATCGGACAAATTAGCTGGTCATGTGAGTGGACAGACAATCACAGTTGCAGGAGGAATGGAAGGGAGAGTCCTCTTCACGCAGGAGGAGATTGATTCATCTAGGAGCTAGTCCTCTGAGTGTCTTCGGAAGGTTTCGGTTTTCTCACGTTCCTCTTTTTTGCCCAGGAGAAAAGGCATTGTCGAGTCTTTTCGAGGTGAATGGTACATTTCACCAGCAACATCTGTATAACCAGGAGCGTAAAGCATGGTCTGTTTTGTAGGTCTTGGGGGACCTTGGGATTTTCTACCTCTAATGAAAACTAGAATAATCAGTGGAATCACAATAAATATGGAAAGAAAGACGATCCACAGCATTTTCGTTCAGCTTGTAGTATATTCTCTCGAGTCCACATAGACCTTCGCACTCAGATTGTTTTCTTTCGCAAGATTGAAGTTAGTGAAGCACAGTGGGTTCTAGTTTCAAATGAGCTCCTTCGATGATGTTGCACTGGCCTATGATGACACAATTGATTGGACTGCAAGACTGGCCAGAGAGATGCCCTTCTTGATGTCCCGTCTTGGAAGTCCAAAAGGGAAGCGTGTCTTGGATTTGGCTTGTGGGACTGGACGGCATTCTGTAGCCCTCGCTCTCGAAGGTGCAGAGGTTGTAGGAATTGACAATAGCAAGGTAATGATTTCAAGAGCCGAAGAACATTCAACAGCACATAACATCTCACCAAAATTTGTTCTAGGCGAAATGAAAGATTTTCAATCGTCTGTTGAAGGGCGATTTGACTTGGTGATTTGTCTGGGCAACTCGCTTGCACTGCTAGATGATTTTGATACTGTTGGAGAGGTCCTCTCATCAGTCTATGACTCACTAAATGACGGAGGCGTTTTCATTGCTCAGGCACTGAACTTCGAGGAGATACATAGGACTGGATTTCGATTCTTCCCTCAAAAAGGAGGGAAGATACTTTCCGGAGAGGATGTCGTGTTCTCGAGATTTTATGAGCACACTGATCCTCCGAACTCGTCAACTCTTGTGATGTCAACTCAGACAAAGGTAGATGGTGAGTGGACCTCCCTGGTGTCAACTCAGAAGGTTCTCAATCTTAACTCAAACATGCTGAAACGCTTCTTGGCACAAGCTGGTTTTCAAGAAACAAGATTCTATTCTGACTATTCAGAGTCTATTTTTGTTGGGAGTGATGACCGGAATATGGTCATACACTCCCGGAGATGAGATCATATGCTTGTTCTTCGTCGAACAATCACAATGACTAGAACTAAGATTCCAACTATACTTGTAGAAAGTAGAAGTATCGGAGGGCCTGTTTGTCTATGCAGTGCTCTTTCGAGTGCATCTGCTGCAGCATCCCAAACATCTGCAATTGCGGCGAGATGTGTTTGGATGTCAGCCAAGTCCTCCTCGTGAGTAGACACAGCTGATGACAGGTCTCCATCAAATACGTATTCATACTGGTGGGCGATATCCCCGAAGGTTTTAGTCGCCAACTTTACGCCTGCGGCATAGAAAGGCGTGTTGACTGTCGAAGTATCAGCGAATAGCTCGAAGTGTTCAAGAGCTTCTCTGGCTTCTGAAACAAAATCCTGAAGATCGAGGTCTGTAAGCACACCGGGGAGTGCGTCAATCGCAGCACGATATGATTCACACTGTTGAGTCAAGCGTGTTTCTAATTCGAAGCCGATACTCTGTAAGATGAGAGACTTTGTGTGCAAATCGTACTCATCAAATTGATCCATGAATGAGGATAGTCCTGTATCAGTGAGATCAGCAGCCATTGCTCTGAATGCATTAGACCCAAAATTCCAGAAGAACGCATCAGCAGAACCAGGTGGTGCATACGAGGTTCTATCACCACGCAATCGGTCCAGTATATGGTTTGCAAGACTCGGTGTCAAGTCTTCAGGTGCCTCTGACCCTGGTTTGACAATGGAGATACCATAGAGTCCTAGCCAGGCTTGATTCAATGATGTGTAAGAGATGTTATAGAACCAGCTTCCGTCATCAGGAAATGATGCGGGATTATCAAATAGGCCTATCGCGGGGTCTATTATTTGAGCAGTACCAGAGGTGTCATTGTATCCAGTAATTAAAATCGAGTGAGTTGGGGTTGTGGCGTTCAGACCTAGATCTCTTATGATGTCATAGTCTGACGCGGGAAGATTCTGTAAGTTAACATAAATCTCGACTGGAAAACCTCTGTCAATACCATTCTTCAATATCTGGATTGCATCATCCCATCCATCAATCTCAGTCCAGTTGACATTTTGGGATGTCATCTCTATCGCCATGGATGGACCAAGGTCAGTACTATCAGTGTCAAGATAGAATTCAACTTCGAAACCGAGGAGCTCTGCCATAATAGCTTGAGTAGTACTTTGTTGTCTATAACCTAGACCAGCCAAGAAATTCCAGATATCTTCATATCGAATATAGCCAGCTGCGAATCCTATTCCTGATATCGCGCAGACTTCAGCAAGGTCTAGTTGAACTCCAATACTCTGTAATGCCATTGAAAGAGTTGCCCAATGACACAAACCATTGATCTCTTGCCAAACGTATGGAACACCCATCACTTCTCCAGCATCAGCGGACACGCCATTATCAGTTCTTTCGAAGCTAGTAGTATTACTGATAGATGCTCTGGGGGTCGCTGCACTAAGAATGATTGTTAGTATAATGATGATTCCAATTTTGTTACGAACGATTTTCATTCAATTCCTCCTACGAAAAAGTTGTGGCAAGGTGGAGCCACCAACACCAAAGAACTCCACCTTTACCACTCTCTCTAGGGATCTGGTCTAGAGAGATATCTGATTCCTGACCACACGAGAACCCCAGCAATAATCCATTGGACTACTAGTCCTATGACAGCCATTCCAACCATCATATTTCCAGGACCAAAGAAATCTGCTATCATTCCAAAGAAATCGATACCAGTACCGATTGTGAGGAATATGTCTGCGAACATAACCCCAATGATTGAGAACTCAGCTAACATAACAGAGGTCATCACATTCGCCTGGTGGGCAGGTGACTTTGTGTCCTCATAGTTCGGATTTCGGGCTGTTACACCTGTAGCTGTCAGCATCCCACCGATAACAGCCACATACCCAAGTCCTAGTAATTTTGCGAACTCTAAGACGGTCAGATTCATCATGAAATACAGAATCACTGAAGGAATCAGAGCCAGTGCTATGCTTATCAATGCTTGAGAAGCAATCCTGCTCTTGACAAATCGCGATGCTCCAGATGGAGCGCTTTGAATAATCCAAAGCTGATCCTTGCTCTCAAGGAATCCTGTACCAGCGAATGGCATCGCACCGATCAAGGACATCATAATTATCAGCATCAAGAACATATCGTTGAATTGGAGATACTCAATGTCGCTAGCCATAGCCATCATGATGATGGGCATGATAATCGCGAGAATCAAACCATAGCCAATCTTTGACAGGTTCTGTGCCTTCCGTACAAAGTCCTTTGTGTTTGTGACCACGAGAGATCCAAATGGTCCAGTGCTAACTTTCCTAATTCCTCTCAAGATCACGTTTTCTCGACCTACAGTTGTTACGACCTCAGTCCGGACACCTGCCTCGATTGTGAAGACTCTGTCAGCAGCACCTAGTGCAAGACCAACAGTGCCCAAGACAAAGCCAATCACTAAGACTGATGTCACAAATATGTCTAACTGAAGCACAGTTGAGAAACCCAGTATCTGTGAACCAGTCAGTCCAATGCCATTGAATGTTATAGCAATCCAACTGATCAGATCAGAGAACCAAGTGGATGGGAGGATGAGAAATGCGTTCATCCCCATCATCTCAGAAAGTGTTGGAAGGAAGAACATCAATCCATACATTGGAATGATGACAACTATAGCTATTGCCATAGCCAGTGCCTTTGCAATGTCATTGCCTCGTGATGAATCACCTAGCCTTGCTTGCACAAGGGCTGTCAGGAAGTTTGAGAGCCATATGGTTCCCATTGCCAACAGTGTTACAACACCATAGACTAGTAGTTGGCCGACAATGCTCACCTCGAATGCTAGCATAAAGGGAGAGATCAGCAAGGGTGCCAAGGCTATAATGATCAGACTATAGAGACCCATCTTTCCTAAGAAAGTTCCAGTCATTATGTCTCGTGTTCGGACGTTGTTTGAGAGGAATATCTCCCACTGTCCAATCTTGATCTCTTGCAGAGCCATTGATAGAGGGAATAGAAGCAGGATAAGCCAAAGGAATAATCCCACTGTACGCATCAATCCGGGAAATATCACCATGAGCATGGGACGTAGCACATGCATTGGAAATATTGCACCAAGGACTGCATTGTAGATCATTGGTGTCAAAACTACCGCCCACACAAGGGCGAGTGTATATAGGATGCCCGTGAAGAGCTTCCTGTTACGCCTCATACTAGAGGTCAACACCTGGAACTCAGCCGTTGCAATTGCTAACCAGGTTCGTACCATTAGCATTACCTCCAGGCTAACAGGGTCTCCCTGTCTACATGACCGCCCACTATTTTCAGATATGCTGCCTCAAGATCCTTTGTACCAGTGTTCTCAATAATCTCTTGGGGAGAACCAAGGGTGACAAGTGCACCATCATTGAGAATACCAACGACATCACAGACATCCTCAACGAATGAGGTCTGATGTGAACAAATGAAGAAACTGGTCTCAGTTTCTTGTGCAAGAACAAGAATAATGTCCTTTACCAAAGCGCTTGCCGCTGGGTCAAGCCTTGAAGTGGGCTCGTCTAAGAATACAAGTTTGGGTTCACTCAACAGTGTTGATGCGACAAGTACTTTCTGTTTCATACCAGAAGAGTAAGACTCCAATAGATCGTTCTGTCGACCCTCTAGTCCGAGCATGTCAAGCATTATGTCAATACGCCTGTTCAGTGCGTCCCCATTTCTTCCATTCAGTGCTCCTATGAACTCTAGAAACTCTACAGCTGACAGCTTTGAGTACAGTCCAGGAGACTCTGGAAGCAGACCAGTCACAGCCTTGATTGAATCACGCTGTGTGTTGACGTCATAACCACATACTGTGGCGCCGCCGCTTGTCTGTTTCATGAGTCCAGATAAAATACGGACTGTGGTTGTCTTCCCAGCTCCATTCGGACCAAGGAACCCAAACCTGCTACCAGACCGAACCTCTAGGTCCAGATTTCTGACGGCATGAACAGTGTCGAATCTCTTGTTCAGGCCGTTTGTTTGAATAACAATCCCGTTATTTTTTGCCATTTTTATCACCGACAGTAAACAAAAATTGTTTACCAAATCTAGGTAAACATTCAACAAGTTTATATATAAATATTACTAAGAATGTAACAAGGAATTACCAGAAAGATACTTAAGCTGGTAAAACCACAAACGTGGTGATTCAAGAATGCCCCAACTCTCGACACATGAAGCAATAGTCTGGGAACAGTTCCAGAAAGGACTGAGTACCACAGAGATTGCAGAACAGAGTGTGGAAGAGGATTGGAGCCCTGCCTATGTATCGCGAGTGCTCAACAGAGCACGAAAGAAGATCGCAAAAGAACTGAATCAACAAGCAAGTAGTCATCGGCTTGATGTAGAGAGCCTACTTGACTACAAGGGAATTCTCATCGGTTTTGACTACCAAACAAATGCGCAAGTGTACATTGTGTTCACAATGAAACTTGGTGTTATAGTGTGGTACAGACATGACTCCTACGCGGGAAAGCTCTGCCCCGAATGTCCAAAGGAGGCGGAGTGCAGGGAGACACTTGATACAATTATGGAGGAGTATGATATCACCCTCCGACCCGACGAAGAACAGCTCCCAATGACTCAGCAGTCAGTTGCGATTTTCAACAAGCTCGCGGCAAAGGAGATCCCGCGTTACAAAAGAAAGGAGTCGTGATAGATAATTGGTAGTAACAAACGGATTACAAGGAGTTTTGGAATCCCCGGAGGACATGTCCTTTGGGAGAACATTCAAGCCCTCAAGTGCATTGAGGAACAAGTGGTGGGTCATGGCCATTGGTTTTGCAATTGTGACCTGGGCACTGGTCATCTTTGCTCTCTGGGGTACAGCGTGGTTGATAGGATACTTAGACAGCTGGACAGCATATGAGAGACTGTGGATCCTTCAGAATTTGCTGACGATAAGTCAATGGGTCTGGATTGTCCACATTGTCTGGCTCGTTCCAGCACTGATTGGTATAGTCGTATATGTTAGGTCCATTGAGTATGCAGTCATCTCTGAGTCTGGCACTGCAATGCCTGAGGTATATGTCAAAAAAGGCATCATCAACATCACCAGAAAGCATGTTCCCTTTAGAACAATCACAAATATTGCAAGCAGGGCTGGAGTCTTTGATAGAGCATTCAGAATTGGTACTGTAGAGATACAGACTGCAGGTTACTCGGGTGGACCGACTGGTCAAGGCGGCCCTGAAGAGAAACTTGAAGGCATCAAGTTCTACAAGGAACTTACACAGTTTGTCCTTCGTGAACTTAGACGCTTTAGAGACCCCTACACAACTGGAACTGAAGTGGTCGCACCTCGAGATGAACCAGTGCAGAGAAGTGACAGCACTCTCGATGATGAGATTCTGCTTGCACTTCGAGACATCAGGGAGATCCTCAAGACTAAGCTTTAGGAAGGAAATAATGAGAATGAAGTGTGAAGACATGAAACACGAGAATTGTGGGAGGCAGCAACTGTGGTAAGCGCAGCGCGAATAGCTGTAAAAGTGGTGGTCTTAGTCATAGCCATCATTCTCTTCCTTTTATTATTGGTTTCATATGTGGGGTTGATATGAAGTGTCAGAGAGAAGAAGAAACATTGGAACAGTCTTGATGTCAATTGGAGGGCTCATCATGCTGATTGAGATTGTTGGGTTCCTGACTGGTGTATTCCTAGGACCAGAAGCACTCTATTTCCTTGGAGGTATGCTCGAGGGAGTCGGAGTGGTCTTCTTCCTTTGTGGGTTAGCAATCCTAGAGGAAGGTAGGAAGTATAGAAAGATGAGTGAGTTGATGTAAATGGAAAGTGACAGTCGAGGTGTAGTGATAAAACCTCCAATGGAAAATGTGACAGCAGGTCGCGTGTTTAAACCAGACAGAAGGTTCTACTACAAGGAATGGTTTGGAGCAACCTACGTCTGGTTGTTCCTCTGGATTTGTGTAATCGGCTGTCTTGCATTGGGAGCTTGGATTGGAGCAACAGATTCAGGGACGCCCAATTGGGTGCCAATCTTTTGGACCATCTTCTATGACTGGTTGCCTGCTGTCAATTTCTGGTGGTTGGTATTGTCAGTGTTCTGGTTTGTTCCAATACTGATTGGGATTCCTCTGTATATTCGAGTCTTTGAGTACAGTGTAATATCAAAGGCAGGTACAACGATGCCGGAGATTTACGTCAAGAAAGGCTTAGTCAATGTGACCAAGAAACACGTCCCATTCAGGACAATTACGAACATCTCAAGCAGGGCAGGTCCGATTGATCGGATGTTTGGAATTGGAACAGTCGAGATTCAAACAGCTGGTTACTCTGGCGGTGCTGGAGGACAAGCAGGTCCTGAAGAGAAGCTTGAAGGAATCACGTTCTACGAAGAGGTTCGGGACTTTATCCTTCAAGAACTCAGAAGGTTCAGAGACCCCTATGTCACAGGTACAGAGGTTGTACATCCTGTTGACGAACCAGTCCCAAGACTGAGCGACAGTCTGGACGACGAGATACTCATAACACTCCGTGAGATAAGAAATGTATTGGAAAAGATTGACAGAAAGCTCGAAAAGGAGAAATGAAACAGATGTCAGGTAGAGGAAAAGTAATCAAACCGCCAATGGAAGAGATTGCTAGAGGGAAGGTCTTCAAGCCATCAAAGTACTTCCGTAATAAGAACTGGTTTCTAGGTATCTTTGGCGCAATCATGTTCTGGGTGATTGTGGTTGGTGCAATGCTCTTTGTATTCTGGATAGTGGAGGTGTTTACCGGACCCACAGGTTATTTAGCGGCTATATGGTGGCCTCTCAACTTCTGGTTTTGGGCTCTCACACTCAGTGTCCTAATACCCTACCTGATTGTGTATCCAATCTACATCCGATCCTTCGAGTATTCAGTCGTTGGGAAAACAGGTGAAACAATGCCGGAGATCTATGTGAAGAAGGGTCTAATCAACATAACCCGGAAACATGTACCTTTCCGGACAATTACTAACTTACAAAGCGTGGCGGGTCCCTTTGACCGCTTATTTGGGATTGGCTCAATTGAGGTTGAAACTGCCAGTGGGTCTGGGAGTTCTCTTCAATCAGCTGAGGAAAAGTTAGAGGGGTTGACTTTCTACGAGGAGTTGAGGGACTTTATCCTCATGGAACTCAGGAAGTTCAAGGACCCATATGTTACTGGCACAGAAGTTGTCCACCCAGAAGAGGACGAAGTGATCAGAGTAGGACCTAGTGATATTGAAGATGAGATTTTGATAGTCCTCAGGGAAATCCGCGACCTATTAAGAAAAGACAGAGAGTGAGGAATACACCAGATGGCTCAGGAAGAGGGACGGGTCATAAAACCGCCCTTTGAACAGGTGATGAGTGGGAGAGTGTTTCATCCAGATAACGCATTTCTCTATAAGAAGTGGCTTCGGATGTTCATAGTCCTGTTCCTAATCTGGACAGCCATCTTTGTTTTCTTCGCAATAGCGAGTGATCCAGTATTTGTGGCTGATTTAATGGAGATTGCCATCTGGACTGAAATCCTCTTTATTCTTGGATGGGAATCAATCAGTCTGTATTATTGGATTGTAGGTGGCACCGTTTTTGTGCTTTGGATGATCTATACCTACATCTATGTCAAACGCATTGATTATTCACTAGCCAGTTGGGAGGGAGAAGTCAGTCCTGAAATCTACGTGAAGAAAGGAATCATCCAGATCACAAAAAGGCATGTACCATTTCGTACAGTGACAAATTTGCGAACAAGAAGAGGTATCTTCGATAGGCTCTTTGGAATTGGTACAGTTCAGATTGAGACTGCGGCCAAATCATCCATTGCACATGGTGGAGGGTTGATCGCACTAATACTTCAGCGACTCATGAGGGGAGGAGCAGGTGCAGAGAACATTGAGGGTGTGAAATTCCACGAGGAATTACGAAATTTCATTCTCCGAGAGCTTCGAGGATTTGGTCGAGCTTCACTACCGAGTGAGGAAATTGAAAAGGTTGGACAGAGAAAGAGAGTATTCAATCAAAGAACACTGGCAGCCTTTCGAGAAATCAGAGATGCTTTAGTTTTACAACGACAGGAGAGGTGATAATCATGGACATAAGAAGAGTATCTGCTTTACTCCTCGGAGTGCTATTGTTTGTTATGGCTCTGGTTTTCTATATTATGATGTCAACGCAGGTGTAGACAAAACTAGAGATTCAGGTTGAGAACCTCTAGTAGACGACCAATTTTCTCAAGACTCTCGTGCGCTGCTTCCCGTGGTCTAACTTCAAAGACATAGTGGAGCTTCTTTGGGAGCTCACCTAAGAAACGGAGGAATCGCTCGAAGTCCACAACTCCCTCTCCGACTACTTGGTGGGATCCAAGTGTTGGATCTACGTCATGAATGTGGACAACCTCAATGAATCCCTTATGTTCTTGTATGAATTTCCAGTCCTCCTCTATTATTTTGAATCCGGGACCATAGAGCTTTGGAATATCCAGACATATCTTCAGTCCTTTGGGTAGAAGTTGTCTAATTATATCTCTGACTAAAGGGGTCCACCCGGTATTTTCGATTGCTATCTTGATGTGAGGAAAGGCATGTTCGATAAGTTCAGTCAGATTATAACGGAGCGTCTGAGCATAGGTTTCCTGATGAATTACACTGAAATCATCGGGTTTGTTTCGAGCTTTCTTAAACTTTGGAGGAGCTCCTGCATGAATGACAACATTGGTCGGTCCTGTGCTTATTTCTCGAGCAAGATTGATAGTCTGCTTGAAGAACTGCAAAATTCCAGCCCTTATTGGGGGATATGTCGAAAAGAGGCTGACATCATCTCCTGCTGCATGAAAGCTCCACCCAATTGATAGGTCGCGTGACAATTCTCGCAGCTCAGTTCGTTCATCAGAAGATATCAAATCTGGTGAGAAAGCAGGAACACCAATATCAGGGACTATACTCGTCCAGTCATTCTCGGCTGCATACCTGACTGCGTCTTCTAGTGAGTCGTCATAGATCACGTGATACGCGCGGCTATTGGGGAATCGCATAGAATTTGATTATAGATGATGACTTATGAGGTTGACGAGATTGCTGTTCAGAGTTTTCCATGGGGCTTTCTCTTCAAAAAGCGACCGTAACCAACCTCTCCAACAAACTTCCCATCCTCCGCAACAATTTTTCCTCTTGAGATGGTTGTGACAGGGTATCCTTCAAGTTTCCAACCCTCAAATGGATTCCAGTCGCAGTTGGTCTGGAGATTCTCAGCCTTGATTGTCACTTTTTTCTTGGGATCAAATACAACCAGATCTGCATCACTACCAATAGCGATTGTGCCCTTCTCTGGATACATTCCAAAGAGCTTCGCAGGATTGGTGCTGACAAGAGCTACAAGATGGTTCACAGTGAACCCTCGTTTTCCAACTCCCTCAGTATACATCAAAGGCACCATGGTTTCGACACCAGGCATACCGAATGGTATCTTCCTGAAGTCCCCATTCCATGCGGCCTTCTGTTTTGTGTCAAATGTGCAAGTATCTGTCGCAACAATTTGTACATCCCCATTCGCGAGACCTTCCCACAATCGTTCACTGTCATGAGGTTTCTTGATTTGAGGACAGGTGGCGTAGAGGTGTCCATTCTCGCCTTTGAAGACCTCATCATCTAGAAGCAGGTATTGAGGACAGGTTTCAGCATAGACATTTACGCCTTTCTTCCGTGCAGCATGGACAGCATCTGCACCCTCGCCTGTTGACATGTGCACAATATACAGTTGTCCACCAGTGACCTCAGCCCACTTGATTGCCCTGATGATTGCCTCTTCTTCGGTAAAGCAGGGTCTCGAGAGAGTATGACCGTATGCACCCCATTTCTCCTTCTCCTTTGCGTATCTTTCAATCAGTAGGTCTAGTACATCAACACTCTCTGCATGGACACCGATATGACCGCCGAGCTTAGCGCTTTCTTCTAGTGCACTGAAGAGCATTCCATCATCGGCCATCCATCCTTCATTCTTGTAGATCATGAACATCTTGAATGTGGGAATCCCATAGTCGATGATCTTCTTGATTTCCGCCTGTGTCTGAGGATTCCAGTCTGTTATGGCTGCGTGTAGACCATAGTCAATGCATACATTCGGATCAGCCTCAGCTCTCCGCGCCTCAACAGCCTCCATTATCGGGTGACCCTTTGTCTGAATAGCAAAATCAAGTACTGTGGTCACTCCTCCGCACGCTGCAGCCTTGGTTCCATTCTCAAAGTCATCTGCGGATATTGTTCCTGAGAACGGGAGTTGAAGATGAACATGTACATCAATACCACCAGGAAAGACATACTTCCCCTTTGCGTCTATTACTTGGGTGTCTGATCCAGGGCTAAGGTCGGATCCAAGAGTTATGATTCTTCCATCCTTGACTCCAACATCAGCCTTGTAGGTGTCTGCTGCAGTCACGACACTACCATTCTTGACAATGAGATCTAATTCAGACATGGGAAATCCTCCGTAAACTAATGAAAGACTTGCCATAAATCGATTTGGGAAATGCCTATTAGACAAGAGAATAACAGTTCACTCTCTCAGGTTAATGGAGTGATGGTTTTGAGAAAAGTTCGCATAGGTTTGGTTCAGGCTACTTGGGAAGGCGATGTTTCCGATGAGGCAGCCATCGAGGAAAACATCGAGAAGATGATTAGAAAGCACGAAGGGTTCGCAACAATTGCTAAGCAACAGGACGTTCAGATACTCTGTTTCCAAGAGTTGTTCTTTGGACCTTACTTCTGTGCTGAGCAGGACAGAAAGTGGTACAAATATGCTGAACCGATTCCAGGTCCTCTGACCGAGCGGATGCAAAAACTCGCTAAAGACAACAACCTTGTGTTGATTGCTTCAATATATGAAGAAGAGTCAATAGGTGTGTACTACAACACCGCTATTGTCATTGACTCTGATGGAAGCCTTCTGGGTAAGATGAGGAAGATGCATCTTCCTCATTTAGACCCAGGATTCTGGGAAAAATTCTATTTCCGACCGGGAAACCTTGGATATCCTGTCTTCAACACATCAGTTGCAAAGGTTGGCGTCTATATTTGCTATGACCGACACTTTCCAGAGGGAGCTCGTGCACTGGGGCTCAACGGAGCAGAGATAGTCTTCAATCCTTCAGCTACTGTTGCAGGACTATCTGAGCACCTATGGAGTATAGAACAACCTGCACACGCTGTGGCAAATGGATACTTCATGGCAGCTATCAATCGAGTGGGTGAGGAGCCTTGGAAGACAGGTACTTTCTATGGCAGTTCTTACATTGTAGATCCCCGAGGGCAGATGGTTGTTCAGGGCTCTCGCGATAAGGAAGAGCTTGTTGTAGGGGACATTGACCTTGATATGATTCGAGAAGTCCGTAACATATGGCAGTTCTTCAGAGACCGCAGACCAGAAAGCTATGACGATCTTACTAAACTATGATAGATGCTTTAGAGGCTCTTCTCGGCTTTGGAAAAGGCATCATCAAGGATTGCACAAGCTTGATCAATCTGGTCTTCAGTAAGTTCTAATGGAGGTTGAAGCCGGATCACATTGTTATCGAGTCCACCTTTGCCAATGAGAAGACCATTCTCTCTGCAGACTTCCATTATAGTGAGCATTTCCTGAACAGCGGGTTCTTTTGTTGCTCGATCACGAACCAATTCTACACCCAGCATCATCCCCTGACCGCGAACCTCACCAACAATCTGGTGGGTTTCCTTAAGCTCCTCCATCTTCTTCTTCAGATGGGCACCTAGCTTCGCGGCTTTCTCCAAGTATTTCTCCTCTTGGATGATCTCAATCACAGCAACAGCTGCGGCACAAGACAGTGGATTTCCCCCAAAAGTAGCAAATGCGTCTGTTACAGTATAATCTGCTGCAATCTCGGGACGTGAGATGAAGCCACCGATTGGAATTCCACTTCCGAATCCCTTTGCCATTGTGATGATGTCAGGTTCTACACCAGAGTGTTGGATTCCCCACCATTTGCTACCAGTTCGACCGAAGCCCGTCTGGACCTCGTCTGAGATGTAGATTCCTCCGTACTCTTTCACAATTTCATTAACAATCTGGAAATATTCAGCAGGTGGTTGGATAATTCCACCAACTCCTTGAATGGGTTCAGCAATGAGTGCGGCAATGGCGTTGTTAGTCTGAGTGCGTATGACTTCTCTAAGATAGTGTGCACACTCCATATCGCAGCCCGGATGTTCCTTGCCAAAGGGACATCGATAGCAGTATCCATAGGGTGTAAATCTAACTCCAGAAGGGTGCGCCTCAGGAAAAGTGCGCCATCCTGCACTAGAAAGCTCTCGAGCAAGAGTTGTTCGACCGTGATAGGCTCGCTGACAGGCGATTATGTAGGGATTTCCTGTATACTTGCGTACCATGGCTAGAGCGGCTTCATTTGCTTCTGAGCCACTGTTTACAATAAATGAATTCGTCAAACCGCTAGGAGCAATTTCTGCAAGCTGTTTGACCAATACAGCATATGGAATGGTAGAGTATAGTGAACTTGTGTATACAAGACGCTCCGCTTGCCACTGAATCGTTGAAACATATTTTGGATGGTTGTAACCTGTTATTGTTGTGCAGATTCCTGCAAATAGGTCGATGTACTCTTTCCCAGCTGAATCCTTCAATAAAGCCCCCTCACCATCAACAAAAAGAACTGGATTTTCATAATAATGTCCAACAGCTGGCGCAAGGAACTTCTTCTCGAGTTCTAGAATCTCTTTTTGTGAGTATTTCCTTGCTAGGTCTTTTGGAACGAGTTCGTAATTCACTATAATCACCACTTCCAAATTCGCGGCACAAGCCAAGGAAACACTTCCCTAAAGGCCTTTAGGGACGTAGTATTACTACCAAAAAGCTGGAGGAAGTTTGAATTATGCCTTCAAACCCATTAGAGATTGATTTTGCTGGTCTTTCTTTCAAGAATCCATTCCTACTGTCTTCTGCACCCCCCACAATGGACCCACGTCATATTCTTCGAGCTGCAAGACTTGGTTGGGGCGGGGCGGTGATGAAAACTGTCACGGAGGAACCTACCGTTGACCCCCGCACGCGGCTTGGGGTTCTTCGCAAAGACGGAATGGCGATTGGAATGAATAATATTGAACTCCTGTCTCGCGAGCCTTTGAAGACATGGACTGACGACTGGATTCCTAAGATAAAGAAGGAGGCTCCGGAGGACTTCATCTTCATTGCTAGCATGATGAGTAGTCCAGAACCAGAGGGATGGACTGCACTTGCTGAAACAATGTCCCAGACTGGAGCGGATGCCATCGAATTGAACGTTTCCTGTCCGCATGGGTCGCCAGAGAAACACATGGGGGCATTCATTGGACAAGATCCAACGTTGGTTGAACGGGTGACTAAAGCCGCCAAGAAGGGGACTGACCTCCCGATACTAGTGAAATTGACTCCTAATGTGACTGATATCATTCCCATTGCAGAGGCCGCTATGAGGGGAGGTGCTGATGCGTTATCTGCAATAAATACTGTAGAATCATTGATTGGAATCGATATCGAAACAGCAACGCCACTCCCTATTGCATATGGAGTCGATAAGAACGAACAACTCAGTACTTATGGCGGGTTTTGTGGACCTGCAGTGAAACCACTTGGTCTTCGCTTTGTGTCACAGATCGCGAGAGCACTTCCGGACATTCCGATTTCAGGCATAGGAGGAATTGAGGACTGGACTAGTGCAACAGAATATCTCATGGTTGGAGCTAGGACCCTTCAAATATGCACTGCGGCGATGTGGCATGGGTTCTCAATCATCAAAGACCTGAGTGAAGGTCTTGTCAAGTTTATGGAGCGAAAAGGGTATACGACTCTTGACTCAATCGTCGGCAAAGCATTGCCCAAAATAACCACATGGACTGCTCTCAGCAAACTGCCCCCAATTGTAGCCCGCGTGATTGATGAGAATTGCACAGGATGCAAAGACTGTGTTGTGGCCTGTGCTGATGGTGGCTATGTTGCTATTCAGATGAGAAACAAAGTAGCTGTCGTCAATGTCGAGAAGTGTGATGGGTGCGGCCTCTGCTATGTTGTGTGCAGAGACAGTGCGATTGAGTTCGTCCATACAAGTTGACCGTGCGCAAGAATCAAATAGAGCAGAAGGCGGATATAGAGTTCTGAATTGGAAGTGACCATCTTGGTAGAAGTTGTAAAGAACTACATCAATGGAAAATGGGTAGAGTCCAAAGCTAAGGAAACGCATGACGTATTCAATCCAGCCACAGGTGAGTTGATTGCAAAGACTCCAATGAGTACCAAAGACGAAGCCCTTGAAGCTGTAGCGGCTGCAAAGGTCGCATTTGATCGATGGCGAGCAACGCCGGTATTCACGAGGGTCAGGCATCTGAACCGAATTAGAGATGCCTTTGAGGAGAATTTTGAGGAGCTCTCAAAGGTTCTAACAACAGAGCAGGGTAAAGCCATCGACGAGGCACGGGGAGAATATCGTCGTACAATTGAGAATTTAGAGTGTGCAACTAGTGTTCCATCACTCCAGATGGGGTATAACACGGAGGATATTGCCGCCGGGATTGATGAGATGGTCATTAAGCAACCCCTCGGTGTCTTCTTCTGTGTGGCACCATTTAACTTTCCAGGCATGGTTCCTACTTGGTTCTGGCCTTTTGCTATTGGCGTTGGAAATACGTACATCGTGAAGCCATCGGAACAAGTGCCCTTAAGTCAGGTCAAGCAGTTTGAAATCATTCATGAACTTGGGTTACCAAGAGGTGTGATGAACATGGTCCACGGTGGTCCTGAGGCCGTGAACGCACTCATAGAGAGCCCTGATACTATAGGTATGTCCTTCGTGGGTTCTTCTCCAGTTGGTAAGCTCCTATACAAGAAAGCTGGAGAGTATGGAAAACGGGCACAGGTTCAGGGAGGCGCAAAGAACTTCCTCACCATCATGCCTGATGCGGATATTGAACGTACAGTTCCAGCCCTCATAACCTCATTCTATGGATGTACAGGTCAGAGATGCTTGGCTGGTGGAGTGCTTCTAGCTGTGGGTGACATCTATGAGCCTCTCAAGAAAGCATTGGTCAAAGCCGCTAAGAAGTACAGCGTTGGTAACGGGTTGGAGGAAGGAGTCCAGATGGGTCCATTGGCCTCTAAGAGGGGGATGGAGAGTGTTCTTGGATACATAGAGAAGGGAATCAAGGAAGGTGCAGAATTGATATTAGATGGGCGCGGAATTGAGGTTCCCGGACATCCGGATGGATACTACATTGGACCAACAATCTTCGACAAAGTGACACCAGAGATGACTATTGCTAAAGAGGAGATCTTTGGACCTGTTATTCCGATAATTCAGGTTAAGGATCTTGACGAGGCCATAGACATTGTCCATGCTAATCCGTATGGAAATGCATCATCTGTGTTCACAAACAGTGGCAAGATTGCGAGAGAGTATCAGTATAGAGTTAAAGCTGGGAATATCGGCATCAATATTGGAGTTGTGGCACCCATTGCAACATTCCCATTCTCAGGTATGAAGGATTCATTCTTGGGAGACCTACATGGACAGGGTCAGGATGCTGTAGATTTCTTCACTGAGAACAAAGTTGTGATTACTAGATGGTTTTAGTTGAGGTGTGAACGTCAGAATGGAGCTAGGAACCTTTGGTGCGATAATGAAGTTTGCATTAGAAACTGAAAAAGAAGTGACTGGTTTCTACGAGTCTGCAAAAGTTCTAGCAAAAAGTGAGGATTTGACAAGTCAGTTTAGTAATCTGGCTATAAGAGGACAAAAACGAGCCAAGACGATAGAAAGAATCCGTAGAGAGAATGTCACTGAGATGATTCTGGAACCAATCACGGGGCTTGACTCTGATACATTCACACCTGTGACGACAATTCCTGAGAGTCCTGATGATAAAGCTCTACAGGGGATTGCTGTGGAGATAGAGAATAATCTGAATGCGTTTTACTCCCAGACAGCTGTCAAGGTTGAATTCTTGAGTGAAGTCGCTTATGCTTTTGAGCTGCTTGCAGAGGCGAATGAAGAAGCCAGTCAGAGTCTATCTTCATGATATGGAAGGAGTCTAGCACGACTTGTGCAAGCAAAGACTACCAAGGCTGATTATCAGCCGAGGTTTCTGTCTTTTCTTCTTGTTTCTCCTCCTCCCACCAAGGCACAGGATCCCTCATTCCTTCCCAAGGAACTGTCGCCTCATACGCGGGGAATCTCCACAATAATAGAAGACCTACAAACATCATTATCGGCAATGGAAAATTAAGTCCAATTCCGAAAGAGAATCCTCCGAATATTATCAAGAAACTGTATACAATTATGAATGGAGCATCACCGATGAAAGCTGCAATTCTTGCCCGTCCTTTTGTGGTCTTCCCTTGATAGTATCGTGTTATTAGATACACAGATCCAGCTCGAAACATTAGAAATGGAATCATGCCTAATAGAGCGTAAGAAGGAAGAAATTCGAAACGAATGGGACTGATTCCGTCTATGTATATGGACCAAGTCATTGCAATAATCATGAGATAAAATGAGTAACCATAACTATACCCAGATGTAGCAACTGGAGCGAAAAATGCAAGAAGTAACATCAGAACCGCAACAATCTGTGCCCGCTTTGAATCGATTACGTTATTGTTTCCTAGGTCAGTTTGTCTTTCGAAGGCTCCCATTCAGTCCACTCATCAACGATTGCTAACGAGTGATTATGAACTCTGTGTTTTCCGCTACTTTGGAGTCAGTTTTGTGGATTTGAAATCGGTTCTGACTTCGTTGAGTTCCGATGTCAGACGTAGGTATTGCTCATCGCCATGCAAAATTCTTGTTTTCTGCTGATAGTCATCCTCACTCTCATACTGCACCATGTAGAAGCTCTCATTGGGGCGCTCTACGCTTTTCCAATGTCCAATTACGTTAATGCCATGTTGTTCATAGATGACTTTGAATCCATCTCTGATTTCATCCATTTTATCAGCTGCATTGAGTTTTACTTTAGTTTGATATAGCATCACTATTGTCATGGGCTTCACAATAAACAATTGTTAATTATTTAGTTTTATACTTTCGGGAATGCATATAGCTTTCTTACAGCAACACAATCAATTGTTGCGATTCTGTAACATTTTTGCAAGATGGAGAATAGCTATTGCTATTGTTGACAAGCCCAGAGCTATTGTAAGAGGGAAGAATTGCGCAGCATATGTTCCTGTAGAGGCAACACCAGTAAAGACTGTAAAGATGATCATAATGATGACGCATCCTTCACTCAGACTGCTTCGATCTTTAAATTGCGAGTAATCTTGATCTGTTCCCAACTCGAAATACCCAGACCAGACTACTTCTCTGAACTAATTACTCTTCCTGCACTTCACCTTCGGGGTATACATTGAAATGTACCTTGTATTCATCACATAGCACAGCTTCCAGGTGGGAGGCAACAATGGATCCAGTCGAGTTGATAATTGCAGGTGCCGGAGATCGGGGGACAGTATACGCCTCCTATGCCAAAACACATCCCAAGAGAGCCAAAGTGGTGGGTGTGGCAGAACCCAGAGATTTCCATCGGGAAAGAATGGTAGAGGAGTACAACATCCCAGAAGAGAACGTTTTCACTGATTGGAAGGAAATGGCAAAGAAGAAAAAATTCGCAGACGCGGTGATAATCGCAACCCAAGACCACATGCATCGAGAGCCCACTATTGCATTTGCTAAGAAGGGATATCATATTCTGTTGGAAAAACCCATGGCACCTGATGAGAAGAGCTGTAGAGCAATCATAAAGGCCGTTCTCTCAAAGGACATCATCTTTGCATTGGGTCATGTGCTTCGATATACAAGGTATACTCAGAAACTGAAATCGATACTTGAATCAGGATTAATTGGAGATGTCATGAGTATCCAGCGTCTTGAGCCGGTTGGATATTGGCATCAGGCTCATTCTTTTGTGCGAGGGAACTGGAGAAATGAGAAGGAATCATCCTTCATGTTACTCTCAAAATCGTGTCATGACCTCGATTGGATTAGATACATCATGGGGAAAAAATGTACAACAGTGTCATCATTTGGGTCACTCTCACACTTCCGCATTGAAAACAAGCCTGAGAATGCAGGAAGCAATTGCTTGGAGTGCGACTATGAGCCAGAGTGTCCACATTCTGCGAAGAGATTCTATCTGAAGCTCTTTGAGCAAGGAAAGACCGGTTGGCCTTTGAGAACAATCACGACAGAGATGACAAAGGGTGGAATCATCCACGCGCTCAGAATTGGGCCATACGGCAGGTGCGTATACGAGTGCGACAATGATGTCGTGGACCACCAAGTTGTCAACATGGAGTTTGAGGGAGGGGAAACAGCATCCTTCACAATGACCGGATTCACAAAAGCACGGCAGAGAGAAACTCGGATATTTGGAACTAGAGGAGAAATCTATGGGAATGGGACAAAGATTCAGATACACGAGTTCTTGAGTAGGAAGACGGAGATAATTGACACATCTGAAGATGCACCAAACGTTCCATCAGCACTCGCAGACCATGGTGGTGGTGACTATGCACTCATTGATACGTTTGTGTCAGCGGTTGCTCAAAGCAATCCGAAATTAATTCTTTCAGGCCCTGAGGAAACTCTTGAAACTCATCTGATGACCTTTGCCGCAGAAAAGAGTAGGAAAGAAGGGAAGATAGTCAAGCTATAGGTAGACCTAGCCAGAGAATCAATCCGATTACTAATAACCCAATGAAAATAAGTAACTCAACAATCACCCTTGGATGTTTCATGCCAATACCTAGCTGATCTAGATGCGTTATGGTGTAAAGGAGAAACAGAAGAGGGATTATACTGAGAGCTATCATTGTGAGGCCAATAGTTGCTGTCTGAAGCATAGGTTTTGGAAGCTAAAAGATCACTTCAAAGTATATAGTAAAATCATCCGCCTTTTTATGGCCTGTTCTCGAGTTATTCACTTCTCAGCTCGATGGATAGCAACAGCTCCGAAGGTCATAGTGACACAATTCACTTTGGAAAAACCAGACTCGTAGAGAACTTTTGTAAGGTCTTCTGCACTGAAGAATCGGGGAACAGTGTGTGCAAGATATGCGTATCCAGTCTTGGACCCTGAAATTATTCTACCCAACAACCTGATTACATGATTCGTATACAAACGAAATGCAATTCTGAGCGGTGTTGATGTGGGTTGGCTTGTTTCAAGATTGATGAAACGACCATCCGGTTTCAGCACACGATGAAACTCTCGAAGGAACTGTGTCAGTCTTGATCGTGTTGGAGTGATATTTCGTGTTGCAAAGGATATCACAACGAGGTCGAATGTGTTGTCGGGAAAAGGTAATTGTTGGGAGTCAGCGAGTGAAATAGAAGCCTTACATAGCTCCTCCTTCTCATGTGCCCTTGAAACCATTGGCATCGAGAAGTCAGACACGACTATCTTCGCGTCAGGTCCTGCAAGTTTCTGAAGATTTGTAGCCATCTCTCCGGTTCCACTGCAGACTTCTAACCACAGTGTTCCTCCTCCTGCAGCAGCCACTTGAGCAGCCCTTTTTCTCCATGGTATATCAAGCCCAAATGTCAGAACATGATTCACTAGTTCATATAGATGAGCCACCTCTGAGAATACCTTGAGAACACCTTTACTCATCGAATGACATGCCACCAGTCTTGTGTGGACAGATTAGAACCTCTAGATAATGTTCACCATAGGGTTGTTCATCATTACTATTCTTGAAACTCGGTTTCATGATTACGTTTTGTAAGATAGTAACCAGGAATGAGCGCGATTATTAGGAAGACCCAAGCAAGTTGCCAACCAACCTGATAACTACCAACAAAGGACTCGAAGATAGCTATAGAAAGTGCACCTATAGCTAGCAGACCCACATTGGCGATGCTGTTGTAGAGATTGAAGATTGTTCCAGAGGTGATGGGAGGGGTGTTGTCCATGTTTATTCTTAGCTGTGTTGTCTGGTAACCCCCAGATGTAAACCCAACCACGAAGAAGAAGACCGCGGCGAGGGTTGAATCATTTAGATTGATGAACAGGGCAGATATAATGACTATAGCGTACACAGCAGAATTCATTGGCAATGTAGTTCGGACAGAAACTCTGTCCCCAAGAACTCCGAAGATTAACGCTCCAAGAAACAGTCCTACTGAGAAAATAGAGAACACAATCCCAACTGTGGTGAGATCGAATCCAAGACCGACCTCCAATAGAGTCTGAATAAGTGGGATAATTGCAATTGCTGCCGCCGCAAATAGGTTGAATGTGAAACACAGTTGCACATTCCTGTTTGTAAACGCACTCTTGTACTCTTTACGACTTACTCTCTTGAAATCTTCAGGCAATGGGTTCTCTTTGTAGAGTAAAACCAAGAAACAAGACAAGCTCACAAGCACTCCCGGAACTGAAAATACTATGAACCAAGCATTCGCATCTGCGAGTACACCAGCCAGAAATGATGTAAGACCAATTCCCAATCCTCTGAAACCCCATGAGAGTCCTTGCAGAGCACCTCTACGCCTCTGGGGTGTGATTTCAACCGCTAATGCATCAATAACTGCATCACTCATGCCTGTGCCGAATGAAGCGAGAATTCCAGATACAATAAGAAGTATCGAAAACTCGGCGTAGAGAGGGATTGTGATCCAACCAATTATCCCAACAACCCCCGCGATCAGCATGTAGGGCTTGCGTCGTCCATAACTCCCGATGGGGACATTATCTGAAAGCACCCCAAAGAATACTTTGAGATACCATGGTAGCCAGATAACTGCTTGAAACACAATCCGTCCAAAATCATCAACGTTCAAGTAGCCAAGGAATGCTGTCAGGAACAGTAAGGCACCCATAGCAATGCCTTGAGCCAGGTAGAAGACACTTTGGACTCCGAGATAGTAATCCTTCCATACTCTCTCGTAATCGCTGTCCGCTACTGCCATTCTGGACCAAACTTCAAACTGATACTTAAGGAGTTTGAGCATCAATGCTTAATGGGTAATACTTATGGAGAAAAAAAAGAAGTTACTGGAATCGTGAGGTGTCAAAGTTGACTAGCGTTTGTGTGATTGGAGTTTACGTTGATGATATGGACAGGGCAGTGGAGTTCTATTGTGAAAAACTTGGCTTCAAAGAAGCCCAAAGATATGATGATGGATGTATTGTGCGTCTGGAGAATGAGGGACCACCAGTCATCCTTGAGAAAGTAGAGAAAGCTGCGAAGATCGAATATCCGGGACACTCACAAGTTGTTCTTGGGATTGAAACTGACAACATCGAAAAGAAATCTGAAGAGCTCAAAGCAAAAGGTGTAGAATTCATGCATGACAAGCCTCAGCCTTTTGTGGCAGGCTTTGTGATGGCAATGCGAGACCCATCAGGGAATGTTCTCGAATTGCTTCAGTTCCATAAAGAATGATACCGACACGGGGTGATTCTAAATGTCCAAGCAGAGGAATGAAACCATTGGTAGACGATGGTATGAAGAGATGTGGAGTAAACCCGATCTTGATGTTGCAGACGAGATAGTTGACAAGGATTATGATCCAGAGTGGATACATATTGATGCAGTTGGTCCAGCTCAAATCAAACATGAGATAAGATATTTCCGCTCAGTCTTTCCAGATTTGAAATATGACATAGTCGAGATTAGCGGAGAAGAGGACAAGGTTTGGATACATTACAATGCCAAAGGGACACAGAAAGGTAGTGCTTGGGGATTTGAACCGACAGGAAGAGAAGTCGAATTTGAGGGTGCTACTATATTGTACATCAACTCCAAAGGGAAGATTGTCGACCGATGGGGGGCTTTCTGTTTCTATGATGTGTTGACCGAATTGGGTCTTGTCCCTTCACTCTGGGAATTGAACAAACACCTAGACGACATTTCGATCTGAATAAAGTCAGGAGTCAAGGTTCTTTCCTATGGAGTAAGCATCTGCAACGACATCGCCTAGTGTCCAGTATTGGCGAGCAGGGTTTGTGAAGATAAGTAGATTCAGTTTCTTCTGGTCTAGAACACCATCTGTCATGAATTTCTCTTCTGAGTAGAGATGTTTCACTTCACCTAGGAGAAGGTAGTGTGTTGACATGTCAATTAGTTCCGTGAGTGTGCATTCTGCAGTGACTGGGCATTCTTTGATCATGGGAGCAGTTTCTATCTCACCATAGAAGATATCGAATATTGCGGATTTGTCAACATCTTTCCCTGAGCGAATACCGCAGTAGTCAGTCTTCATAACCAGATCAGCACTTGGAAAGTTGACGCTAAAGGAATTGTTCTCTTGTATCCCTTGAAGTGTATGTTTGGTCTTGCCAACACAGGCCCCCCAGATGTTAGGTTTGCGACTCATTCTGTTGAACCAAGCGACTGTGAAGAAGTTCGGTCTACCATCGACAACCGAACCTACAAGAACAACTGGTTTTGGAAAGGGGGATCCTCCAGAATCTATCTCGATTTTTGTCATGATTAGTTCACAACAATTGCACCCAGAGTATGTTTGACCTTTAAACTGTCCATGTAAGCAGATTGCTGAAATCACCCGAGAAGATAGACTTGCACTGTGGCAAAGAACGCAGTAGCGATGACTACAATCCCAATAAGGATTCTCAATCTCATCTCGGGAATGTATTGTGCTCTTGTGACTGCAAGGTAGCTGCTCAATACACCGCCACATATGTAGAGTAGGACCACAGGTAGTGTGGATATGCTGAGGGCAAGAAGTATGAGATATGATAGAACAGTCAATGCTAACATAATAGTTGTGGCAACCATGGCGGTTCCAACTGCACGAAATGTTGGATAACCTAGCAAGAAGACCAACACAAGTACAAAGTTCATTGCGCCACCAATTGCTATTGCACCTGTAAGGAACCCAATTAACACACAGAGCAAGTAAGACAAGTTCCTTTTCTGTGAATCAGATAGTGATGATGTCTTGCTTTCTTCTTTAGAATTATCCAATCTGTCGTGTCTATTTCTCATTCTGATTCCTTGAACAAGAAATACTACTCCTAATGCAAGAGTAATGAAAGGAGAGCCACCCCTGAAGGCATCAGAGTACTGCTCTAGGAGTGGAAATGCAATGATTACAGTGACCATTGCTACTACGCCAGCTACCAATCCAAGTCGGGAACCAAGTTGAGTATTGACACCAGAATCGGATTGTCGAATATAAAAAATAGTCAGCATGACAGCTATGGCGAGATCTATCAGTAGACTGGACAAAAGAGACTCGTGAAGTGGAATCCCTCCAATGACAAAGAGCAGAGGCACTATGATTGGCCATGCAGTAAGACCTACGATTCCAGCACCAAAACCAATAAGAATCCCAATGGGGAGCGCGAGGATGATTATTAGAGGGTCCATGGTTTGCTACCGGCTTGTGGTGTGATTTATCTATTTCCCACAAGCCGTAGCATCTTGAAGCTTCGTTCCTATGTCGTCAGTCCAAACTTCGTCCAACCCGAAACAAGAGGCTTCTTAGTGTGACTTCTTGGTTTCAATTTCTCGAGGGTCCTCTCCATTTGATTTTCTCGATTTGAACGCGGCCAGTACTTGTTGACCAAGGCCACCCACAGGAGTGAAATTAGTGTGGACATGAGTCCAATATTGAAGACAATATTGAGCAGAGCATGAATCTCAGGAGTAACATATGGCAGGTACATGAAGCAATTACTTAGACCATTCGCTGTCCAGTGAAGAAACATATTCGCGTATAGGTTTCCTGTCTTGATGAACATATAACCATAGAGAACTCCGATGATTGTTGTCCATGTAATCTGTCCAGCAACAAAGACCAGACTTGCGTAAGTAATAGGTCCATTAAGCAGGTTAAGGATGTGGACATACCCAAAGGCTACAGCTGACCCCGCTATTGCTTTTCGCTCAGAGTATACCTGCAACAGCATCGTGAGAACTACACCACGTAGAACAACTTCCTCAAAGATACTTCCCAAGGCAGTGATAGGGCCCCATCCTATCCAGGTAGTAATGCGCTGAAAATCGAAGAGATGATTCACGAATAAGTCATAGTTCCAATGAAGGACCATATGGTTGTAGACCAGAGAGCCTACAATCTGAGCCACTATGATGCTAATCAGGCAGGGGACATAGATGAGGAATGTGCGAGATACGGGTCTTATACGATCCACGCCTATGTGATTCAGGTAGTTCCTAAGGGTTGTCCTTCCCAGCGGCATCTTGAGGACTTTGGGAATGAAAACTATGAAGAACAGGATACCCAACACAAACCCGAAAATAGTTGATAAAATCGGATTTCCTGTAACTGTTGGCCCAAGTAGAATGCGGATTAGATTTGCTAACAGGCCAGCAACTAAGAACAGGAGTGGAAGAGCTACAACAAAGATGACCTGTCGCCGAGATGGTCCCGATGGGGTTTCTCTTGTTGTTTCTATTCCTGGTTTTTTGTAGGTTACTATACTTTCCATTGTTAGTTCACCACAAACAAAAGAACCCATAATGTAGAATTGAGGTTGCCGCACTACGTAGTTCAAGAACGGACAGTTCGATAATTCATCTCTTTTATGACTTCAGTAATTCCTCAAGTTTGGTTCTTTGTAATCTGACATTCTTCTTAGTTGGAAAGGGGAAGATTGTTCTGACGGATTGAACCATTGGTCCTTGACTAATCCTTTCAGACAGGGATTCAGCGTCACGTAAATGATCAACTACAAACAAACCGAGCATCATTGGAGCAGAGGCAGAGGTGTGTGAGTCAAAGTATTGCCCTGCGAATTCCTTGTCAAGCCAATACTCCATCTCAGTATGAGTTGCCCTTGTTTCATCCCATTCAATCTGGGCATAGTAAATAACCCCAGGGCCTGCATTAAGATTCAGTCTAGCAACGAAGTTCAGTCCACCCTCCTCAACAAGCTGCGAAATGATACGTCGTACTCGTCTAGGAGTGAGTCCAGTTCTCTCAGCAACATCCGTGGCGGGCATTCTGGGATCTTCTATCAAGCATTTTAGGACTCTTAGATGCAGAGGTTTAAAGACTACCTTTTTTCCCCGAGGAGAACGGAGTTTGTGAATCTTTGTACCAGTGATCCCATCAATCTCATGAAGAGAGAGTTCAAGATGGGCTTCATTCTCTATACCCTCATACTCCGCAAAGACTATACAGGTGCCATCTGACAAACGTCCAGCAGCAAATACATGTGGGTCTTCAACAATATTGTCGAGAATTGTATCTTCACTCTTCATACCCTCTGTGTTCACGATTGCAAGAAATACTTCTACATCAGCCATTGCGGGGCTTAGGTAAACCACAAAACTATGGATTGTACCAGACTCGACAAGCTTGTTGACTCGTTTCTTCACGGCATTTGCTGTCATTCCGAACTTTCGACCCATCTCCTGATAGGATGCTCTGCAATTTTCTCCAAGAGATCTCAGGATACCGATGTCAACCGAGTCCAATTAGAACACCTAATCCATGGTTGTAAATCTCAATACGCGAACAAGAGTTCTCTAGAGTATCACTATTTAGGGATAACGAATCCAGACTTGATGGAACTCCTCTATCGACGATCAATCATGGTCTATTGGTCTGTTGGAAATATCAAACCTCGAGTAATGATCACTTCTGTCTATCTATCGCATAAGAAGACATTGACTAACTGTGTTAAAGGCGGACCTGTTCTTTTCAGGTCAACACATTTGTCATTAGATAGAAGAGAACAAGTATTCCGAGGAATATATAGATTGGACTCAAAAGCAGTACCTTTCTATCAGTTAGGCATGAGTTTCTGAAGAACACTATTCCTAGAAGAATATAGAACACTATTAATGCTTGAACCAAAGGTTCGGGGTAGAGAGTCATTGATGATATGAAAAAGGCACTTGTAAAACCAAAAGCGACTGGTGCCTGCATGATAGATTCTCCGATTGTCAGATATTCTTTGTAACCTTTGAAGAGAATTACATAGAGAAGGGAGAATCCAACGGCAAAGAGGACCGGAAATCGCATCACTTCTGGACTGATTGTCCAAGGAAGGACTATCTTCAGTAGTTGCATGAGGAAGACTAGAGGTAATCCAAGAGTAGTGTGTTTCAAACTTTTTGAGTACACATCCTCTAGGCTCTGATTTCTGATGTTTGTCCATGGAACAGAGTAAATTAGGTTGATGAGAATCATTGAGAGAATGGCACAGAAGAATAGCAGATTGAGAAATATCGAGAGCAGAAGACCTAGAAACAAGAGTGAAACAAAGATTGTCATTGCTTCTTTCTTATCTATAGCCCCATGAGCCAATGGTTTTCTCAGAGCTTTCTTATCATCCCTTTTATCATCTTCAATATCATAGAGATCGTTGAGCACATAGATTGACGAATAAGAAACCGAGAAAGCAACTAGACCCAATAAGATTTGTAAAGGGTCTATTGAAACTCGAAACAGAAGCAGCAACATGACTCCCACTGAATAGAGTCCAATGTTCTTTGGTATGTTATCAGTTAAGTTCCGGAACAACAGAATTCTCCGAAACATTGTGGGATTCTCAGTTGTAATTTGTTTAATCAACATTAGTGAGGTATTCGAGAAAAATTATTCGTGTTGATTTGAAAAACAGGTCACATTTCCACAAAACACGCTTAGATTAGTTCATCTTACATATGGTCCAGTCTTCAAGACCCAGACTCCATCTTGAGAGAACCCCTCTGGCAATAGAATAGCCGCAAATCCAATCATCATAAGTAAAATCCCAATGAACAAACCCGGACCCACGAGAGCATCATATACGCGAAGGAGCTCTGTTGAGTCTCCATACGCAGACACCAATGATACAAACATCCCTAACACAATCACAACGAAGATGATAAGGAGTCCTGCAGCTAGAACAATCTTACCAATCCGTCGTCTTGACGGTATTTCTCTCCGTTCCTCTCTTTCTGATTGCGTCATAAGCTCACCATGTAAAATACTCCAGAATTAACTTAAACATTGAGTTAAGAAAAGGACTATCTTCACTCAAAAATAAAAATCGACAACAAAGGATGGAGATACTTGTTTTACTACAATACCCTTGGACAACTCTAGGTACTGTGCGAAGCACACTTTTGATCTGCACGCCTCGGACATTAGTAGCGGTGAACTGAACACCTAGTCACTCCCTTTTAATGAAGACTAAGACATAGCGGAATGCATTCCCATACTGCGCCACAGGTTCCAATCCAGCTTTCATGGCCCATTTTGTCACGGTCCTTCTAAGAGGAAAGTCTGGATCAAATACAAACTCAGAGTCTGCGAATTTCCCCCCTTTCACAAGAATTCGTTTCACTTGTACTATTGCATTAACGGGGTTTGGTATCTCTGGGAGTACTGCGACAGAAAAGGCTGCGTCCATACTATTTGCCTCAAGGGGGATTGTACCCTCTGCGTCTGCAAGCACTGGAATGATATTCTCTAGACCTTCCTTTGCCATTCTGCTTCTGAGTTGGTCGAGCATCCCCTCCTGAATATCAACTGCATATACAAGTCCGTCAGGGTGAATCGCTCTAGCGACATCTGTTGTGAAGGTGCCGGGACCACAACCTAGTTCCAACACTTTCATCCCAGATGTTAATTCTAAGGCTTCAATTAGCATTGACGGAGGTTGCATGCGTTTTCGATGAGGTCCTGCGACAGCCCGACCCATGAACACAGGAACTGGAAACTTCCAGAAATATCGCACTGATCTTGTGCAAATACAATTCCAGAGAAACAAGACTAGGATTAATAGAACTATGATTTCAAGAAACCAGTGTACTCCAGGAAACATAAAGTCCATTGGGCGTTTCAATGTGTCCTGAAGGTCAATCAGCCCCATTTTTGAAACACCATCATGAGTGACGATATTCAATTATTTCATCTTGTATTGAAATTATCGTATTTAGGTGAAAGTGGGAATGGTGGAGAAAGCAACATTAGGTAAGACCAGAGGATGGAGATACTACTTCGCTACTACAATGAACTCTTCTTGACAACCCTAGGTACTGTGCGAATCACACTTTGGAAATG
>JASFEF010000012.1:0-29826 GCA_050124975.1 Candidatus Thorarchaeota archaeon | reverse complement strand
CACTCTGCGCATCTGGACAGTCGGTCCAGCACTCTCTGATCTTGCAGACTCATTTGATGTTGAAGTCACCGTTACTGGTGCAACCGGCACTGCAACTCCACCACCCGAACCAGTCGACCTGGTTGGAATTTGGAGTTCTATGATGGTTTGGGTACCAGCAGTCACTGGAGTAATTCTGCTGGTCTTTGGGTACTTAGCCCTCAAGAGGGATTGATGAAGTAGGTGATATGAATGGCAATACATCCAGTTTTCGTACACTTTCACACAGGTATCTTAGCAGCTACTGCAGCAGTAGCTTTGGTCAATCTGATACTTCGTATTTTCTTCAGAGATAACATTAACACACCCGGCACAAGACTAGCCAGGGTTTTTCATCAATTTGATGTGTTCATGTATATTGGTGCAATCATAGGATTCCTAGGATTGATAGCAGGAATGGTCACAGGTTTCATGGAACCAGATTATCCTGTAGAGGCTCTTGTTGCGATGCCAATTATGCGATTCAAGATTTTATGGTCGGTGGTTTCTACGGAGATCTACCTCTATCTAATGATAGTTAGAGCCAAGATTGGTGACCGTGTTTGGCTGAAAGCTTCTACCTACTTCCCATATGCAATACTCACTATCATTGGCGGTGTATTAATGATAATTATCGCTGCCCTTGGTGGGATAGCAGTATATGGTTCATCAATTCTGGGGCCGGTCCTTGATTGGATTGGCATTCCGTGGCCGTAGAGAGGAGATTCAGCAATGACCAAGCCGTACGAACCTCTCAGTCTTGAAGGGCTCGATATTGAGCCGACGGTGTGCGCGAGGTGTGGCTTCTGCACTTTCGTGTGCCCTGCGTATCTTGATACATTATGGGACTCTCAGTCACCTAGAGGTAAGTTGTATCAGTTGAGAGACCTTATCAAGAAGAAAAAGAAGATTCCTCCCGACTTTGCAGAGAGGATCTTCTACTGCACATTATGTGGGGCATGTCAAGAGATCTGTCAGACGAACATACCTCTTCTGAGGTTCTGGCAACTCACACGACAAGAGATTGGTGATCTTGGTGAATGGCCAGAGATTGTGAACTACATTGACGATGCACTCAAGGATACTAACAACATCATGGAGATGGACCAAGATGACAGAACACTCTGGACAGACATGGTAGATGACCTCGTTGAAGACAAAATTGGAGTGAAAGCAGAGGTTGCCTACTTTGCAGGTTGCAACATCTCTTTCAAAGGTACACTGGCCTTTATGGGTGAGAACACCATCAAAGTGATGGAGGCAGCAGGCATTGACTATACAATACTGGGCGAGGAAGAGTACTGTTGTGGCAATCCCTATTTTGTAGCTGGAGGATTTGACAAGGCCAAAGAGATGGCAATTCATAACATCAGAAAACTGAAGGAGCTAGGGGTGAAGACTGTTGTTTTCAACTGCCCAGGATGCCATAGAGCTTTTGCTGATGAGTATCCCCATCTTCTCGGGAAAGATGCTGTAGAGGGACTAGAGTTTCTCCCGTTCTCAGAGTTTGTCCTAAGACTTCTGAATGAGGGTAAGATCAAGTTCACAAAACACTACCCACATGTGGTTGCATGGCATGATCCTTGTGAACTAGGACGACATCAGAACATCTACAATCCAGCACGTGAGGTTCTGAATGCTATTCCTGGAATTCAAGTGCGAGAGATGAAACATGCTCGGGAAAAAGCAAGATGTTGTGGAGGAGGAGGTCTCCTCAAGGGGACCAATCCATTGGCATCTGTAAGGATTTCAGGTCGACGTATCGGGGAAGCTGAAAAAACTGGTGCAGAGTTCCTTGCAAGTGAATGTCCATCATGTACGATGTCGTTCAATGATGGACTCGAGAACAGAGAAACCGAAATCAAATTCAAGGACCTGTCACAGATTGTAGTGGAGGCTCTGGGATTATAGGTGGTGATAGAGATGATTAGAAAGAAACACTTCCAACAATTGGCGGACATAGTGGGTGAAGACTTCTTCTCTGCTGAGGAATACATGACCCATCTCTATTCACATGACATCGCCGCATTACCAGGCATTGTCAATGATGTCCTTAATCCACAAGCTGAAGCTGTTGCCCAACCAACAACTTCCGAGGTCGTGTCCACCCTCCTGAAATTCTGTAAGAAGGAAAACATACCAGTCGTTCCTCGCGGTCATGGAACCTCAGGTTATGGAGGGGCTCTCCCTACGAGGGGAGGGTTGGTCGTTGAGATGACCCGAATGAATGAGATTTACAATATCGACCGAGAGGCTATGGCAATCGAAGTTGGTTCAGGCATCATCTGGGGCAAGCTCCTCGAGGACCTTGAAGATGAAGGTCTGACTGTTGCCGCATATCCTTCCAGTGCGCCTTCAAGCACAGTCGGAGGTTGGGTTGCTGCAGGGGGTTCAGGTATTGGTAGCACGAAGTATGGTGGTATCAAGGAACAAGTCGTCGACATGGAGGTTGTCCTTCCAGATGGTGAAATCATTAGGACTCAAGACACTCCACTGAACACCTTCAAGGAGGATCGTCAAGAACCGATATTCAAGGGGGACGAAGCGTTCCTTTATGATGAAGAAGTGAAAGATCCTACTGAAAAGGACACTACAGGTTTGTTTGTGGACAGTAATGGGACTCTTGGTATAATCACAAAGGTTGTACTGAAGATTATCCCACTAAGACCAATCAGACCTCTTACAATCTCATTTCCAAGTCAGGAACAAACCTTTGGAGCCATGCAGGAAATACTTCGAGTGGCAAATCCATTCTACCTCCATTTCGTCACTGACGAGTTCTATGGAATGCTGAAAGAGGTTGACCAAGCTCCGGATACGGAACACCCATGGTTAGTTCTCTGTGCTCTTGAGGGGCCTGACGAAGAAACTGCAGAAGAAGCCAATAAAATCGTTGAAGCCATGAAGATGTATCATGGGACTATTGAATCTGATGAGATAGCTCAGCACGAGTGGGGTGAACGCTTCTACCCAATGAGGATTAAACGACTTGGCCCAAGTCTTGCACCATCTGAGGTCTATGTGCCCCTGGATAGGATGGATGACTTCCTTGACTACTGCAATCGCCACTTCAAAGGAGAACGGATGGCAATCGAGGGTGCAGTCAACCATCAGAGTGAGGTTGCAGTTCTCGCCTGGTTCTTGGATGATGAGCGTCGGAGGATCCCATTCCTGTTTGGATGGTATCGCTCACTTGATGTGATCAATATTGGTGTCAAGACTGGAGGAAGGGCATACTCCATAGGAATGTGGAATGTAGCCCACTCGAGCAAGTTCTATGGAAAAGAGAACTACACCAAGATGTCGAAACTCAAGAATAAGACCGACTCAAAGGGATATCTCAACTCCCACAAGGTTTTCCCAGGACCACTGTATCTTAGCACTCGGATTGGTATCCTCATCATGCTTGCAGCAGGATTTGTGGTTCCGATTGCAATCATGTTTGCTTGGTGGTTAGTCCCCAGCATACTCACTGCATATGTTCCATGGATTGTTGTCAATAATCTCACAAGCTTCCTTGTGTGGTTTATCGTGGGTGTGATCATAGGGTTTGTAGTGTATGAGTTTGCCAACCTCATACCAATATCAGTCGTGCTCTCAATTGGAACACCATTCCTGAGATGGGGAAGGAAAATTTTCCACTAGAGACCCAATCAATGACATGTAGACACACTAAAAAGACAATCAGTGGGACTCAGACAACCACAGGTTGATCCAGATGTCAACAAAGGTCGTTGTAGCAGAGGATCTCACTCGCAGATACGGCTATCGAGTTGCTCTAAGGAAGGTTTCTCTCGAGTTTTCTGAGAAGGGTATCCAAGGCCTCTTTGGTTCAAATGGCGCAGGCAAAACCACGTTGATGCGCGTCATATCCACTCTACTTCGTCCTCATGGCGGCTCAATCTCTGTTATGGGATTTGACCCGCAGGAAGAACCAGAAGAAGTGAAGAAACGCATTGGCCTTGTTGGTGACAAGCTTCTTCTCTATGAAGAACTCACTGGTATTGAGAATCTACGGTTCTACTCCAAACTATATGGACTTACAACAGATTTCTTTGAATCCCAAGTTCAGGATCTGGCTCCGCGTTTTGCTATCGACACATGGCTTGAAGAACCTGTGAAGAATCTATCAACAGGACTCAAAAAGAGACTCGATATCGTTCGAAGCCTGATTCACGACCCTGAGTTGTTACTTCTAGATGAACCTTTCAGTGGATTGGACAAAGACACAACCGAAGACTTTCAGGAATACTTGAATGAATACAGAAAGTTGAGAACAACAATTGTAACGACACACAATCTCGGATTTGGTGCAGCATTGTGTGATGAATACGTGACACTCAGAAAGGGTGTGGTAGTGAACCAAGGCCCTATCTCTGAGTTTGATCAGACTCTTTGAGGTGACAATATGACATCCGGTCTAGGTGCAGCAATAGCAATTGCAAAGAAAGACATTGTCACTCAATTTAGGAAGAAGTTTGAAGCATTCTCGATGTTTCTATTTGCGCTCATTGCAGTTCTTGCGTTTTCATTTGCGGTAGTCACAGGAGGTTCTGTACCTGAAGAAGTCGGGAGTGCTTTACTGTGGGTCATCATATTCTTTACAGGAATGTTCGGGTTTGCCCCCATCTTTCTGTCTGAATCAGAAACAGGTACACTGCGAGGTCTCGCAACTGCGCCGATACCCGCATGGTCTGTCTACCTAGGAAAAGTCATCTATGGTTTCTTCCTTATGGGATTAGTTGAAATCTTTCTAGTTCCCATCATCTCAGTATTGTTTGGATTTTCAATGCTCAATGACTTACCACTAGCAATTGCTACACTTCTTGTTGGGACCCTAGACCTTGCAGCAGTAGGTTCAATGGCATCCGCTCTAACAATGCCTTCCGAATCAAAAGCCACTGTCTTTCCCCTTGTATATTTTCCAACAGCCACATCTGGGCTAATGCTTTTGATTGAAATCACAAAGATAATTGTCTTAGGACCTGGCTTACTTCCAGTTCTGTTAATATTTGAAATTCTTCTCGCACATCTGATAGCAATGCTGACACTTTCAGCATCAGTCTTCCACTTTGCTCTTTCACCTTGAAGCTTAGGTGATAGCAAAACCTTCATATCTAAAGCTATAGACATCGCGGCAATTCGAGTTGAATAGTCGTGAGTAGAACCCGATTGATATTCCTTGCAATCACAGCAGTGATATCACTTCTTTATGTCTACATGACATGGATATTCTCTCCTCCGGATGCTATACTTGGAGAAAATGTGCGAATCTTCTTCCAGCATGTGGCTCCTGCGCTTGTTTCGTACGGGCTATTTGGAGGAACATTACTATGTGGAGTGATGTACTTGTGGAAGGGAGATTTGAAATATGACATCCTTGGGGCAGTATCTATCAAACTCGGATTGTTGTTCACAACAATAACTCTACTCTCAGGGATGATGTGGGCTGATGCGGCTTGGGGTACTCCATGGAATTGGGATCCCCGAGAAACAACCACACTCATTTTATGGGTTGCCTATGCATGCATTCTTGCATACCGAGCTTCTGTAAGTGATCGGGAATCTCGGGCACAATTCGGATCTATCTTTGGAATCGTAGCGTTTCCGATGGTGATACTGAGTTACCTCTCAATTCGAATCTGGGAAACTCTACACCCAATTGTCATTGAGCCATCAGGTCTTGAAATGGAAGTCGAACACATGATGACTCTACTAGTCGCCATGATTGCAGTTTCATTCATTGCATTGATCATGGTGGAACTGGCATACAAAGTGGACTCAGCACAAGAGAAGTTGATGAGGATTAAAATGGAAAGGAGTTAGCACTATGCAGCAAGTTGAATTATTCGTAGTAGCCGTAATTTTCTGGGGCGGTATCTTTGCATTCCTAGCATATCTCTTACTGAGAATGATGGGAATCGAGAAGCAACTCAAGATCGTAGAATCACAGGTCGAGGGAGACCAGTAGAAATGAAAAAGAAGACCCGGATGGCAGCAGTAGCAGTAATCCTAGTTGCGACAATTGGATTTGTTGCGTTTGCAATGCTGAACCTCTTTGTCGATCCATATCTAAGTGTGGATTCTGTCGTTGAGGACCCTGAATCGTATATGGGTCGTACGATCCAAGTAAAGGGTGCCTATCAAAATGGCTCCTTATTGAGTACGATTGATAATGTTACGCTTGTTATGCAAGGTGAAACGCATACGATTACAGTGTTGATACTTGGTGAAACACCTAACCTGATTGATGGTCAGGATATTGTGGCTATAGGACAACTTCAATCGGCATATCTCATTCATGCCACAGAGATACTTACATCCTGTCCAAGTAAATATGAGGCAACCACTACGACATAGAGTGGTTATTTCCATTCGTCACCAAAACGAACCTTCTGACCAGTTGGTCGTAGTTCATGTGCCCATGGTACTGGATTGCGAACAAGTGTTGATGCTAGAATAGCAACACGATGTCCCATCTGTTCGGCCATGTCCAAAGCTTCAGTGTCCGCTCGGATGTCACCAGCATTCAAAGCGAATCCGATGGGCCAATGCACACCACCTGGTACTATCATCTCTTTGACCAAGATGTAGAAGAGAAGATGAGTCAACGCAAGGTCAACTCCAGAACGGCGACCAACAGCAATTCCTGCACCAACCTTTCCTTCCAAATGTAGAAATCTTCCTGTGCGATCCATCAGGTTCTTCATAGGTGTGGCAACAGAGGCAAAGTGGTCAGGAGACCCAAGAATGATTCCATCAGCAGCCTTCATAGTTTCGGCTACTTTGTTTAGATCGTCATCAAGCTTGCACTTTCCGGTCTGAGTGCACTCACAACAATGTTCACACACTCCAATATTCAGAGATGAAAGGTCGATATACTCAATGATGGCACCCTCCTTCTTTGCTGCCTTTAGAGCGGTTTCAATAAGGGTAGCTGTGTTGCTGCTAGTCCTTGGGCTGCCAGATATTCCTAGAATTCGTGTTCTCAAGTATTGCACCCAGTTGGTTGATTTGGCTTTCAAAGGCCTTCTTAATTGTTACTTTTAATCCAACATAATCGTCTTACTTACAATTTGTAACTTTCTTCATCTAGAAGTGGAGCATAAGTTGCAGATTGAAAGGGTGATATGTTCACTTCCGGACATAATTTGCCCAAAATGTGAATCTGCAACCGTAACCATTTTGTCGATGCGATTATTAGAGAGTCAGTAGCAGATATGAGATGTAGGGAGAAAGATTGAGTAAACAGACCCCGATGCAAAGGCAATACCTCCAGCTGAAGAGACAGTACCCGGATAGCTTATTATTTTTCGAATTAGGTGACTTCAGCGAACTTTTCAATGAGGATGCGAAGATTGCAAGTAAAATCCTAAACATTGTACTCACTGCGAGGGGTGAAGGAGTGGATAAGTGGCCCATGTGTGGGGTGCCTAATCATTCTCTTGACAGATATGTTGCTAAGCTCCTACAAGCAGGTCATACTGTTGCCATTGCGAAACAAGTTGAGGATGCTTCACAGGCTAAAGGACTAGTGAAGCGAGCTGTTGTTCGAGTTGTCACTCCAGGCACTGTTCTTGAAACTGCAATTCTTGATGACTCAACAAATAACTACCTTGTTTCGTTGGTTCAGCATGAGGCCTTGGTTGGTATCTCAGCAGTCGACGTTTCAACGGGAGAGTTCCTCGCAGCAGAGTTTGAAGCGGCCCTTGACAGCGAGACCACAATGAACGAGATTGGCAAGTTCTCCCCCTCCGAGATACTACTTCCAGACTCAGTAGCCAAGTCTAAACTCCGAACTAACCTCGAAGAACAAGGAATCACAATCACTCTTCGAAATGACACAGACTACTCAGCGAGGACAGCTGAGGAGAGGATCAAAGAGCAGTTTGGTGTGTCGACCCTAGATGGTTATGGGTTGAGTGACATGCGAGTGGCTCTCGGTGCTGCAGGTGCGGTCCTTGCATACCTCAACGATGTTCACAAAACAGGCACAATCACTGTGACCGGCATTCGAACCTATAGTGTAGAAACCCACATGATTGTTGATGCAACGACCCAGCGAAATCTCGAACTAGTGAAGAACGCCAGAGATGGCAGCACTCGAGGGACGCTCCTATCAGTGCTCTCAAAGACTGTCACTCCTATGGGTAAACGAAAACTGAAACAATGGATGTTAAGGCCTCTCAGAGATATCAAGGAAATCGAGAAGCGTCAGGATGCAATTGAAGAACTGGCAAGAGATGCTCTCCATCGAAAGGGAATATCTGACAGCCTGAGAGACCTTGGAGACCTCGAACGGATCACTAGTAGAATTGTCTTTGGCTCTGCAAACGCAAGAGACCTTCTTGCACTGAGGAATGCTTTGGCGAAACTACCCAAAATCAAGAAATCACTTGCCGACTGCAAAAGCAAGATACTGAAGGAGTCTGCTGGTTCCATTGACCCACTCTCGAAACTCCATAAGACACTCAAATCAGCCATAGTGGATGACCCCCCTGTTTCAGTACGAGACGGGGGTATGATCCTCAAAGGGTTCAGCAAGGAACTTGATGAGTTGCGGAACACAATCTCTTCTGACAAGAGATGGATCGCCTCACTTCAAGCCTCTGAGAGAAGAAGAACTGGAATCAAGACCCTCAAAGTGGGATTCAATAAGGTCTTTGGATACTACATTGAAGTGACGAAGGCCAACCTCTCATTGGTGCCATCCGAATATGAGCGAAAGCAGACCCTAGCGAACGCTGAGAGATTCATCACTCCAGAGCTTAAGGAGAAGGAGTCCACCGTTCTTGCTGGTGAAGAACGAATCAACAAAGTTGAGTATGAGATCTATGAGGGACTCCGTGATGAGGTGCGTGATGTCACAGCCATCCTTCGTCAAGACTCAGCTGCAGTAGCCGTTGCCGATGTGTTGGTCTCACTGGCTGATGTTGCAGTGACTAGACGATACTCTCGACCAAAGGTAACCGACGGCACTCGCATCAAGATCACTGATGGAAGGCACGCAGCCATGGAGGTCATACTTGGTCCAAACGAGTTCGTTCCAAATGGCATCGAGATTGGCGATGGTGGAACCACACTAATGATTGTCACTGGTCCTAACATGGCTGGGAAGAGTACATACATGCGTCAGTGCGCTCTCATTGTCCTACTAGCACAGATGGGTTCCTTTGTACCTGCCAAGAGTGCAGAGATTGGTTTCGTTGATAGAATCTTCACAAGAGTAGGAGCATTCGATGACCTGACAGCTAGACAGAGCACATTCATGGTCGAGATGGTGGAAACCGCCAACATCTTGAACAATGCTACAGAAAGGAGCCTTGTTATACTGGATGAGATTGGAAGAGGGACCTCAACCTTTGATGGAATGGCCTTAGCCTGGGCTGTGGCCGAAAGGATTGTTCAGATGAAGACGCGTGCGCTCTTTGCTACCCACTTCCATCAGCTGACAGACATGGCAAAGCAGTATCACGGTGTCAAGAACGTTCACACTCTTGCAAAGGAGTCAGGTGACACAATCGTCTTCCTTCACAAGATCGTTGATGGTGGGACTGATCGAAGTTATGGTGTCCAAGTAGCAGCACTCGCTGGAGTACCGGACCAGGTCGTCAAACGGGCTAAAGAACTTCTTGTCAGACTCGAGAAAGAGAACATCAAGGCAGTGGATTTGTCAGAAGCAGAGTTCGAGGACACTGAACAGGCAAGTCTAGAGGCTCTGGTTATCGATGACCCACTCGTAGAGCGAATCAAACACATGGACCTAGACAGAACAACACCTATGGATGCACTCACTGAACTGAAAGAGATGCAGGACGAAATCAAGCATCGTGATCGTTAGATTCCTATGTGAGAAGATTAAAAACGAAGGCGTGTGAATTGAGCGTGAGATGAAGCCTCTTCTTACACCATCAATTCTGGCGGCGAACTTTGCCAATCTTGAAGCTGATATCAAAGCAGCTGAAAGAGGTGGAGCAGACTATTTCCATCTAGACATCATGGATGGTCATTTTGTCCCAAACATTTCCTTTGGGCCTTGGGTGGCTAAGATCATGAAAACAATCACGGATGTGCCTCTAGACGCTCACCTCATGATTACAAATCCTCGTGAGTATATACCCAAATTCATTGATGCTGGAGTCGAGCTTATCTATCCGCACATGGAGGGGTCATATGATGTCTACAGAACAGTCCAACTCATTATTGATCATGGTGCGCGAGCAGGAATCACTCTGAATCCCGCAACCCCAGTTTCTATGGTTGAAGGTGTGATTGACCTCATTGACTCTGTACTCTTGATGAGTGTGTGTCCAGGATTTGGTGGACAAAAGTTCATCCCTTCAACCATGAGGAAAATCACTGATCTTCGAACACTCCTTAACGAATTGAAACCTGAAGTTCGAATTGCTGTCGATGGCGGAGTCACGTTGGATAATGTCGGAGACCTCTGTAAAGCTGGAGCAGACTTTTTCATTGCAGGATCTGCTGTCTTTAAAGCTCCAGACATCGAGCAACGAGTCAGGGATTTTAAGAAATTAATGGAATAATTTTCGTTTACTACATCCTTACCGTTTAAATCGTGAAAGATTCCAGTTTCACTTGCAACAATCATAATTTGATTGTATTAGGAGAGGAATGCAATTGAAGAATAATGAAGATACCAATAGAGCACTCTTGATTCTTTCATCCATCTTAGCTATATTCACAGGATGTATTGGTATTGAACATGGTTTCTTTGAGTTTCTTCAAGGAGATGTTGCAACAGAAGGATTTCTTATTGATGCAATTGGTCCCAATCAAGAGTTTTGGCCAGGTGCAATGGAACCTGCATTTTCTATTGTCCCAAACTACATGATAACTGGAATACTAGCAATGATTGCAGGAATGCTTGTCATAATCTGGGGTGTGAGATATATTGAGAGCAGCCATGGTGCCACAATTTTGTGGATATTTGAGATGTTTCAGCTCCTGGTTGGAGGTGGATCCGCACCTCTCGTTGTGGGAACAATTGGTTGCGTAGCCGCGTCGAGAATTAATAAACCTCTATCATGGTGGCGTTCACACCTCTCACCAAGATCAGTTGAGATTCTTAAAAAGGGCTGGCCTATCATGTTTGTGGCATACCTTGCTTTGGCATTATTCGGGACTTTCGTAGCAATTTTTGGGTATCCACTTGCTGGATGGCTGGATTTCGAAACTATGTTCAATATCTTGATGGCCATAGGAAATTTGACAATAGTAATATTCGTAATTGCAGTCATCTCAGCAATAGCCAATGATATTCACCGTATGTCTACTGCTTAATGCAATATCCCAACCCTACCGTTTAAATCGTGAAAGAATTCTAGGTTCTCTAGTGTAGACCACAGTTTGGTCATATGAGGAGAGAATAACTGTTGAAGTTCTTCATAGATACTGCAAATGTTGATGCAATCAGAAAAGCCCACGAGAGAGGAATGGTCGATGGTGTGACAACAAATCCGTCACTCGTCGCAAAGGAAGGTCGTGACTTCAGAACAGTCATCGATGAAATCGCGTCCTTTGTTAAGGGACCAATCAGTCTTGAAGTTGTCAGCGAAGATGCTGAAGGAATGCTTAAGGAAGCTCGAGAATTAAACGGATGGATTGATAATGCCGCCATCAAGATCCCCATGACATGGGAGGGGCTCAAGGCAGTCAAGGTATGTGCAGATGAGGGTATCCAGACCAATGTTACACTTGTGTTCAGTCCAAATCAAGCCATTCTGGCTGCAAAGGCTGGTGCAACTTTTGTTTCACCTTTCATAGGGCGACTGGATGACATCGGCCAGGTTGGTATGGAGATAATTGAAGGAATCGCACAGATTTATGCAAACTATGGGTTCGAAACTGAAATTATAGTCGCCAGCATACGACATCCGATTCACGTCTATGAAGCAGCACTGATAGGAGCAGACATAGCAACTATACCGCCAGCTGTTCTTGATAAGATGGTGAATCATCCACTCACAGATATTGGAATCAAGAAGTTCTTAGATGATTGGAAGAAGGTTCCAAAGAAATAAGCAGAGAGAAGAGTGGAAAAAGATGGCAATTGTACCTTGGTCTATTCTTTTCCCAATGCACTACTAACCCTTGACATTGGACAATTATCCTTGTTTGTACATTTGGGACACAGGACTGAAAAAGATAGAAAGAAATGAGCCAGAAATAGACCTAACAGAACCAGGACAACTAGAATTAGGTTACTATTCCAATAAAGAACAAGAAGCGATACAAAACCGACTAGATAGTATGCTGAACCAAATATCCCAACGAAAATTGTGCTTAGTTCTATGGCTCTCTTACTATACTCCTTTTTCCTATAGATGATTTTCGATAAAAATGGCATAAAATACAATTGGAGCACTCCAGGACAGAGTTTACCTTGAAAAGGACACTGAGAACAAATGATTCCTCCTGCAAGATTCGTGAAGATATAGAATATAATGACTAAAACTAACAAGGTGATTGATTTGATTGCCAGTAAGATAATCATTCCCGAAAAAGAAATGACAACAGAGATTGTGGAAATACCCAATTCAATTCCTACTTCTTTTGAGAACATAACCTTTCAACTACACCATGCGTTATGAAACATGTGAATGTAAAAGTAAGCTTTAGTTCGTTGTAAGACACTCAATCAATCCTACGAGTGATTCTTAGATGATTAGAAGAGGGCTCGGAAGATATTGACAGGGAAACAAGAGGAGAAGAGAGGCATAGAAGGAGCCCCTCTTATTGTTCTACTTGCGTTTCTTAGCCATCACACCGATGATGACTACCACGAGAGCGATACCACCTAGCATGAGCAACATCTCTGTTGACAGCTCAAACGGATCTGTAGGTCCGGTTGGTCGTGGAGTGGTGGTAGGTATTGTTGGTGAGGTCACAGATCCGACGCCAACGATGTATGACTTCACCTCGGACTCGTAAAAGCCAGAGTCGGTGTTCACGACGACTCTATACCATATCTGAGTGTCTTCAGGATAGGCGGGAATCTCACCAACCCAGTGGTTTGGTGACTCCATCCACATTCCTGAGATGTCATCAAAGCTGTGGCCATCAGTGCTGTACTGAAGTTCGACACTCCAGACTTCGTAGTCAGTTGTAATATCAACACTAACAGTAACAGCATCTGTTGATGATGGTACTGAAGGACTGATACCCAATGATGAGAAGGTGACATCGCCACCTGGATTGCCAGTGTTGCTGATGTAACCAACAAAGATTGGGTCCTGATAGACATAGTAGCCATCCCAATATGGGAATCCGATAGACACGTAGTACTGTGTTGATGTGAATGACCAAGAGGTGGCTGATTGACCACTCTCAGACTGGAAGGCACTTGTGAAAGTGCTGAAAGGAGTTGTTTGGCTAGTTACATTGTAAGCAGTATACGGATCAGCAGCCCACTCGTAAGTGACTCCACCGATTATCATCTCTGCAAACCTTGCACTATTGTCACCAATCTCGAAGCTATCAGAAACAATGGTTTGCTCCTGGTCGATTCCACCCTCTTCGACTTTGAATTGTGATGTGCTTACATCTGCAAGGTAGTTGAGGGCTAATGACTTCTCTTCGAGATTGGCAATTCCACCAATCAAATCAACATCCCACTGACCAACAGTGTTGTCGACCTTGAGGGAGGCGTAGTTGCTTGTAGCGCCTTCTGTCTCATTAATGAAGCCTTGGAAGTGGACTAGGAATGAAAGCTCATCGATCATGACTTTGGTGGGACGCTCATCAAATGTCTGAAGATCACTTCCAGTTACAACACCACCGTACCAATCCCAGTATGCATAAGCATTGAATGGGAATGTGGTTCCGTTGATGTCACTGAATGTGACACCCCAAGTGATCTCGTCCTCAACACCTACAACGACGTAGCCTGAAGGATCAGGTACTCCAAAGGATAGACCAGGCGTGACAAAGCTAACACTTCCGACAGAGTCAGGTATGAAGTAGTGAGTCAGCTCACCATCACCAGGGTCTGTCAGATATGCTTCCATGACGGAATTGTTGTTAGCGTCTTCCCAGATCATAAGGCCTGAGTACTCGTAACGCAGATCGATGGAGTTGTATCCGGTTTCAGATTCAACACCGTAGTGTTGACCTACACCGAATGAAAGCCATGTCCACTCCTGTTCACCCTGGTCGAACCAATCCCAACCGTTAGCTTCAGCCTCAGCAAGGATGTCCTCCCAGGTTACATTGCGAGCCATGTGTGCGATATCCCAGTAACCGGCGCGTGGAAGACCTTCGGCATCGAAGATTGTGTTGTTGATTGTGTCCCACTCTGCAGACCCTACAGGCGTAAGATCGTCAGCATGGAACCAGTAGAAGGTTTCCTCCCATTGATATGACCATGAGTAAGTTTCAACACCCATCCACGAGTTGGTGTGCATTTCATCTCCAAAAATGGTTCCGTTGGGGTCCCACATGAGGTTGACCCACATACGAGTCCACTCAGAGTAGTAGGTGTCTGTTGAATGATACTCAGATAGTACATAATACTGGTCATCGGTGGTCGACAAATCGCCATCCAAGTCAAGAGCATTGTTAGACTCGGACTCACTCCAAGTCCGTATTCCCCAACAATCCCATCGTGGATTGCCCACAATCAACTCATGATAGTTCTTGAATGTCACACTCTCGATAGGGGTAAGTGTATAGATGTATGCTTGACCCTCAACACTACCAACTTGATAGATATAGTCAGGTCTAGCAATTGCATTGTATGTACCGCCCATGTAGGTGACATTGTAAATGGCATTGTCATAATTGGTCCATCTGAAGAAGTACTTCCCATTCAGACTGCCATTAGTGAACACCATTGTTGAAACTCCACCGTGTCCACCCATGTAGGGTTCGATGTACTCTGTGCCATTAACGAAGTAGTGGAATGTTGCATTGCCGTATACATCCCAGACATCCCACCCCTCTGTGATGACAACATCTAGTACTGGTAGTTCGTAGTAATGATCAACGTAATGCCAGACACCGTTGAGGTCTACGATGTAGTAGAGATAGTCCTCTCCACCGAGCCATTCCTCCTGTGGGTATCTGTTGTAGGTGTACACTAGAGAACCATTAGCATCCACAAGATAGACTTCAAAGAGTACACGAGGCTCACATGAATATACCGTACTATCGCTAAGTGTCACAGTCCAGTTATACTCATAGAAGTATGTAGAATTCCACTCGTAATGTACATAGGATGTGGAGGGTGCTTCAAGAATTCCCTCTGTTTGGAAGGCGAGTTGGTCAAAATGACCATATTCGAATGATCCACCATCAGTCATTGGTTGCCAGGTTGATGTCCCATTAACCAATGCATACCACATCTTCTGACCATCAAGTGTATAGTTGGTTGAATCAATGATGACCCAGAAACCAGTTTGATTAAAGTGGTCAGACTCATGCCATATGCTAGTGTCCGGGTTACCACCTAGGAAATAGGTTTCATCTAACACAGTGATTGTCTTAGTTGTTGGAACCTTGCCACAGGAGTCTGTTGTTGTGTAATAGACTCCACTCCAATCAGCCATGGCCCCCGGATATGGCATTTCATGGGTTCCTTCAACAGTAAACCACTGTGCTTGAAGCATTCCCCAATCTGCAACGAAAGCTGGAGCAGACTGATAGGTGCCCTTGAAGCTTTCAGAAACATAGGATGCTCGCTGCATGACACTATCCCATTCGATGTAATAGTATCCATCGTAGGGATCCCAAATCATGTCGTATCTAGTGCCATTCTCGTCGAGAATATATTCAGTACCAGTACGTGGATCACTCCTTGGGAAGTCCTGTACCTCAAGTACATCAGAGTCACCAATACGGATGTAGTATCCATCTTGCATTACCTCTGATGCTTCTAGGAATGTAACATTTACATCCATTCCCCAGATCATGTGATCGGTACCCTGGTGAATGTTGCCGTAGATGTCCCACCAGCTGTACCACTGATTGAGACCATCATCCCAATGCCAGTAGTTCTTCTGAGCTGATACGAATGAGCCATAGCCTGGAATCGTGACATTGTAGAAGTAGGCTCTACGCTGTTCTTCTATGTAGATCTTCGTACCGTTCAATAGCTCGTAGTAATCACCACCATTGTCCCAGAACATGATTCTCTGTTCGGTTTCAGATGAGTATGGATACATGATGTTCCTAACTTTGATTGGGTAATCCACACCATCAATGGTGATGTATGGGAACTCATCAACAGCTAGCCAGTCAGATGCGCCTGGAATAGTGCTGTTGTAGACTCCAATCCTAGAAGTAACCTCTACGTATACATCCTCACCCATGTAATCAAAGGTGTGGACCCATCCAGGTCTCCAGACTGCAACATCATGGAACCCAGTTGATGATGATGGATCTTCAACCCAAGTGTTGTTTGCAAAGCTGAAGTCCCACCAGTGAGTAATCTCACGAACAGAGTCAGATAGGTTTACAAGGAAAGAGTAGTAGAGATCACCACCATCACTATAGTGAGTGATTCCTGTGACATCAGCAAAGTCAATGTCAACCTTTGTCATCTCTGAGCGGACATCATGGCAGTACCAGTCGCGTGAGTTGACCCACTCACCATCCTTTTGGTTGAAGTAGAACCATTCCCAGTACCATCCTTCAACCCAGATCTCTTCAGATCTCCAGAAGTCTCCGTAGATCCACTCTGTTTCACCGCTTGTTTCATTGTACTCCCAGTGCCAGTCCGTAACAGAAACTTCCTGCCACTCCCAATGATAACCGAAGGTTCGATTCTCCATTCCAGTGTAGTTGAAGGCTGAGTAGGTAACGCTGTTGTCAGCACCAACAAGTATCTCATAGTACATGTCGGTGTAGCGGTACGCATCCTCAGTCCAGATACTGTCATAGGATTTCATTGAGAAGAGAGCGCCATCGATATCAGTTGCCAAGTCAGCACCTCCCTGAAGACGACCCTGCACCTCGAAAGGTGTACCCGGGTCGGCTGGGAAGAACCAACCATAGACATCAGAATGGTCCTCTTTCAGGAGTTTTGCAATGGTAACTGGTGACTCGACTGCCACCTCTTTAGCATCATTGTATTCTTGATAGGTCATAGGTGCATTGCCAAAGTCATCTGCAAGGACACAGAACTCGTAACCGTCCTTGCTGACTACCTTATCGTTGAACTGGATGATTGCACCCTTCGGAGCCTGGTCAGTGAAGTGTCCAATGAACTCAACACTGATGATACCATTGTTAACACTCATACTACTGAGTGTTTCATTCAGCTCATAGATTTGAATGGGGGCATTCTCAACTGGTTCAAGGTACCAGACATATTCCTGATGGACATCTGGTTGATAGTAATCCAGAGGATAGGTCCAATATGTGAACCCATAGAGCAGTTCAAAGGCATTAGAAGTGAAGTTGTAGATATACATCAGACGCATTTCATCGGATGTTATGTAGCTCTCAACTTCCCATGTGTCTGTTGTTTCATTGTACATTGTATATCTGTAATCATGGTCCCTGTAGTCATCGCCGTAGTAGTAATCATACTCTATATAATCACCATAGACTTCTTCTGGAACTGTGTACTGTATTGAACTATTGTAGACATAAGTCTGAATCAGTGGATCATAGATCCATCCACCTGTGTGTGTCACCATCTCAGTGTGGAATCCTGTTCTGTTGATTGGGATTTTCACATCACAACAACCGAAGTATGTCCAGAGCATGGCGTAGTCCAACTCACCATTTCCTGTGATGTTGAACCTCATCATGAAGTCCGTACCACGACTGACACTATAGATTTGATCGCCAGCGAGGTCCTGTTTCTCAAGTGTATACCCTCCATAGAATGAGTGGGTCCATGCTTCAGATCGTGGAATTCCGATTGCAATATACTCGGACATCATCATGTCTTTAGCCCAGCGGGACCGTACATCATAGTAGTTTCCATCTGTATCATAGATATTTGCATATGGGCTGTATAAGCCAATAGGTGCACTTACTAGGAATCGGACTCTAAAATCGACATGGTATGAGTTCGAGTCGCTTGTGAAGGAGCTGCTACCTGCATTGACTTCAACATATGGTGTGTAATCATAGACACCAGTTGTGTAGTTCTCACTCCACGACGATGAGGACCAGGTCACTGGTTCATCATTATAGAAATCAAAGTTGAAACTTGCACTGAAATTCATATCAGGCGAGTTGTAATGTCCATTGATGTAGACACTCTGAATACTTGCATCTCGAAGTATACTCCTTGGAATGTTGATTCTCCAGGTAATCTCCTCGCCAATAGGAATGAAATCTTCCTGATGGATTTGACTTCCATTATTGTAGAAGAGTTCATAATTCGCTCTTGGCCCAAAGAGCCAGTAATTGTTTGACCATGTCCAAGTATCGTTGTAGGAACCCGTATCAGTATACCAATCCAGGTTAGTGCCTTCATCTGCAGGAACAGCTTGCTTGACTGGTTCAATCAAAACTGGGGTGCTCTCGTCAGTCATTGTACTAGGTAGGGCGGCATAACTACCTGCGACTGAAAAGGAAACAACGAACAATGAAACCATGAACAGAGCCAAAGTCTTGTTAAGTAATCGCATAATATGCATCTGAAACATCTCCATGACACACACAAAATGCTGTTCCGCAGTACAAGACCCGGTGGCGCATCAGACAAACCTGAAGTAAGCATTCGGCGGCGTCGATGAATATGGTCTATCTAACGATAACATTATCGTTTTTAATATATGAGGATATGTTGGATGAAATGTTGGGGGAAACAGCCATTTGATAGACACATTATGACAAGAATGATATGTCAATTTGGTACAGAACAGTGATGTGCGTACCATGAAGATTGAGGCGGACCTAGTTGTCTTCAACGGCAACATCATCACGATGGATCCTCAGAAACCAACTGCAACAGCTCTTGCAGTCAAGAGTTACAAGGTGCTAGCTATTGGTGAGGAGGAAGAAGTAGTAGATCTGATTCCCAATGCAAAAAGGGTCATTGATCTAGGAGGGAAGACTGTCATCCCGGGATTCATAGACGCACATACTCACCTGACAAGTGCTGGTGTCAAAGCAGTGCATGTGCAACTTGGCAAGGTTGGATCTGTGGAGGAAGCAGTTCAATTCCTGACTGACGCTGTTTCCAGATATCCCAAAGGAGAATGGATACTAGGTTACAACTGGGATGAAAGCACATGGACTGAGAAGAGATTCATAACATCTAAGGATTTGGATCCAATCAGCAAAGACCATCCAATTATGGTCACTCGAGTCTGTGGACATCTTGCCTCTGTAAATGGTCTTGGTCTCAAGAAACTCGGAATCCCTCTGAATCAAGAAGGAGTTCAGAAAGACAGACTAGGCAGACCAACAGGTGTTTTGAAGGACATTGATGAGGTGTGGGAGAAAGTCAAGCCAACTGCTGAAGAAACTCAGGAGGGTGTGAAAGTTGGTAGCAAGATGGCCAATGAGAAAGGCATCACAACTGTAGTCGACAATGCATCTATGGGGACCCTCCGACACATTAGAGAAATTGAAACAAGACATGAGCTAACGACTCGAATGATTGTGAATATCCCCGTTGAGCAGATAGACCATATGATAGAGCTAGGGCTGACTTCGGGCATGGGAAGTCCTCTGGTCAGGATAGGAGGAGTGAAGATTTTCACTGATGGCTCAATTGGTGCGAAAACCGCTTATGTTTCGAAAGGCTACATTGATGATTCTAAGAATAAAGGCATGTTACTCTTCCCAAAGGAGGAGTATGAAGAAATCGTGAAGAAAGCTGTAGCGAATAACATTCAAACAGTCACTCACGCAATTGGTGACGAAGCAATCGAGATGGTCATCTCGACCTTTGAGGACCTGCAGGACAAGAGTATGCTAAGGGAACAACGTCATAGAATAGAACATGCAGAGTTGATCAACGAGTATCAGATTCGTCGTGCTGTTGGTCTGGGACTCATTCTGTCAATGCAACCCAATTTTGTTGGTAGATGGCAACAGGTTGGAGGTCTTTACGATCAGCGATTCGAAGCCGAAACTGTTCGCGGAATGAACATGTTCCGAGTAGCCCTTGACAATGGTGCACGTGTCTGTTTTGGCTCAGATGGCATGCCCTACAGCCCGCTTTATGGGATCTGGTCTGCAACTAATCATCACAACGAGAGAGTAAGACTCACCGTTGAAGAGGCTCTACGATGTTACACCATGGAGAGTGCATACTCGGTATTCCAAGAGCACACTCTGGGAAGTCTCAATGTTGGGAAGAGAGCTGACTTTGTGGTCCTCTCGGATAACATTCTAGAGGTGCCAACCGACAAGATCATCGAGATAGATGTAGAGATGACAGTCGTTGGAGGAATCGTTGAACATTCATCATTAGGAATGTGAGGTGTTTCAGTGGGCAAGATCAAAGTCCTAGGCGAGGACCTTGTATCACTCATATCTGCAGGAGAGGTTATTGAGAATCCCTCATCAATTGTCAAAGAACTCATTGAGAACTCCCTTGATGCTGGAACTGATATGATTGACATCTCCATCGAAGGAGGTGGCATTGACAAGATTGTAGTGTCTGACAATGGCACAGGTATATCGCGTGAGGATTGTGAGATTTGCCTACACAGACACTCAACAAGCAAGGTCTCTACAAAGGAGGACATTGATGCTATCGCCACATATGGATTCAGAGGAGAGGCTCTTGCAAGCATCGCAGCAGTTGCCGATGTCAGAATAACAACTCAGACGAAAGATGAGGATGTTGGAACACTCATTGTGTCACGGGTTGGAGAAACTCCAAAGATAACCGACTCATCACGACCGATTGGAACTACAGTTGAAGTTAATGATCTGTTCAAGAAGATACCAGCCAGGCGAAAGCACCTTGGATCTCCCAAGGTCGAGGGACAAAGGATTCTGGAAGTCATCATGAAGCACGCAGTCATCAGAACTGATGTAGGCTTCAGGTTACTCAGAGATGAGAAAGTAGTGATAGACTGTCCACCAACTGAGAGTGCAATTGATAGAATCACATACCTCTGGGGCAGTGATGTTGCAAAGGGGCTTGTTGAGGTCTATTATTCAGAAGAGGGCGTCTGGGTTCAAGGGTTTGCTGCAATGCCTCCAATTTCACGAGGAAATAGGTCTCGTGAGTACTTTGCAGTCATACAGAGACCCATCTCCGATGAACGTCTTAGCAACGCTGTAGAGTCTGCATATTCTACACTCCTCATGAAGGGACAATATCCTGTATGCGCCCTGAATATTGGTATGAACTTGGAAGATGTTGATGTCAATGTCCACCCAACTAAACGAGAGGTAAGAATTCTTGAATTAGAAAAGGTGAGTTCCATCGTAACAAATGCTGTCAGGGATGCTCTCGGTGTTGATAAAGAAATGGTTGAGAGTCATTCATTGGAAACTTTCCTCGATGCTAGCTCACCAAGTCATGTTAAGACTCACGAGGAACCAGCAACAGTATCTGATAGGAGTCCGTCTGAGCTTAGGTCGGTACATCCAGTTGAACAGATGATTCTGGAACCACTTACTGCGGTGAATGAAGATGAAGACCCTGTGAACCTTCTTGGTGGGGTGTTCAGAATTATTGGGCAGATCCACCAACTCTACATACTCCTCGAGGATGATCGCAGTCTCTTGATCATCGACCAACATGCAGCGCATGAACGAGTGCTCTATGAGGAACTCAGAAAGGAAGTAAATGAGAAACGAGTCGCCATCCAAGAGCTGCTCGAACCATTTGTATTGAGCCTCAGCCCGTCGGAGAGAGAACAGATTCTTGATTTATCTGATACTCTTGATGAACTTGGATTTTCGATCTCAAGTTTTGGTGGAAACGATGTTTCAATATCCACAGTCCCTGATGTCTTTGGGAGAGTTGCATCAAACGCGGAGCTGATTTCGCTACTTGACCAGATATCAAGCATGGGAATCAAAGAAGCACAAGCTGGATTCATGGATGAGCTTGTGAAACTAACAGCGTGCCATTCTGCAATACGAGCCGGACAGACATTAAGCGTAGAAGAGATTCGTAGTCTGATAGAGGACTTCTCTAAAACACAGGGCAAGTATACCTGTTGTCATGGGCGACCCTCAATGATTAGAATAACAAAAGACAACCTTGACAAAGCAGTCGGTCGACTTGGTCATGAATCTATCCAACGTTTCAGAGCGAGACACAGAATAGAATAAAAGAGAGAATTGGGAAGCCCCATTCCGGAGACTTCCCAAAACTGGTTATTTCTTCTTTTTCTTTGCAGGCTTCTTCTTTGGTTTTGAAGAACCACTACCACGGCGACGCGACACTAGAACTCCAACAACAATGATAGCCAGAACCGCACCACCAATTATTGCTAGTGTAAGTGGATCAAGTTCGAATGGTAGACCTCCACTTGGTGGGTTCAACATGAACACAATCTCGTTTTCCCACAGTTCAACTGAATCACGGTATGTTGAATCATCCTCGTCAGACCTTGCCCCGTCAATGAGAAAACCGTTGTACAGAGTTTGGTAATCATTGCTCATTACAATGAACGCATTTCCATCTTGAACAGATGCTGAGCTTCCAGCAAGAGCTGTAAAACCTTCTAGGACAGTCAATCTATCTCCATCATCCCCAAAGGCTATTTCTGTAGATGAATAGTTCACTACACTATGATCGTTGGGCTCTGTGAAAATACGATGACTAGTGTCCCACATGTACATGTCTGGAAAATTACTAGCCTCTCCTGCGTATTCTACTCCAACCTTTGACCAAACCGGATGGGTTTCATCATCATCGATATCAAAGTATGACATTATGAGCTTCCCACCTCCATCAACATATGCGTATATTGCGTCAAGGTGTTCTGTTGCATAGAAATGGTTTGACTGATCAAGAATGACTAGGTCCCAGTCTTTATAATCGAGGAAATCATCCGTATAGTTATCTGTAAAGAAGAACTGATAGGAAAGACCCAAATCCCTCAATGCTGTTGCTGCATCTCCTCTTTCTCTATAGAGGGCATCAAACAAGAGGATGTCAGCATCTGCAGCAGTGAGCCAGTTAAGAACATTGAGAGCGAATCGTAGATTATCTGTGAGAGGAAGTAGTGAATTGTCGAAGATGTTCATGTCAGAGCATAGGATTGCCCGTCCATCTCCAAACTCTTGGGCACCAACCACAGCGTTGCCTGCATCAGTCCAGACCTCCACTGCAGTTCCGATAACGTTTAGATAATTACGATTACCCAAAGTAATTGAAGTACAATCTTCCAATGTCACGTGAGTTTCAGGAGTCATAGCTAGGTTGCCTGGAATATCAGATGTGCCCAGACTCATATCGAAATTCTGGAGAAGAAGGTTGATGTAGTCGTTTCCATCACCTCCAAGACCAGTTCGGTCTCCAAGCATCAAGAGACTTCCACCATCGCTAACCCATTGCTCCACCGCTGTCATTTCAGAAGTTGTAAAATTCATATCTGGCCAATCTATAACTAAAACGTCATATTTAGCCAGACGTTCCGCTGTCAAATTGCCACTAGCTGATGGATATAACTTATCAAAAGTGTAAGTGTGATTTGTAGCCAGTGTTCGGAATTGTGTGAAGCTATTGACGGGCGTCCAAATAGTAATGAATTCGTCATCCCATGAATCTACTCCAATCCTAGGCTTATGAGAGAGATCAAAGACGATTCTCCCTTTAGGTTGTGGAACCAACCACTCAACTGAATCGAGAATGATACTTTCCATGTCTGAAGCAATTGAAGATGCAGTTGGGAGATAGACTAGTCTTCCACCTTCAGTATGCGCCTCTCGAGCAAAACCAGTAACATAGTTTACATTGGTTGAATTATGCAACATGAGGGTGTAATCATTTCCATTGTCTAATCCCGTAAGATAAGGTCCCCAAATCACGGCACAATCTGCGCCACTCTCGTAGACTGTATCATTGATATGATAGTCTTTCATTGTTGGATGTCTCACAGTAACGTTTTGACTATCTGTCGGCCAATAGTTCCAGAATGGCCCACGCAAATCAGCAGTACTCGATGGAGCTAAAATACTTCCATAGAAGAGATAGCTAAGAGAACCGTTGAAAGCCAAGAGACCTCCACCTCCAAGCCAAAATTCCCGAACTAAATCATTGATGGTTTCTCTTGGAAGTTGATTAGCCAAGATGAAGATATCATAATCCGCAGTAATCAGTTCATGATTCAGGATATCGCTTGTAGACAATGCCTCAACAGTGTGTCCAGCTCCTTCCAATAGTGCTGTAATTTCAGCAATGTTGTTTGTGAGATTTTCAGCAAGTGAAAGATCTGGAACTGTAAGGTTGGACTCATCATAAATTGCTACTCTAGCATTGTGTGGCATCTGTGACAACAATGCTTGAGATTCGAAGGGCCCATCAATGTTTGAGAGAGCGTTACTCCCTCCAATAACAAACACTGATGGAACGATAAGTAAGCTTGTTAGGAATATTGTTATCATAAGTATCGGCGTGACACGTGTCAGGGCTTCCACCTCCCGAATGTGTGCGTCTGCTCATTATATAAATGCACTAGAAAAAAACTCCAACCTTTAGTCATTCAACTAAACTGATGAGATTCTGCATTTGGGAATCTTGATTAGCACAGTTCTGTTCGCATCTAAATAGAGATGCTTTGATGAATGACCCTACAATAGCAATTGAAATCGAAACAACATCAAGCACGAAACGAGTAGGACTACTCGGTGTGCTAACATTACTCGCTATTACAGCTGCTGCAATCTTACATGTTAACCAACCAGAATTCATCCTAGATAGATTTGAGGGAATATCAGAATTAGAGTATTCTCTATTTGACACGACATTATACTCGTCCTATCTCATCATTGGCATCACAACAGGATTGTTATCAGACCGATGGGCGAAGCGTCGCGTATTTGTACTGGTTGGAGCCACGGGTTCAATACTATTCTATTGGTTGATGACAACTACTCTCTCCTATCCTATATTATTGCTCTACAGATTTCTTCAAGGCTCTTTCACTGTCATGGCTTGGCAGACATTTATGACTCTGGCAATCGACTTCTCAGAGAGCCACAATCGCGGAAGAAACATGGGCATCTTCGGAGCTTTCTTAGCTCTAGCTATGGGGCTTGGACCTGCAGTTGGAGGTGTCATTGCATCTTTCGGTGTCTTCATTCCTTACTATACAGCCATGGGACTCAATGTGCTTGTTCTCACAATCGGTCTGGTTGCTCTTAGAGATCCACCGATGACTAAGACGCGACCAACATTGAAACAAAGCTTCATGCTTGCAAGAACTAGTCCAGAGCTGATTGTCCCAGGGATTTTCAATCTATTTGATAGACTTCATATCGGTTTCATTTTGACCGCTTTGCCATTCTTCCTGTCAACAATGTTGGGATTGGATGAATCACTCAGAGGGTTGTCGCTTGCAATATTTGCATTGCCCTTTATCATATTGCAATATCCAATGGGTAAGCTTTCGGATAGATATGGAAGGTTTCGTCAGCTAGTTGTTGGGAGCATAGGATACGGAGTGGTGCTTTCTGTGGTTGGAATTGTTGGGCTTCTTGGATTCAATCTGCTCCTTGTGATGTTAGCAATTCTAGGCCTCTTTTCAGGCGTTACATCTCCACCGGCAATGGCATTGATAGGTGACATCGTTGGACAGGAGGACTCAGCAATGGGAATGGGCTTTTTCAATTTCTTGGGAAATCTGGGAATAACAATTGGTCCGATACTCTTTGGAGTAATAATGCCGATTCTGGGAATGAGCAATGCTTTTGTTGTGGTAGGACTGTTAGAACTCGCGACATTGGTTGTGAATATTCTGCTAGTGAGAACAGTTTTCAAGGATAGAATCACCTAGGGCTGGATGAAAAATGCAGATGGTTGACTGGGTACTGATTCTTGCAATCGAAATCTGCGTTGTCATTTTCGTAGTCTGGATAGCTTGGTCCGGAATCGTTGGAGCTCCATGGTTACCAACACCCAAGAAGCGAGTGAGATCAATGCTTGAGTTCGCAGGTGTAAGTAGCGATGACCTCCTCTATGATTTAGGATCCGGTGACGGTCGAATCATTGTCATGGCTGCAAAGGAGTTCGGTGCTCAGTCAATTGGTATCGAAGTAGATCCACTTCGTTTGTTATGGTCACGACTTTCTATCAGACGTCACAAGCTGAGTCAGAAGGTCCAGGTAGTGAGAGCCAACTTCTTCAAAGTGAGTGTTGAAGACGCCACTGTAGTTACCCTATATCAGGGTCATGAGATTAACAAGAAGATCAGAGAAAAATTAGCCAATGAACTAAAGACAGGTTCACGTGTAGTTTCCTACCGATTCATTCTCGATGGTTGGATTCCAACCAAGTCGAATGAAGAAGAGTCAATCTATCTCTATGTTGTTTGACTTAGTGTTCTTGGCATCCTTCTTTTATAGAGGATATGTGGCATGTTCTTAGTTTCACTAGGGTGATTTCAATGAGTTTCCTAAGAGGTCTTCGCAAGAATAAACAACTCCTGCTCCTCTGTCTAGTTTTGATAGGTTCTTCAGCTCTATTGGCCCATGGAGTGCAAACTGACTTTGGTATAATAGATGTGGACTATATCCGAATCGTAGATGAGAACGGACAGGCTGTCACTGGAAAGTTATATCGTCCATTGACAGCAACTGAAGACAACCCGGCACCTGGAGTTTTACTATTACATGGAATGAACAATGACAAAGACACTGAAGGACCAGCAGCTTTGGAGTTAGCGAAACGAGGTATCGTAGCCTTGGCTCTTGATGAAATTAGTCACGGCGATTCGGATCGTGTAATGGACATCATTAGCTATTTCACTGGTTTATTCGACTCCACACTTGGCGGCAATGCGTCGTATCAGTGGCTGAAGTCACTTCCATTTGTTGATGAAACACAGACGGGATTAGTTGGACATAGTATGGGTGCAGGAACAGCATCTGCGATTGCTGCTAGTAATCCAGACCATCGAGCCATCGTCATTCAGGCAGGTGGACCATATAATCTCACAACCAACAGCTACATGAACAACTACCTTGCGGTATGGGCTTTCTACGAAGAGTTATTCACAGTTCAACCCAGGGCTGATTTTCTGCAAGAAAGCCTTGAGATGATAGCTTACAATGAAAACCTAACCTCTGCAAATGAGGCTCAGATTGACTTTACATATGGGGACTTCTCTGATGGTTCAGCACACAGATATGCACAGTGTCCATGCACTCATCCTGGAGCAACTTGGAATTCTAAGGGTGTAAGTGAAACAACTGCTTGGATGCTTCAAGCACTCTTGGGTCTTTCAGAATCTGAAGCAACTACTCTCTCTGCTTCGCAGACATATATGATTAGAGAAGGTGCAACATTGTTCGCTTTGATAGTGTCCTTCTTGTCACTGATACCTATGGCGAGTGTCCTTCTTGAGATTCCTTACTTCAACAAGATAGTAACACCACTACCCCAGAAAGTACCAACGAAAAGGAAGAAATGGTGGGGCTATGCTCTCTTGAACTCAATCATCGGAGGGGTCACCTTTCTGATTCTTCCCTCGTTAGGAATGATTGGTGGTGCTCTACTCGGTTCATTCATTCCAATCTTTCTCTTGGTTACTGGAAATGGTTTGCATCTCTGGTTTCTCATCAATGCTCTAGTTGCAGGGGTGTTCTATAAGCTCTGGTTTAGAAAAGCCTCAGTTGGTGAAGACGAAATTACACATACAGACATTGGTCGTTTCGAATCCTTCAGGAATCCAGAGAGTCGAGATATTATCTTCAGAACGATAGTCCTTTCGGTTGGTCTGATTGCATATCTCTACATTCTAGTTGGAGCCTCTCAGTTGTTCCTTTCCATTGAGTTCAGGTATATGTGGCCAGTCCTGAAGATCTTTACTGCTGAGAAATTCATTCAATTCATAGTCAACATTCTACCAGTGTTCCCATTCTTCCTGATTAATGGAGGTGTGTACACATATGGTATGATGAGGCTTCCTGAATCGGAATCACCAGTGAAGACACAATTCATCTGGTGGATCAAGATAGTTTTCCTCATGGAGTCAACACTTCTTGTGATGATTCTTGTGAACTATCTGCCGATGTTCTTGTTCGGAACAGGGCCAATCCTTTTGATGGGTCTCTACGGAATCTTCCTCATGGCATACTTACCTATCTTCGCAGGATTATTCTTCCTAATGACTGCCTTCTACATCAAGACTGGGAGGATATACCTAGGGGCAATCGTAGCCACACTTCTAGCAGTCTGGATTTTGACTGGTGGAATGCTGATTTAACAATAGAAGGGACCTTCGGGTCCTTTCTGTCTTCTTTTCATTTTGAAAATCTCCATTTAGACAGAGTTTTCAACTCTCAGTCTTTAGGAGGGGAGATGATTGTCGACAAGGTCACAGCCAAGAGCATCATAACAAAGAGCAACATTCCAGGTATTAATTACGTCATCAATCCTTACATTGGCTGCCAACATGCTTGCATCTACTGTTATGCAGAATTCATGAAGCGTTTCACTGGACACGGAGGAGAAACCTGGGGAGAATTCCTTGACGTAAAACAGTATGACTGGGATAAAATCAAACCTGAGAAGTATGACGGTAAGACTCTCCTCTTCAGCTCAGTCACTGACCCATATACTCCATTGGAAGTGAAGTATGAGAACACAAGAAGAGTCCTAGAGAAACTCGTTGGCACCAAGGCTTCAGTTCATATTCTGACAAAATCAAGTTTAGTGACTAGGGACATTGACCTATTCAATCAGTTCGATGACCTCCACGTTGGGATTTCCATCAGTTCTCTCGACGAAACATTCACGAGAATCATTGAACCGCGTGCCTCAAGACCACAAGATCGCATTGAAGCATTGAGGACAGTCTCAGAGGCGGAGATTCCAACCTATGTTTTCATATCCCCCATTTTCCCAAGGATATCTGATTGGCAGGGTATCATCGATGCAACGCTGTCATTTACAGACGATTTTCGTTTTGAGAACTTGAACTTCCGAGGGCACAATGTTTCTCGTATCATGGACTTAGTTAATTCGAGATTTCCAGAACTATCTGAGTACTATCACCAAGTGAGGAAATTTCCTTCAATGTGGAATGAGGTTGAGGACGACATAGAAACATATTGTCAAATGAAGGGCGTTCAATGCAAGATTGAGTTCCATCATGGTGGTTTCACAAAAGACACCTAGGATACTATGAATTCTCTTCATTTTCTATCAAATCTATGACAAAGAATATCACCTACTTTGACAATAGTCTAGTATTCGCACTCTGAGGGAGAAAGCTATGCGGAGAGCAGGACTAATTGTCGTTTTTGGAATACTACTGATTCTGTCACTTTCAACAGCGGCTGCTGATGATACCGAAGCCGTCGTTGACGATCTGAGCATTGAGCCACAAAGAAACAGTGCGTTATCGTACACGTCACATGGTGCAATTTCCATCACTAGTGACTCGCAGTTTGATATTCAAGCTGAAGCTGAGGGTTGGGCTGGAGGTGGAAATGCTACACACCCCTATATCATTGAAGGGTACGAGATCGCACATGATGCAAATAACATCTTGATATCGGGAGTAACTCGTCATTTTATCATTCGGAATTGTCTTCTAACACCAGACATTAATCCTGGCATCAATATGGGACTATACATCTTGGCGTCAGATAATGCCCATGTCGAAAATGTCACTGTCACCCAGAAAGGTGGTGGCTACTATCTTTACGACTCTCTTGGTATTGTAGTGATGGAAAGTACTG
>JASFEF010000011.1:0-31009 GCA_050124975.1 Candidatus Thorarchaeota archaeon | reverse complement strand
TGTTGGTGCTAGCGTTGGCGAGGTTGTTGTGCGTGGTATCGTTACTGGTAGCCCTCCCTCGTACTCAAAACTTGCAGACAACATTGTTGATAGACTCTGCAATGTTGTAAAGATAGTTCCGAGTATCTTTGAGCAAGACATCCACAATCTTGTTCGACGTAAGATTGAGGAAGAGAGTAAGAGACTGACTGATCAGATCTCTGGTAAGTAGTGAGTCGCTCAGGAATTCTCTGGCTGCAGAGTCACCTCTTCAACAAACCGTTTACCAGCAACAACTTGGTCGATTGAGTGAATCACCGCTCCAGCTTGCTCAAGGATCTCTTTGATCGAGTCATAGCTGAGGTCGTCACCCTCTAGTGTTATAGTAATACTCTCAGTATTCTGGTCTACCTCTTTTAGTGAGATGTTCAGCCCATTGACACGCTCGTCGCGCGAGAGCATCAGCGCAAGGTCAGTAAGACGTGGGCTGTGAGGTTTTAGCACATCAAGAACTATTCTCCGAATGCCATGAGGCAATAATTCATTCCCCATTCATGACCCGTAGGTCGTATTCATCTAGAGTTTCATCTAGTAAAGAACAGTTAAACCTTACTACGAAGGAAGCGCGCCATCTTCGATGAGTGACCCCCCCTTTTCCGTGGGATTGTTACAACCATAGCGAAATTCTCTCGAAGCTCCCCAACGCTTATATCACCTCTTGGAGAAATCTATGAGGAGCCTACCTCTATGTAGGTCTCGCCGGGATACTAAGGTTGGGACGCCGCCTTGAAGCAAGAGAGACTGACAAGACACAAGGGCACTATACCTGATTCTAAAGAGAAGACTCGTAAACCAAAGACTACCAAAAAGGAATCAGGTCGTACCATCGATATCAATGTAGCAGATTTCAAAGGACATCCACTGTATTCTCTCCTGATCGAAACTGCGAAGAGCAACCCGTTATTTGCAGGGAATGCTGGGTATGCTCAAAACTATATTCTGCCAAAGAATCCAAACATCACAGCTAAGGAACTGGCAAGCAAGCTTTCCATAACAGTGGGCGAAGCCCTCGCGATTCTCGATTCACGTGAGGCCGAGTAATCAATTTCACGTACACACATCTGCACTTTTATGCAGAATTAGTCCGAGTCAGGTTGGATTGAAGTCCTATGAGTGAGAGCACAGGATTCCGCGATGCCAGATATGCCCAAGCAGTCGTGAAGGAGATCAAAGCTCTGCACCAAGGGGATGAAATCAGGATTGTACATGTGTGTGGAACCCACGAGGACACAGTAAGTCAACATGGTGTTCGATCTCTGCTCCCTTCTTCTATCAAGCTGGTTGCTGGACCGGGTTGTCCTGTTTGTGTCAGTGCCGCAGAAGACGTTGACATGGCGATTGAGCTTGCAAGGCAGGGACATATTATCACGACTTTTGGTGATATGATTCGTGTCCCATCAACAGACTCGTCACTAGCAAAAGAACGCACAGCCGGAGCAGATGTCCGAGTTGTTTATGGTGCCGCAGAGGCTGTTACAATTGCACGTGAAAATCCTGACAAAGAGGTTGTTTTTGTAGGTGTGGGTTTTGAAACTACTGCTCCAACCATCGCTCTTGAGCTTCTTGGAAACCCTCCCGCCAATTTCTCAATATTGACTTCTCTCAAGGTGATTCCTCCTGCAATGGAGATTCTTGTGAATATCGAGGGGTTCGGTGTCGACGGTTTCATAACTCCAGGCCATGTGTCAACAATCATTGGCTCAAACGCTTTTCAGTCATTTGCTGAGAGAACTGGAGTTCCGTGTGTCGCGGCTGGTTTTGAGCCTCTGGATGTCCTGGAATCGATACGAATGATATTGGCGCAAATCCAAGAAGGTCGAGCTGACTCTGAAAATGAATACACCAGAGTCGTCAAACCGGAGGGCAATCCTGCGGCACAGAAAGTACTGGCTCAAGCCTTCCGTTTAGATGATGCCCCCTGGAGAGGACTTGGAACAATAAAGAAGTCTGGATATTTCATTCGTAAGAAATACGTCGACCATGACGCACGACTCCGCTTTGAATTTCCTGAGATTAAGTCTGTGGATATACTACCTGGATGTAGGTGTCATGAGGTTATTCTCGGGATGATAGATCCCGTTGACTGTTCTCTTTTTGGTGAGCGTTGTACTCCTGAAGACCCGTATGGGCCCTGCATGGTTGGACATGAAGGAACATGCAGAATCAGACATGAATATACAATGGACTAACGATCCTGTTTCTTGGAGTACTTTCTCTCTGCACTTTTCAAATCCTTGAGTGTATTGAAATTCACGAATGTGTCCAAGTCAGAGTCAAACTGTTTGAGGGTTTCAGTCGACACAAATAGCACATTCTGAAGAGCCTCAAGCATATCCCTCATCTTGTGATGCCCCTTCTCCATTGCCTTGAGTCCATGATAATATGCATGCTCCGCCATGTAGACAGAGTGAAGTGGTTCAATGTATCCTGATGGCCATGCGGGTACGACTGCCCCATGTCCTGGACTCATGCCGATTATTACCCTCAGAAGATTTACACTAGCTAGAGGTGTATCTACGGGGAGAAGCAAAGTATGTGGGGTCAGAGTATACTCAAACGCTGTCAATGCACCGGCTAGTGCGCACTTGATATCACTCGGAGGGTCTATGACTATTCGAACATCTTTCACAGCACTGCGAAGTTTTTCCTCCTGCGCTTCGTCAGAAACAACAATAATGGTTTCTGATGACAGTTTACGTGCTATGTTAACCATATGTGATATGAGCGGTGTACCCTGAAATTCAGCCAGCGCCTTTTCTGAACCGAATCTCTTCGAGGTCCCTCCTGCCAGAATCGCTATGGTTACTTCTTCCATGATTGGCCTTCGCCCCTTAATCATGGGCTTGATGCTATTGAATCTCCTGAATCCAATTCAGCCTCTTCAACGGTTTCTTTGCTCTTCGGAAGGTCGATCTTGACTCTGTGTTCTGCCAGTAAAAGATCTGTTTCTGGAAGGTCCATCGCAATTGCAAGAAGTTCTGTGTAATAGAAGACTGGAAACTTGAAATCTGTGCCAAAGTTCTTGTTTGTCATTCGTTGACCTGATTCAAACGAGATGAAACATGTTGGACAGAACACCACAATGGCATCAGGGTTGACCATTGCCATACTATTCATTTTTTCGCGAAGTACTGCGTACGATGTTCTAGAGTCTGCTTTCCTAACACCTGCACCACAACACATGGTCTTGTCCATGTACTCCAAAGACTCCATACCTAGAGCTTCACATAGTTGATCCAACTTTACTGGAGCTTCTGCACTGTCAACATGCAGCACCTTTTCTGGTCTAAGAAGGTGACATCCAGAGTGAGTCACCACTTTGATAGGAATTGGTCGAACAACCTTTGATGTAATGTTCTCTATACCAATCTCGTCGAACAGAAGCTGATGCATGTGGACTATGGATGAGGTTCCTTTGTATTCAAGTCCAAGACCCTTCAAGATTTCGTTTGCTTTCTCTCTTCTATCAGGCATCTCATCAAGCTCATGTTTGGCAAGTGAGAGTGACTCATGACAACCTGCACACCCTGTTAGGATGTCAAGACCCTCTGCTTCTGCAAGCGCTATGTTTCTCGCTGCAAAGACTAACCATGTATTATCAGACATAGAACGTACCGAATTAGGGTCAGGACAGCATGTGAATGCCAGGTCGACTAGTTCGATATCGAGTGCAGGTGCGACCATCCTGATTGACTTCTCTGCTAATTGAAGGCGATATGCCATTGTACAACCGGGGAAGAAAGCATACTTCATTCCAAAACCTCCTCCATGGCTGCTTTGTTGATCTTAAGCACATCTGCCGCACTTGTCGCTTTGAACATCATCTGAATATCTCCTTGGTCCGGTTTGGGCAAGTCTGGTAGTCCTAGTTCAACTCGCTTCTTCTCAGACCTGCTGGAGATTGGTGACAGACATCCATCATCTGCTAAGGTTTCCATAGTCTGTACAAATTCTGTTGGAGCTTTTCCCTCCTTTGCAGCGATGTTCTTTATACCTAAAAGAATCTCAGCCAATGATACTCCCATGGGGCACCTCTGATCACACATCAAACAATAGGCACAGAGCCACTCTGTCCCGCCATCTGAGATCTCGCCGCTTGCTATGATAGTATCCACAGCCACTCTGGGGTTCATCTCTGGTGTGACTCTGAACACGGGACAAGATGATGCACAGATTCCACACTGGAAACAAGGTCGTGCAGATTCTCTGAGCTCTTCCAGCTCTCGGTTCCTATTTATGTCAGCCTGGTCGGTCATTTCTTGCTCGATGCCTTCTTCTTTTTGCTAGCACTCTTCTTAGTTGTGCTGCTCTTTGGTTTTGGCTTGGTCTTAGATTTCGGCTTAGCCTTCTTTGTCTTTGATTTTGTTTTTGCCTGCGTGGTAGCCTTCTTCGGTGCTGGTACGCTTGTCTTGTGCTCTTCAACAACCTCGGCCATCTCATTCATGATGGTTTGCCATTTCTTACCTTCACCAGCTGAAACCCACTCAATCCTAAATCGATCCTCTGAGATATTGTTTCTCTTCATCCACCCTCTGATTCTTGGTTCACGCTTCGCCATCCAATGGTTCCCTGTTTGGAAGTGACAGTCTGCTGGAAGGTGACACCCAGAGTAGAGAACCGCACCTGCTCCAAGTTCAAAGGCTTTCTGTGCGAACCTGGTTGAATATCTCCCCGAGCACATTGAGCGAATGACTCTAGCATTTGTAGGATACTGCATTCTTGACACACCAGCAAGGTCTGACCCACGGTATGAACAGAATGCACATGCAAACGCCACAATCTTCTCTTCAGGATTCTCTCGTAGAGCGATTTCAATCTGTGCCTCTATTTGTTGACTTGTGAAGTTGGGCATGTAGATTGCATCCTTCGGACAGTCTCCTGCACAGGTCCCACATGCTTGGCAGAGTGCGCCCATTACGGTGAACTTACCAGTTCCATCCTGAGAGATTGCTCCATAGGGGCAACGACTCACACAGGTCCCACATCTATTACAGAGGTCCTGCATGATCTTCGCACTGAGGGCTTCAATTGGGTATCGCCCTTTCTGTAGAATGATGGCTGCACGACCTGCTGCAGCACTTGCCTGAATAACTGAGTCTCGGATGTCCTTTGGGCTCTCTGCACCTCCACATATGAAGACGCCAGCAGATGAGGTGTCCACTGGTCTTAGTTTTGGATGCGATTCAATATAGAACGAGTCCTCAGTACAAGAGATCGGAATCGGAAAGTTTCCTGACCTCCCCTCAGCTCCCATCGAAAGTATGACCAAATCATAATCAATCAACAGGAGTTTGTTGTGAGTAGTATCCTCAACACTCACTCTGAGGTTCTTCGTGTCAGGATATTGTTGAATCTCCCCAACGCGACCTCTTACGAATTTGACACCCTCTTCACGTGCCTTGAGGTATTGGTCCTCAAAGTATTTCCCATGCATCCTGAGGTCTTGATAATAGATAGTCACCTCAGTGTCAGGATAGTGTTCCTTCACAAGAAGTGCACATTTCACTGATTCAGCACAACAAAAGTTTGAACACGCCATACGAGTGTCCTTGCTGCGTGATCCAACACACTGAGCAATTGCTACTGATTTTGGTTTCACAAGGTCTGAGGGTCTGACAAGACTACCTTCAGTTGGCCCCGCTGCATTGATGAGTCTCTCAAATTCAAGTGAGGTGATGACATTAGGATACCTTCCCCATCCTAACCGTGGAATCTTCTGTGGGTCCGCTGGATTGAAGCCGGTTGCTAGAATAATCACACCAACCTCGAAGTCAATGTACTTGTCCCTATCCGATGGTACAATGGCTTTCTGTTCGCACCGGTCAATACACTTTCCACATCGAATCAGGTCCATGCCGAGACACGCATCTGGATCAATGAAATATGAAGATGGTACAGCCTGAGGGAATGGAATTTGAATTGCCTTCTGCCAAGTGAGACTTTGATCTGTCCTGGATGGAACATCAACCGGACAGACTTCTACACAGTCACCACATGAAGTGCATGTATCAATGTCAACATACCTGGCTCTCTGCTTGACCCTCACATCGAAATTGCCAACATAACCAGAGATTGTTTCAACCTCCGCTAATGTTATGAGATTGATGTTCGGATGCTTTGCTACATCTACCATCTTTGGTCCGAGAATACAGATGGAGCAGTCATTTTGCGGGAATACTTTGTCTAGAATGGCCATGATGCCGCCAATTGTGGGTTCCTTCTCTACAAGATTGACCTTGAAACCAGCGTCTGCAAGATCGAGAGCAGCCTGCATACCTGCTACACCGGCTCCAACAACGAGTGCTGCCTGGGTCACTGGGACATCTAGTTCAGGCTGAGCTTCTAGTGTTGCAGCCTTTGCTACAGACATCGCGACGAGGTCTTTTGCCTTCTGTGTTGCTGCTGCGGGGTCATGTTGATGTACCCACGAAACATGCTCTCTGACATTGGCCATGATGCACAGGTAGGGGTTGAGTCCCGCCTCCCTCACAGTCTTTCTGAATGTGTCTTCATGCATTGTTGGACTACAGGAAACAACAACAACTCTGTTCAGTCCATGTTCGGTTATTGCCTCTTGAATCTCCCTCTGTCCGGGGTCTGCACATGTATACGTGTTAACCTGAACAAAAACTACCCCTGGAAGAGTCTTCGAATACTCAGCCAGCTCGTCTACATCTACCACTGCACCGATATTCTTCCCACATTTGCAGGGAAACACACCGATGCGTAGTTCTGGGTCGGTTGATACCACTTCCATTTCTGAAGGGTCTGAACTACTCTCTTTTGGGTCGCTTGTGGTCATCGGCCTGTCCTCGTTCTGCAGAACGCAACTTAGCAGCTTCAATCGAAAGCAGTAATAAAGGTTGAGAATAATTATGAGGTTTGATTCACAATATTTCATTCTTTGCAAAAAAGTGCGTTGACAAGAAATTAGTCAAAGAAATGACCCTATACAGATTCACCAAAAGCGTAAAAAGTACGTCAAGACGGGAAGTCCCTATCTGGAGGCTTCATGATGGCCGGTAAGGTTTGGAAGTATATCACTGAGAAGCTCGCATCTGAGGGTGCTTGCCATTTCTCTCTCCTTGATCCTGATCCTATGTCCACCACAATCGAGAACGTTGTGGAGATTGCCACACTTGCAGAAAAAGCAGGTAGCGATGCACTCATGATAGGAGGGAGTACTATCTTTGGAGTCATTGATGACGCAGTATCTGAGATAAAGAAAGCAGTAGATATTCCAACCATACTGTTTCCAGGAAATATCACTGGTGTTTCAGAACACGCTGATGCAATGTTCTTCATGACACTCTTAAACAGCACAAATCCGTACTACATCATTGGAGCACAAGCTCTTGCCGCTCCGAAGGTCAAACTAACTGGTATCGAAACCATCCCAATGGCTTACCTCATAGTTGCCCCTGGTAAGACTGCTTCTTGGGTTGGTGACGCAAAACCTTTCCTGAGAGACAAACCAAAGTTACCTGCAATGTATGCAATTGCTGCTGAACTGCTCGGGATGAAACTTGTCTATTTAGAAGCCGGAAGTGGCGCAGAAGGCGGTGGAGTACCTCCTGAGATGATTCGTACTGTTTCCAAATTCATTGATATTCCTCTGATTACCGGAGGTGGTTTCAATGATGAAAAATCAGTTGTCACTGCTGTTGAGGCAGGTGCCTCCATAGTTGTACAGGGAACCTATCTCGAAAAACACGTTCAGAAAGATGGCGGAGAAGGGCTAGCAAAGATTGTCAAAGGTCTCAAGAAAGCTGGCGCCAAGAGAGTTTAAATACTTGACAATCCATTTGCACGAAAGACGCCATGGGAGGATTGCTTTATCTTGTCCTCAAAGACCGAAATGTTGAATGAGCTTCTAATGGACCTAAGCAGAGCTTCCCAAGGGAATGTAGAAGCGAGTGCTGTCATTTCGAAATCACAGGGACTCACCATTTCTACTCATTATCCTGAGGGAACTGATGATAGTCTAGTCCCTGATGAGGATGTGATAGCAGGAAGATCCACCCAAATACAGGAAGCCACACGAAAGGTCTTCAAACAACTCAAGCGTGGCCCTCTCGTGAGGATGCTCATTGAGGGTGAAACTGGCTATGTCATCATCTGTGATGCTGGTAATGATGCAATCCTTGCAGTCCTTACAACAAAACGTGCTAACATAGGCTACATGTTCTTCATGATGACCCGTATAGCTAAACGCATTGAGAAAGTTCTAGCTTAGCTGGTCTTTCCGTCACTTTTATCAGGCTACTCCATAGGGGCCATCTAGTTGGTGATATCATGACAGATGACAAACCCGTTGACAAGACTGAAGATGACGAGTCAGAAGATCCTTGGGAAAAGTGGCGCCGTGCCGGTGTAGTTGCTCGTGAAGCTCTAGACTTGGCTAGGCCCATGGTGAAACCAGGGACCAAAGTCATTGATATCGTCAATGCTACTGAGAACTACATTCGTGAAAACTCATCGGGCACATCATTTCCGTGTAATGTTGCGATTAACAACATTGCTGCACACTATACTTCACCGCTTAATGATGAAACTGTCATTGAGGAAGGTGATCTTGTAACAGTGGATGTTGGTTCCCATATTGATGGCTGTATCGCTGACACTGCCTTCACAATTGCCCTTAATCCAGACCACGAAGCACTTGTCAAAGCTGCTGTTGACGCTACAAATGTAGCAATTCAAATGATGCGTCCAGGTGCTAAACTCAACACAATTGGTGCGCTGATTGAGGATACAATAAAAACAGCCGGTTTTGAACCCATCAAACAACTGTCTGGACATCAATTGAATGAGTATGAGCTTCATGGAGAAAAGCAGGTGCCATGTGTGTCTGGAAAGTCAGAAGTACTTGTAGAGGAGGGTGAAGTCTATGCAATAGAAACCTTCGCAAGTACAGGGTCTGGAAACATATCTGACCTACCACGACCGCTGATATACCAACTTCTTCCCATCAGAGTACCTGTACGGTTCAAAGGAACAAAACAGTTCTTGGGTATTGCTAGGAAAGAATACAAAGAATTTCCATTTGCTAAGCGATGGCTTGCTGAACGCATGTCGCCAGCCTCACTCGAGATGGCTATCAAGGAACTTGAGAAAAATGGGGCTCTGTTTGGTCACAATATTCTGGCTGAAGAAAAGGGAGAATTTGTTTCTCAACATGAGCACACTGTCATCATCACAGAACGAGGTCATGAAAAGACGACCTAGTCAGAGTGTTTTGTGCATGTGCAAACAAGTATTCGTGATGTGTCGAAACCTCCTTCGATGAATTCAGAACAATTAAAAGAATATTTTTCCAAATGATATTTCGTGGGTTCCGGGAGACTGTCTTCAAAAGCAATGACTAGGCAGTGAAATCTGGCGGTTTTTTTCGGTTCCAACTACGACGGAGGAGAGGCATTGGACCGTACGCGAGGCGCTACTGATAGGAAGAGTACCGTTTCAAACCAGAACGTGGAGATGGTCACATGTTCTGAGTGTGGTTCCACATCTGTTGTTGAAGATATGACCCGAGGAGAGAGGGTCTGTGGTGGATGTGGACTGGTACTATCGGACCACCGGATTGACACTGGTGCAGAATGGAGAGCTTTTAGTTCAGAGGAGAGTGATGCTCGCAGTCGCGTTGGTGCGCCAGTGAGGTATACTGTACATGACAAGGGTCTCTCAACAGTGATTGACTGGAGAGATCGAGATACTTCCGGAAAGAAACTAAGTCCAACAAGGCGATCAGAAATATACCGGCTGAGAAAATGGCAGATACGGTCTCGTGTTCACAGTTCAATGGACCGAAACTTAGCCCAAGCCATGTCAGAGCTTGAGAGACTCTCGTCACAACTTGGGATTCCAGGTCCAATTCGTGAGCTCGCCGCTCTTCTCTATAGGAAGTCCATCATTCAGAAACTTGTACGAGGTAGATCTATCGAGGCCATGGTTGCTGCAACCCTGTATGCAGCATGTCGGATAAGAAAGAAACCTCGTCCCTTAGACGAAGTTGCTGATGCTTCTCGAGTCGACAAGAAGAAGCTTGGCCAGTGTTATAGGCTTCTCCTCAGGAGTCTGGCTATCAAAATTCCGCTCAGTAATCCGATTGACTACATCTCACGTTTTGCGTCTCAATTATCCCTATCGAGTCCTGTTCAACTGAGAACTGTAGAAATCCTTCAACAGAGCAGAGCCATTGGCCTCACGATTGGTCGAGATCCCTTGGGTCTAGCTGCGGCAGCTATCTATGTTGCATCCATCATGCTTGATGAGCGTAGGACACAGCGAGAGATAGCTGAGGTTGCCCGCGTTACCGAAGTGACGGTTCGTAATCGATACAAGGAAATCGTGAAGAAACTTGGAATTGACTCGATGACTCTTGGGTAGAATCTTCACTCTCCCAACTACCTCTGCAATCCTACTCCCCTAGGACAGTCCCTAGAGAGCATGCTCGTGGTCGTTACCTTCTCCCTCTTCTCTGGAACGACCAGTCCACTTGGACCATCTCTTCTGGAAATCCTAGCTTGGCAAGTACATCTTGGATAACTCCTCGATGGTCTCCCTGAAGTTCAACGTGGCCATGCTTTGCAGCACCCCCACAAGCAAGTTTTCCCTTCAGTTTGGTTGCCAAATCGTTGAGGTCGATATTCTTGTCAAAACCTTCAACAACAGTCGTCAGTCGACCCCATTTTCTTCGTTCTACAGTCACAGTAATCCTTGCCTCTTCCTGTGCTATCGTTTCACAGACACACAGGTCCTGAGGCAATCCACAGTTCGGGCAAATTCCGCCTTCGTCGTCACTCACGTAGTATTGTACTCCTTAGTTTTGGCTATATTTTCTGCCGGAGCAAAGATTGTCCGTAGCGCCTTAAAAGTGCTATGAGTAAGTGCAAAATCGATGTTAGGCAACAGTAAAGAGCCCGCCACGAACAACAGTAAATCGATAATGTCTGACCGAGTACTAATCGTTGATGCCCTGAGTGCGGGTAAAGGACAACGTACCAGCTCAAGAGATTCCATTGGGTGTGGACCTCGTTCGGTTGCTGGTGTGTTTGAGAAGCACAAAATCCAGTGCAACATTCAAAGAGCAGAGGATATTCTGACAAAGAAGGGTCTTCTGAAGAAGTTTGATCATCTGGCCGTAAGTGCAATGACCATGGACCAAATCGTAGTCCAGAAGATAGTCAAGGGATGGCGACAATTCAAGCCAAAGGGCAGGATTCTTCTTGGTGGTCCAATTGCAGCAGACTCTGAGGTTATTCTCAAACAAATTCGACCTGATGTCTTAGTAGTCGGTGAGGGCGAAGCCACACTTGATGAGCTGCTAGAGCAGGACTTCTTGGAGGAACGCATCGAACTTTCGAACATTCGTGGAATTGCTTATCTTCAATCGAAGAAACCCCGAATCAACGAGAAACGAGCTCTGATCTCATCGAATGACCTGTCAGTTAAGTTCCTTCCATCAACTGCTAGAATCATTGACTACAGTGCCTATCAGGCATGCAAGGTATATGTTGAGATACTTCGCGGCTGCTCCAATTTCAGGAGAACAAAATACCCCCTTGCCAGTGGGACACAATGCACTGAATGCTGCAACTGCGACTCCGATGACTCTTTTGCAAGAATGGAGTGTCCAGAAGACATTCCTCCAGGGTGCGGTTTCTGTAGCGTTCCGGGAACATGGGGCCCTCCTCGAAGTCGTTCTGCTGATTCAATCCTCTCTGAGGTCAAAGAACTACTTGCCCTCGATGTTCATCGCGTGATTCTTGAAGCTCCTGGATTTCTAGACTATATGCGGGGCTCTGAACCACTGACCGACCCATGTCACCCTCCAGCGAACCTTTCAGCCATTGAGGACCTCCTTAATCGAATAAACAACCTCCCTCAAGTATCCGAAGGTTTGGTCCACATTGCAATTGAAAATATGAAGGCATGTCTCTTTACTGAGCAGGTTGCTGAAACACTGAAGAAATCTATGGTTTCTAGTTCTCCCAATATTGGACTGGAAACAGGATCTGAGTATCATATGCGCCAGATTGGTAAGTGTGGACATACTGACGATGTGATAAGAGCGGTAGAGGTGGCAAGAGCATATGACATGAAGCCCTTTGTTTATCTCATATACGGTCTCCCTGGTGAAACTGCAGAAACAACAGAACAGTCTGTCCAGATGATGCGCAGGGTCAGTGAAGCAGGAGCAGAACGGATTATTTTGTATGGTTTCAGACCACTTCCAGGTTCTGCTTTCGCAGATTATCCTCCATCCTCGCTGAAGGATGAGTTCGGGTTGATTCTGCGGAAAGAGGCTGAGAAGATCAATCGTCAGAAGAAGGAGCAGTACCTCGATAGAATCGTACTGGGAATAGCTGCAGAACCCTCAAGGACACATCATGGATTCACAATGGTCTATCCTCTAGAAGAGGGACCTCTCATGACGGTTCCTGGAGGATTTTCAGCAGGGGCTCTTCTTGCTATCAAAGTCACCGAAGTACTGAGCAGTGGTTTGGTTGCAGGGGAAGTGATTGATAGCGCTACATCTCCTGAAAGGTCCTAAGAAAAGCTTCATATTGCTCTGCGCAGCGAAAACCATTGGTGACTGGAATGGTTTACGTTTGTCACAAATGCCACAAGGAAGTAACTCCTGAAGGTCTGAAAACCCTACCTGGCGTCAAATGTCCTTACTGTGGAGGCAGGATTCTTTACAAAATTCGTCCACCAGTCGTCAAGAGAGTCAAGGGCGTCTAGTTTTTTCACTTTTAGTCCCATGGTGTATACAGGAGAAATACTGTTAGAACAAAGGATGCTATGAATAGGAATATCAGGAATATTCCAGCTAGTTTAATCTTCAGAGAGCGTTTCATTTTCACTCAACCTCTTCACCAATCAGTATCTTCCCTAATCTTGTAAGACCTTCAACCCCTCTTATTTCTCCATCGAAGAGAGGGACTTCAGTGAGATCCATATCTGAATACAGGTCTCGGATATCTTTGAGGTTGGACTGTTGCATCTCATGTCTCTTGGAACAGAAATTGCATGCTGGATTTGGAGGAACAAGCTGGTTTATGATTAGATGGGTTGCAGGGATATGCCAAGAATTGAGGCTTGCGAGGAGTCTCTGCGTTTCAAAGACAGCCATTGCCTCTGGAATCATTACAACTATGAACTGTGTGGTGTCTGGGTCTGAGAGCTCAATCCTGGCCGCACGAATCTTATCCTTTGTCTGCTGAATCATTTGCCAAGAGTTCTCCTCCTGATCAGCACCACCGAACATGCCTCGGAGTGCTCCCATCATAGAGCTTAGTCTCTGTCTCAGTGTTAGTATCTTTCCAAGCCAACTGTCCAAGAGATCAGGCAGTTCAAGCAGCTTGAGTGTGTGACCAGTTGGTGCAGTGTCAAATATCACGCGGTCATAAGATGAGTCCTCAAGGAACTCTAGAATTTTTCCAAACGCCATAGCCTCATCCGAACCAGGGGGTGCCATTCCTGTCATGTCCCCCATGAGACCTGCTGCCATTTGAGCTTCAGGACCAACGGCACCGTCTCCCATTACCTGCTGAAACTCCTCCATGCCCTTCTCAGTGTTAATCTCCATTCCCCAAAGGTTGTTGAAACCCTCAATTGGAACTATCTCTCCACCTGACAGGTCTTGGTCAAAACTGTCACTGAGACTGTGAGCTGGGTCTGTAGAGAGGACTAGAGTTCGAAAACCATGCTGAGCGGACAAGACGGCTAGTGCTCCAGCGCTACTGGTCTTTCCGACTCCACCTTTTCCTCCTGAAAGTATGAACTTGACTGTATCCTTGTAAATGATGTCCCGAAGGGTCATTGAGATGCCTCTAATGCTCAGTCCCGCCGCTGAGGTTTTTAACCCTTCCATAGGCCATAGGTTAAAGAACCTTGGAGATTAAAATGAGAATTGATGCACAGTAATCCGCACGCATACGCAAGCTTCTTGAAGGCGAACAGGATTAATCACAGGAGCACCACCGAGGAAAGTTGAATGTCGTTCCCACAAGTTCGAACCACAGCATTGGAGTTTCCTGCAACAGTCTTGAAACTACTAGGTATAGAGGTTCCAGAAGGACTATTTCCTCCAAATGAGGAGTTGCTACTGAAGTTCAACCCAAAGTCTGTGGTCATCATTATGATAGACAACTTTGGGCTCTTCGAGGCGGTGGTGTACAAACCTGAGGCACTCATCAAGAATCTGGAAGTTTTAGCTCTGCTTGAAACTACTGATCCTTACGCTCTACCCCTCATAAAGAGACTCCTGAGGGGACACAGGACCGACTTCCACCTCATCCAGCATGTCAAAAACTATGGAAAAGCGACTCGTGTTATCTGTCGCGAAGAAGATATGGTCCAATTCAGTTTTGACCCATCATACACAGTACAACCACGCGATGACATGGCCACCTATATCGAGGCGACCAAACACATCTTCAAGAGTGAGCTACTCTATCTTCACTTCCTGGACTTTGAGAGTCTATATGCACAATATGGTCACAGGACACCTCCCAAGACCCTGTTGGAAAAGATTGTCAGACGTACCGACAACTGGATCAAGGTGCTTCTCAGACAGGCAAGAGTCGGGACATTGTTCATTGTTGTTGGCAATCACGGTCGGCATACTATACCTCTCGACTATGAAGGAAAGCTGGCTGAGTGGAGAAAAGCGAATTCTCCAATTGGAATGATGTTCCAGAAACGTACCGAGTGAGGAGCGTTATGGTATCAAAGCTGGGATACCAAAGAGTATTGCGACAATTGCAAGAACCAAGCACAGTTTCCAAAAACTGATTCTTCGAGCCAATCTCAACAGGAACTCCATTGAAGCTAGTCCGACTACAAACACAATTCCCTCTATCAGAATGAGGTCCAGTGTTCCAACACCTGAAGGAAGTGTACTTCCAGTTATTATCTCCAAGAGAAGGATTGCCACTACAGCTGGCACACTCATCAGAAAACTGAACTTCATTGCAGTTTCCTTGTCGATTCTCTGCATTAGGAGTGCTGAGATGGTCACACCAGACCTGCTCAGACCAGGCAGAACTGCCAGTCCCTGTATTAAGCCTGTAGTAGCAGCTTCACGGTCTTCGACATCACGTTCAGTGTCAGTATCTTCCTCCCCTCTTCTTGATGGAAGATATAGAACAACCGCAGTGACCAACAGCAGAATCCCTACAAAAACATTCAGGAGTTCGCCATGTGTTGGTGTTAGACTGTTCTTTAGGAAAAGATAGAGCGGTACTGCGGTGATGGCTGTAGTCAGTGTTGCGAAAAGGAGTAGTCTGAACAATTTCTTGTCCTTTAAACTCAATATGTCTAGAATGACCCTTGGATATCTAGCAACTACGGCGAAAGCTGTACCAAGATGAAGCCACACCACAAGAGAAATGATGTCTTCAGATGGGACTGGACTGAAATTATACAAAAAAAGGACAACTTGGCCTTCGCTACTAATAGGAAGCCATTCTACTAACCCCTGTATGAGCGCGACGATTATTTGCCAGAGCTCCACTATTCCTTTCTCCTGTTGAGTTCGTTGTCCAGAAGAATTAAAAAGCTACTCTAATCGACTCCAGCTCGAATTAGGTGCGCGACATGGTACTTGATAATGGAAGATTCATGAGTTCTGAACTAGGAAACATCACACAGATGCTGGATGAGCATTTTCGTGTAGCAGTATCTGCCAACAAGATAGTAGTTAATGCAATCACTGATTGGCTTGGAGGCAAGAAATCTATCGATGAAGAAGAACTCAAGAAAATCACAGCTCTTGAAGAAAAGGGAGACGCGCTCAAACGAACCATTCTAAATGAGTTAGCAAAGGCAAGTACTTTGATGCAGCGTGAAGATCTTCTCAAGCTTGTACATTATAATGACAAGTCCATTGATGGTGCAGAAATAGCATGCTACCACTTGGCTGCAGTGGTCAGTGAATGGAATCCTGATGGAGATTTGAAGGACGCTATTGCTAATCTTGGAAAACTATTGAGTTCTCAAGTCACTTCACAACGTGAAGCAGTGCGTTTTCTATCCATCAACATGAAGGAGTCAATGAAGCGTGCCGATGAGATATGCAAGCTAGAGAAGGAAATTGATATTGTTCAGAGGAAAATCCAGACTAAATTGTATCCCTTGCAAATCCCTCTTGCCGTGTTACTCCGATTTCGTGATTTCATCAACATGGTCGAGGACATGGCCAACTTTAGCGAGGATGCTGCTATCGTCATCCGATCTCTTTCACTCACCCTCAATGGTTGAATAAAGTCGGTGCTATGAATTGAACGAAACTTCCACTGTCGCAGATGCCAGACTTGTGGGGGACAGAGGAATTGTTTGGGACTCTGATCATGGTATGAAACTATATGAGGAAGGATACTTTGGTCAACCTGTTGGAATTCGAAAACCTAAGACCTCTGTTTTTGACAAACCACTAGAGCTTTCTCTGATAGAATGTGCATACCTCACTCAAAAGAAGAGATTGAACGTACGACGTCATGATGACGACTCTGTTCTGAGTGTGGAAGAACTTCTACAACTTGGTTCTGAATGGTCAGAAGAATTCAGGGACCGCTACATTGTGTATTCACAATTACGTGAACGCGGTTATGTTGTTAGACCTGGATTGAAGTTTGGAACTGATTTTGCAGTGTACGAACATGGTCCAGGCAAAGACCATGCACCATTCCTTGTACATGTCATTCCTCAAAGAAAAGGGGTAGTACCGCTTGATATTGTGCGAGCTGGGCGATTGGCAACAAGTGTGAGGAAGAAATTCATCATAGCTACCGTAAAGGAAACTGGTGAGATTGCCTACTACTCATTTATCTGGCATAGACCATAGATAGACCAACTGAGAAAGTTTTAAGTTCGCAATTACGTTGTCTGTTACTACATCTGGCCCCAGAGGTTATCCTGATGGCTGATAAGGCTGAAAACGCAAAGGCTTTTGGAATGCTGTTGGCACAAGCCTGGGAGAATACTCCTTCATTTATCTGCAGCAATGACGACTATATCTACTGTCTATTCCCATCTGACGATACAAAGACTCAATGGGTAGAGGCATCACTCACTTTTCCTGATGGCTCTCTAGATAAGAAAGAGATTGACTCCGACAAGGCGATCGCACTCCTTGTGGAGGAGTTGAAGGTCCTACCAACCTATGGTGCAAACACAATAGTCACAACAAAAGCCCAGCTAGATGAAGTGAGTAGTCGACTGGGCTCGCTAACATGAAAAAAGATTGAACCAATATCGGACACCAGTCCGATAAAGTCCTTTGTCATGGATGGAGCATAGCCATGTCAGACCCGCTTGTTACATGTCCTTTCTGTGGTTTGGAAGTCCCTCAGGGGCGCTTCTGCAAGATATGTGGAAAACCACTCGAATCAGAAGCCACTCATAGTCCCCCAGAAGTAGAATCACAGTTTGAGGAAGAGCTTGAGATTGTAGTTCCACCACCTGAACCAGAAAGGGTGGATCCTCCTCATTTTGATATCACAATTGAGGGTATGGATCATCAAGCGGCAGTCGTGCTTCTTTCAAGGTCCGAGCTAGAGGTCGTTGACCAAGAACTCGACAGTATCATTGAAAGGACTAAGGCAACAAGACAAGCACTACAGCTTCAACAAGCGGACAAAGCAGTACTTACAGTCAGAGCTGAAGAGCTCCGTTCTGAGTTTGAGAAAACCAAGAGTCGTAGAAGAGAACTGGCGGCAGTGTCCTCACCCTTGGTCTTGGAAAGACTGCTGGATGCTCTCGACAAGGATGAGGGCCGGTTGGAGAAACTGGAGGGCATCTCAGGTACACTTGACAAAGATGTCTACAAAGAACAACGTACCGAGATTCTTCACTCCATCAAAGAGCTTCGTAGCAATCTGAAAGGGGCCATCAAGACTGCGAAGAAATGGGTGAAGGGGATTAAGAATACCCTCAAGAAACTTGACAAGGAAGTCAGTAGAGTAGAGGCCAAATTCAAGATTGGTGATATCAACAGAGACTCCTATGACTCATCAAAGACTCGGCTTGAAAGAAACATCAGGATAGTTGAAGGGGGCCGGGAACGACTCATATCGTTACTCAGGATTGCTGAGAAGAGGTGAACATGGAATAACTTTGGAGCGGTCAGAAATGGTCAGCAACGATGTAGAGTGTACAGCTCTGTGTGAGCATTTCATATGTGAACGAAAACCTCCTGCTCTCAAGATGAGAAAACAGGGAGGCAAGAAAATCGTCTGGTGCACTTGGATTGACGAAGAGTGTGACCAGGGTTGGTGTGTTCATTCAAAATGTGCAATTCGAAAGCTATCTCAGGATGGAAAATGCCAGCGAGTGCAACAAGCGGTTCCTGTTCAGGCAGAAGTACGGGTGCGGAGTGAGGAACCCTACCCGGATGCGATGCCCAAGGACATCGCGAAGAAGTTCAGACAGAGATGAAACAAAACGATATCAATTAGTCTTCGTGGCACAATGTCTATAAGCAACATGTAGTTCGCTGTTCAGCGAAGGTGAACTTACGTGTTCGAGGAAATCCGTCCCGAAATGAGGGCACTCATCTACTTCATGGTTGGAATATCACTCTTAGGAATTGGTATTCTACTAGGTCAAGCTGCTTTTGCTGTTGGTTTGCTCCCTGGACCCACGACACCAGTTCCCTAGTTCGAGTGATTGGACTTGAGTCGTCTTGATGAGATATTGAAGCTCCTCTTGAGCTTTGATGGCATCTCAAGGAAATTCGTTCTTCCTTCTATCATAGACAAACTTAGACTGGAATCATTCAATGGGAATACACCACACAGTCTTGGTGAGGACTCTGCTGTGATAGGAACCGAGTCCGACGAGTATGTTCTCCTGACCACTGATGGAATTGTCGAAGACCTTTGTCTTAACTACCCTCGAGCAGCTGGGTTCAACGCAGTCCTTGCAAATATGATGGACATCTATGCAGCGGGGGGAACCCCAACATCCTTTGCTGTAGCCCTGTCATATTCTGATCCTGAAATTGGTGAAGCCCTACTTGATGGCCTGATCAACGGGTCCCAGACCTTCAGGGTTCCCATAGTCAGAGGGCACACAAACCCTCGTTCCTCCTCAACGTATGTTGTTGGATCTGCCACAGGAACAGTGATGAAGTCCAATCTTCTCACTGCTGGAGGTGCTAAATCCGGCAACGTTCTGGTTCTTTTGTTTGATAATGTCGGGCAAAGAGGTGAGAGTTATCCATTGGGTTGGGATTCTGTCACCGGTCGATCATCTGATGACGTTGTCCTGAGACTTTCCGTGATGAACGACCTAGCAAGTGAACATCTGTTGACAGCCGCCAAGGATGTTTCTGTAGCTGGTGTAATTGGTACCGCTGGAATGATGCTTGAATACTCTGGATGTGGGGGAATGTTAAACTTGGACTCTCTTGATGAGTCTCGGCCAACTGACATCCCTTTGGATGACTGGATTCGGATGTTCATCTCATTGGGCTTTCTTGTAGCAACTTCCGAAGACAATCTTCCACAAGTGAAACAAATTGCAGAGGCGCATGGACTCTCAACAGTGGTCATAGGACACGCCGATGACTCAAAGTCAGTAAAACTGAAACTTGGGAATGAAGAGTGCCCATTCATTGACTTCTCCGAAGGTGGTGTCTTTACACCCAAGAACATGAATGCTTGATACCAATGCGCTATAGTTATAATACCTTACAACAGGTAGTGCGCTTGAAGTGTCCCAAGTGTCAGAGGATAAGATTTGCAGTATTGTTGGGTGCAGGAAGCCTTCAAAGAGGTCCATGAAGAGAGATAGGATAGCAGAGAGTGTTGCAAAATCCAATCTCAGAGTAAAAGATGCGCGATCCAGGAAGATCTACTTGTGCTCCGACCATTGGAAAACAGTGAAGAAAGTCTTCAAGAAAGACACAACAAAAGCAGAACGACTTAGATGGGGTCATTGAAACCCACAGATTGAACCGCAAGCTTGGTCCTGAGACCTTGTGCATGGAGTGGTTTCACATGGGCACTAAGGATAGACGCAACCTCACTCTTGTGCCAGACTACAAACTCTGGTTAGAAAGGGATGGAGAGTATATCTTCGGTCCGGGAGCTTATGCTATCCTGAAGTCTGTACATGAAGAAGGAACCATAACACAGGGTGCCAAGAAACTTCAGATGTCTTATCGCTACGCTTGGGGTGTCATCAAGAAGATCGAGAAAAAACTAGGCATCACTCTGGTTGAAACCTTCAAAGGTGGAACCGAAGGAGGGGGTGGTGCGAGGGTGACCGAGGATGGTCTGAAATTGATGAAAATGTATGCTAGCATAAACGATGCATTCAACGATGTGCTAGGCTCCTCAGACCGCATAGATCTATGAGAATCTCAGCACAATGGCATCATTTGGACAGTGACTCCTACAATCTAAACACATTATGCAATCTGGACTATGCATGTGCTTGTATGGGAACCTTCGAATTCGGATGTTCATTGGACACACAACCTCACACACGTTGCAGGTGTCAGGTGTGCACCGAGCCGGGTTTCTCCCTATTCCAATCAAAGCATCACGTGAGAACACACTATAGAACCATCCTGCAGGACAAAGCCACCTACAGAACCATCGTGGTATCCAGAATGAGATGAGAAAGACGAAGATTACGAATCCCATCTGTATAAGTGCCCATCCCCACTGCGAGAAGTACCACAGAGTGTCAATGCCTGTGGGCCATAGCTGATTGGGTAGTACTACAAACAGAATATACGCTGGATTTAGAGGTGCAAACACATCGTCCACAAAAATACCCAGCGTGGCTTCAAGAGCATCAGCTGTTCCAGTGATCCTTGAGAAACCAACCCAGACTGCAAAGAATGCTGCAATGACGAAGATATATGCCTTGATTTTTCGAAGTTCACTCTCTGTTCCAGGAGCTGGACGAATCTTAGTTCGCTTTGGCAGAGTTATGAAATCTTGAATAGTCCCAATTGGACAAATCCATCCACAGGCTGCTCTACCAAAAATGATAGTTATGATGAGCATGGCTCCTAGTGTGAAGAATGGGAAGATTCCTGTTGAGAACTCACGAATCATCGTATCAAAAGAACCAGCTATAACTGCAAGGGGTGCTTCCAGTGGTGCAAGAATGGGTAATGTTGGTAAGTTCTTCCAGATTGAGAACCAAAGTTCTTGAACACCAGGCATGCCGAACCATGCTGTGAGAATGTAACCATTGATTCCTATGAATGCAAGAATCTGGAAAACTCGACGTAGCATTCTTGTGTTTAGAATAAGTCCAAGGCCTACCTTCCTAGGTTCTTTCTTCTCTACTTTCTTTGGTTCTTCCTCTAGTATCTCTGGCTCGGACTCTTCCTTGTCAGTACCAGTTTCGTCGATTCTATCGACTTCCTCTGCCATTACTTTCAGTCCTCACCTGAGGGTGTTGGCGGCGTGAATCTGAGCCTAGATTAAAAACATTGTGCTCTCAATCATTGGTGGTCACTGACTCATATTGGCGTTTGGTAGAATGAGATGTGAAGGACATCATCAACCAGAACAACTTCCATTGAGTACAGAACCTTGCTAGTGTGTGTGGAAATCGGATTATCGATTGATATGTCATGGATATAGGTTCCTTGCCATGTTCTTGTAGACCCTCCATTTTTGCTGAATAGGACTGTGAGTGTTTTCGCTGTAGCAGTCACTGAGAATCCAGGATTAACCCACACATCGGCAGAGGTTGAGTTGGAAACACCGGTATCAACATCCCTTGTTGCATTGTGGATTAATTCAGCCATCAGTTGGACCTCCTGCAACTGAGATGTTGTGTTTATTGTGTCAATTGAGTACATCAATACTGGAACTCCAACGATAACCACAGTGGAGAGGCCTATTGCAATTAGGATCATTTTCTCAAGAGACCTTGATACCATGTTTCTTTGTCTGACAACGTTCCCAATAAAGTACTCTGTATCTCACTAAGGTTTTATGCGTGAAATATCCTCTTTGACGTGAGGCAAGGATATGGACAATCTTGTCCCAGTTCATGTGGGTCTCATGGGTCACATAGACCATGGTAAAACAGCACTCGCTAAGGCTCTCAGTGAGAAGGTGTCGACTGCCGGTTTGGATAAACACCCACAATCCCAGAAGCGTGGTATCACTATCGACTTGGGATTCACAATGTTTGTACTTGACAAGTACTTGGTGACTCTAGTCGATGCCCCTGGACATGCTGACTTGATTCGAAGTGTAGTCGCTGGTTCGAATATTATCGATGCGGCCATTCTGGTCGTAGCAGCAGATGAGGGCCCAATGGTACAAACTGGAGAACACCTTGTAGTCCTTCAAGCTATGGGTGTGGAAAGAATTCTTGCAGTTGTGACAAAGACCGATCTTGTTGATCCCAAGAAACTCACTGCCATCGAGGAGAAAATGAAAGCAATTCTAGTGGACACATCATTTGCAGATGTAGAATTCGTTCGAGTTTCTGCTTTGAAGGGTGAGGGCATTGATGAACTTAGAGCTGCACTTCTACGACTATTGACACCAAAAGAAAGAGACTCTGAGAGTCCCTTGTCTGTTCCAATTGATCATGCATTTCCAGTCAAGGGACATGGCACGGTAGTCACAGGAACTATCAAAAGTGGACATATCAGACTTGGCGATATTGTTGAGATTGTCCCACTCGGAAAAACTAGCAGGGTTCGATCGATACAGACATTCGGTGAAGAACGCGAAGAGGCCAGTGCTGGTGATCGAGTAGGAGTCAATGTCCCAGAAGTTGACGACACTGAGATTGCCCGAGGTGACTATCTCTGTACACCCGGGAGTATGACTCGCACCTCAGGTTTCATTGCTCGATTTGATGTCAATCCATTGTATCGAGGTCGCATCACAAAGAGGATGACTGTGAGTATCTCAGCAGGCATGCCTGCAGTCACCGGGCAAATAATCCCCTTCATAATGACTGACAATGAAAGAGTTATTCAAGATGAGGTTGGGAGTATGGAGTTCGAAGCAGTCCTAGTTCTTCAGAAACCGGTAGCACTCACTAAAGGGACCAAGGTATTACTACTACGGACCGACCTACCTCCCACACAAATGAGGGTTGTCGGATCTGGTGAAGTAATCGACATTCCTGACAAGATAGTTATGTCAAGGCCGCGTGTCAGGACTGGCAAGGTCCATCGTATTCGAAACCGCGATGTTCTTGTGGCAGGTCTTGCATCCAGCAAAGAAGTGGCTGAACGATTGATTGACTCTAAAGTACACAGCGATAGCGGTGTGGAGGGTGTTATTAGGCAGCCTTTTGGTACCCGCGGTGTAGTTGCTGTAGAATTCAAAGGTCGGGTAAAGGAAACAGAAACGGTTACTTATCAACGCTTGACAGAGGAGGAGTATAGTTTTGGACAATGACGAGATCGATAGGATCCTAGAGAAGAACATTCCCAAGAGTATGTTACAACGTGGAAGAACAACTGTGGATTCATTGTTGGGTCCTGTTCGAGATGTACTGAACCGACGACAATTCCCTGAGAAATCACTCACCGACCTTCAAATAGAAATGATGTTACAACTGCTTTCCTCCCTCGACACAGACAAGGACCCCGAAGCCGCAAGGGTGGGTGAACGCGAGGCTCGAGTTGCATCTCCTTTCATCGGTCGCTTGTCCGCAGGTTTCAATCACGGTATTGGGCGTAGTGGTAAACTTGCAGCACCACAACCCAAGGCTCCTGGGGCCTCACTGATGCAACAAGTAGCAAACAATGTGGCATTAGATGCGGTTCGTAAACTTGGTCTCAGCAACATGAAATCAGGAATCGTAACTCCTCTATCAACTGGAATGAGTATCTCTCTAATTCTTGGTGCTTTACGAAGAGAGCTCGGATCCAAACGTGTTCTCTTTCCACGCATTGACCACACATCCCCCCTCCGTGCTATTGCCCTTGCAGGACTTGAGAAGAACATTATCCCAACTATAATTGATGGAGATGCAGTTCAAGTTGACATGGACACTTTAGAGAAGGAAATCAAACGTACAAAATCAAATGCAGTTCTTGCCACAACCACTTTCTTTCCACCGAGAGAATCAGACCCGATAAAGGAGATTGCAAAGTCCTGCGCTGAACACGATGTTCCTCTGATAGTCAACAATGCTTACGGTGTTCAATCTGAACGAACGATGAGTGAGATTCGTTCTGCGGCTGATGCAGGACGTGTTGATGCAGTTGTCCAGAGTAGCGACAAGAACTTCCTTTCTCCTGTTGGAGCCTCGATAATTGTGTCACCATCTAAGGATTTCATCGAACAGGTAATGGAAACCTATGCTGGTCGTGCCTCTGCTGCACCTGTTGTTCAGACACTTGCTGCTCTATTAGCACTTGGAATGGAGAACTACAAGGACCTTCGACAACAGCAAACAGAGAACTTGGCACTCCTACATGAGAAATTGAATGAGATTGCAAAGAAGCTCAATCAACGGGTCCTTTCTGTCTGGAATCCTGTTGCTTATGCGCTCACAATGGATGGGCTGGATGTCAAGGAAATCGGTGCAAGACTATACAATGCACGTGTGACTGGGCCCCGGGCTGTTGAGAAGGGTGCATATGGATCATCAAGTGATAACTATCCTCACAGCTACTTGGTGATGAATGCGGCCATTGGCGCCTCGAAAAATGATGTAATAACAGCTACAGCCAAACTTGATAAAGAGGCCAGCAAATAGAGTAGGAAGACCTAGAGGGAGGTCAAAGCCATTAGACGCACCTGAGGAGATGGCAAAAATGTCTCGTAGTCTTAGTTATAGTTCAGATGAATCAGCAGCAGTTTTTAGGATTGCATGGTATTCGGTCGCTTCAAGACCCAATGTGATCCTGGAAGAGTATACCGAGGCTGAGAGTCAGGTCTTCAATGGTGCAGCGAAATTCTCACTTCGTATTGCTGACGAGAAGGCATTGGTCACCATCTCTGTCGATGGTTCAAAGTCCTCAATCGGTGTTGAGGCTGAAGGCAAGGATGAAACTGCTATTGGTGAGTTCTTGGATGAGGTTGTGGCTTCATTGAATCAAGCAATATCGAAATATGATACATTGCCTGATGATGATAAAGCCAAACTAAAACGAGCACTCGTTGCAAAGACTTGCTGGGACCGCGTTGTTCATGGTATACTCAAGAAAGCACCTCTCAATGATGTTTACACACAAGTCGCTCATGGGAGAGAAATGATGATCAAAGCAACTGAAGGTGAGGATGGAATGCATCCTCTCACACTAACTACTTCTGGCTGGCTTTCGAGAATTGAATCGTTGCCGAGGGATGAAGCACTACCTGGCAATATCGCAGCAGAGCTTGCAAAGAAGAGCATTGAGTGGAAGAAGGAAACTCATGCAGTCATTAGCCGTTACATTTAGATTCTGATTTATTCTTTTCAAACACGAAACCTCGCATGAATTATGGCCTTCTACAGGACCGGTGGTCTGGTTCCGTGGGCTTCAAACCCATGAACGTGCAAGCGTTGAGAGTTCGATTCTCTTAGGAGGCCGCCATCCCAATTCAGAGTAACGTTTCAAGCTGCTCTAGAAGTAATTCGTACAAACTGCTTGTAAGTGTCTTCCCTTGCGTTGCCTCTTTGAGAACACTTCTCCTGATTTCAGATACTTTCCTCATCCCTCTAAGATGTGGATGTTTCTTCAGGAACTCTGACACAGCGCGTCTTGTTTCGACATCCAGCCGCTCAAATTCTGTGGTTGTGACCAGATCAGGCTCGGGTTCCGTTGCAACTTCAAGGTCTTGAATTCTCTCAGCAATCTCAGAAGCAATAGCATCAACATCATTACCTGCCATATTCACTTCCATCATCGAATCATCCCAGAGATATCGTCTTCCAGGCAGATCAAACCTTTCATTAATCCGTTTAATCACGAGGTCTGGGATTCTTGAGTCAGGTCTCTCATTGTTCCATCTCAAAGCAACATCTACAGGTGTGGAAACATAAACCACTGTGAATGCGCATCCGTTTTCAAGAGCAATCTTGAACAACTCATGCCTCATGCTATTGTAGTAGTTCGTGTCATCGTGAATCACACTTTTTCCTTGTGCGATCAATTTCTCAACTCTGGCCAAAGCAGTCTGACGTACTGGACCCTCCTTCTCAGGTGTCCAATCTGTGTAGTATGAGTCATCTCGCCAGTCATCAGTTCTCACTATCTCTACACCAGACTTCAGAGCCTTCTTAATTACATCAGCCAAGGCTGACTTTCCAGAGGCAGGAAGTCCACATAGAGCTAGAATGAACTGAGTCATTGAAATCTAGAATCTGTTACACCGTTGCTGCAAATGAACTTAGTGTATCCAAAAAAGAAGAAGGGAGTAGTTGGGGGAATCCCCAAACTACTATGGTTTGATCGTAATTTTAAGGCTGTTTGCCAGGTCCTTGTACCTGTTACGAACAGTCACTTCAGTAACGTTTGATGCCTCAGCAATCTCTCTCTGTGTTCGCCTGTCATCCTCGATGATGCCTGCGATATAGAGTGCTGCAGCTGCAAGACCACCAGGGTCCTTGCCTGCTGTGATACCTCTCTCTCTAGCGTCGTTGATGATGTTCATGGCCGTCTGGACAGTCTTGCCGTCAAGACCTAGGTCTGCTGAGATCCTTGGCATTAAATCGTTTGCTGATGGGATTGGGACTTTAACGTCAACATTTCGTAGGATAAGTCGTACACACTGACCAAGCTCCTTCCTGTTGACTCTGGCTTCTGTGACAATCTCATCGAGCTGTCGTGGGATTTTGTGAATCCTGCAGGAGAGATAGATGGTTGCAGCTACCATGCCCTCAATGCTTCTGCCTCTGACGAGGCGTTTACTCAGGGCTTTTCGGTAGATCAGCGCAGAGGTCTCTTTGGTTTCATGAGGGACTCCAAGCTGGGATGTTAGTCTGTCCATCTCACTCATCGCAATACTGAGATTCCTGTGTTGAGAGCTGTGAACCAGAGTCCTGATCTGCCACTTTCGCATCCTATAGATTGCTGCACGGCTGCTTGCGGCAATCGCGCGTCCGTTTGCGTCCCTGTCGCTCCAGCCAATGGTTGTAGCAAGGCCTTTGTCTGCCATTGTCAAAGTCATTGGTGAACCTGTTCGTGCTCTAGCATTCCGCTCTTCAGCAGTGAATGCTCTCCACTCAGGTCCAGAATCTAAGATTCTCTCGTTCATCACACATCCGCAAGAAGTGCAGATGTGCTCACCACGTGTCAAGTCTTGGTAAAAATCACTACCACCGCATACAGAACAAACAGTCATGCCCTTTCGCTGGTTCATTGCGGTCCGTGCCGGTCTTGCCATTTTATGAATCACCTATTTACATCCGCTTGAGATATGGCCGCGTACATGCTTAGCCAAAGGACATGCAAAATCACAGCCCAAGAAGGATGCTTTCCCAAGCGCTATTATTTACGTATATAAGTCTAAGCATGTGTGAACTCTTGCACCACTGTTTTCTCGAACTATTTTCTAAGAAAACATACTATCCTCATACATACGTATTGGTAAAATAAAAGAAGGGAGAGGTGAACGCCCGAAGCGAAAGGAAGTCTGACTGTGTGGGGGCAGCCAGATCAAGGAGATGATCGGACGTTCGACCTCTTGGTTGCAATTCACTCCAGACAAGACATCTGTTTTATCGCTGACTCCGGTATGATGTGGATGTGGTCGTAGTACTCGGTTTCATCATCGACAACAGTCTTTGATAGGGCTAACTTCACCATTCCCTCGTCTTTACCGAGAATGTATCCTGCCACGTATTGGAGTGGGACTCGCATCTTGTCTGCTTGTTCCTTGGACATCGCACAGCACTCTACTCCTGGACTCTCAAAGATGACTTCGATAGTCTTATGGTCTTCACATGCTGGATGACGAATCAGTTCCTTTGTCCTTTCAGTGATCCTTGTCTTCCCACTAATGCTCTCCACTCTGGAATGATCATAGTGGAATGGATCTCCTGTGAGACGATGAACTGATGGTGCCAGAAACAATGTCTTCTCACTAAGCTCTGTGATGTCATCACTGCCTCCGTCGACAAATCTCTTGTCTTCGCTCTCTCCAACTAGATAACGGATTCTGTAGCGTTTGGCATCAACTCTCTTCTTCTCTTCACCTTCATTCACGGTGACCATTGTGTCATCCCACATCTCCATGGGGGAGAATGGGTTCTTTGTTGCTTCAATCATCTATTATTCACCCAAGTGAAAATGTATTAACTATTGTTAAATACACAATAGTTAACTTATAAGGTTAATGACATACGATATGAGTAATCTCTGAAGGGGTTTACCTTGTTTGAATACATCATCATTATACTAACATCATCACTTTTTGGTTTACAGCACAGTGGACTTTCTGCTCTTAGAGTCAAAGAGAGAATCATTGATCGATGGGGCAAAGAAGGCTATGCTAGGATATTCAACATAACTAGCATGCTTACTCTTCTCATTGCTTTTCTATCAATGAACTTCTGGAATTGGATTTACTTCTTCACACAACCAACAATGATACAACCAATCCTCTTCATACTTGGAATTCTTCTTGGTCTAAGTGGGGTGATTCTGGCTATGATTGCATCTCGAGTAATATCTGTCAGCACTGTTGCAGACATGAGGACTGACAGAAAAGCAGAGCTTGTCACCGATGGAATCTATTCTCGGATTCGTCATCCATTGTACTTGGCGACACTCATGGTGTTCTTTGCCCTTGCACTCATCTACCCGTTTCCATCAGTGATTGTGTTCTCTCTGTGCATGATTCTCTACACAATGATTGGAGCGTATTTTGAGGAACGAAAACTAGTTCTGCACTACGGCGATGATTACCTGGAATACAAGAAGTCAGCTGGTTTCATTCTGCCAAAGTTACGTTAGCCATCAATCATCTTCTGAATCTTCGAGAGGTGCCTAGAACGCTTTACAGCCTCAGGCGATATTTCGAACAGCTTGCCCTTCTCAATGACAAAATGAGCTGTTTCAATTTCAGATGCGAAATGCCGCTTGATGTCCTCAACAACATAGTGCAGCTGAACACAGTGGGGACTCCCATCAACTGTCAGAGTCGTGACTTTTTTGATACCAGAATACTTCACAATAGACCCAATCTTGAAGCCTGCTTGATTCATGTGGGTCTCTTCAAGACAGATATAGAGGACCGCATGACCTCCATCCCTCTCACAAATCTCTTTCACAAAGTCATGGTACCTGTCCATACAACTCCCAACAAGCAGTATGTTTTGTTTCTCCCTGAGGCGACTGTCGCCTACATTGATACGCATCAGATACTGCATTTCCGCACAATCGTTGCTCACTTTCACCATTTCCTTCTCTTTGGCGCAGCTTCTTCTTGCTCCGCCGCCATAGAAGTCCATTGGTCACTGAGTGGGGCTGCAATACGAGCTACCATATCTCCCTCAAACACATAGTTGATTCGACTCAATGATATCACAGCGCCATCAAAAGGAGACGATATCTCATTCTTGTCCTGCACGTGGCCTAATACATCCCCATTCTTCACAGTTTCTCCAAGATTTACTGTGGGGACGAAGAAACCCTCTGTGTCCACATTGACCTGTTGCAGCCTTCCCATGAGGGTATTGGAGGCATCTATCTTCTCTCCGGCAATCATATCCTTTGTGCGGAAAAGATTGAGAATTGCTTCTCTCACTTCCACTGCAGCCTGAGAGTCAACTTGATCGGTATCTCCCCTCATTTCTACTGAAACAGCTGGTATACCTTCATGCGCAGCCTCTGTTGTGAGGGCACCTCTCATACCAGTTGATTGAACGGCAAATGGGAGGCCAATCTGTGAAGCTAGATTCCTCACATGTATGTAGTCCCTATGCATTGCTATAATGTGACTAGTACAGTTCTGCCATCCAGTCCGGAGGTCTATGATGTAGTCTGCTTGAGATGCTCTTCTCCATATCTCCCAGGCTGTCCTCTCTGTGACTGTTCCGTGTTCGTTTCCAGGAAATACCGTGTCGAGGTCCTTGGAGTCAAGTGGGGATATCCTCGCACCTAGTCTAAAAGCAAGTGGACTCGCTACTGGAAGAAAGGTCACCGAACCATCAATCCGTTCCAGAGTTTCGAGATGCTTCATGATGAGATAACTTGCATAGATGTCAGTGGCCGAACGACCGTTCATGGCTGCTATGATGAACACATTTGGACGCTCTTTTCCAAATGTGTAGTATCCTAGAGTGGTTCCCGTCTTTAGGTCGATGTCCACAGCATCAACTACCGCCTTGACCATGACAAGACCTTCTTTCAACTGATGGTAATACCAAGTGCTGCGAAAATAAGAAGCAGTGTAAGACCTCAGATCCACTCTGGTTTGCAGTTGAAAAAGAAGATATCAGTCTTGAATTCCTTTGCTACGAAAAAATCATGCCTGCTCAAAGCGAACTTGCTTTCCATAGGGATGTGAGGCCGGTCGAAGATATCCGAATGCCCACACATCTCAGGATTCCCTATCCAGGCAGTAGGTATTTCCAGTTTCACGATGTCAATCCCTACTGTAGATAGATAGGGCTCCCAACACATGATTACGAATGAAGGCTTGTACTTCGTTACAGCCTCCATAGCCTCTAACGGTTCTACCCATTTTGGATATCCTATGTTGTAGCGGCCATCCTTACTGTCAGTTGCAATACACCGTCTTTTAATCAAGGGTTGAATAAATTCGGTTAGCCGTCCATCACCACTCATTACCTCAAGGAGGGGTGGATTCTTTCTTCTCTTTCCCAGAGCTCTGTTAATCACCTGAGCTAGCTCTTCAACAAACTCTCTGCTGAATATCTGGAAGAACCATCTGCCTGCAAGATTGGCCCCATCGCAGTATGATTTCACATCCCCCTTCTGCTCCAGCCCTTGAAAGAACAGATGGACCACAGCATATGGCAGGAGTTTCTTGTGAATATCGATATACTCACCTTGATGACTCAT
>JASFEF010000010.1:0-31849 GCA_050124975.1 Candidatus Thorarchaeota archaeon | reverse complement strand
TGGACAAAGATCCACGTACTGCATGTCCAAAGTGCGGTTCGTCTAAACTCCGATGGCAGAGATGGGACTCTCCATAGTATGTAGATAGCAGACTAACTAGATAGTTTCTCGATAACCCGGCCCCATACTTTTCTTAGAAGTTGAGATATCTCATGGTCTGGAGCAAACTCTGGGAGTGTTTGGGCTGCCACCATTGATTTTGTCATGATTGAATCAAACTTGATTTTTCCAACGACCTCTACATCGTTTTCAGCACAGAATCTCTCTATGGCTTCTGTGTTTTCTACGTTCAAGTCGAACTTGTTGATAATCACAGTGGCAGCTACTCGGAATCGTTTGAGCAACTCCAAGACTCGTTGCATATCGTGAATTCCTGACATCGTGGGTTCTGTTACGATAATGCCCAGTTTTATTCCAGTAACGGTGGCAATCACTGGACATCCAATTCCTGGAGAGCCATCGATGAGAACCGTTGAAATTCCATTCTCAGTTGCAACCTTTGAACCCAGTTTTCGAACCTCGGTGACTAATCTTCCGGAATTTCCTTCACCCGGAAGGAGTTTAGCATGAGCCATTCGACCGATTCTGGTGTCAGAATCATACAGATTGCCAGACTGACGGTCTACCATTTGAATGGCGTTCTCAGGACATACATGTTCACAGACACCGCACCCCTCGCACGAGATAGGATCCACCCTCGAATCAGTAATCGCACCGAATCTGCATTTTTCTTCACATAATCCACATTCTGTACAAAGATTCTCATCAATCACTGCGACTTTTGATGCAACAAATTCAGTTGCAGTCCTGATTGAAGGATTCAAGAGGATATGAAGATCAGGAGCATCGACATCACAATCTGCCATGACTACATCCTCAGCAATCACACCTAAGGCCGCACATACAGTGGTCTTTCCAGTACCACCCTTTCCACTGATGACAGCGATCTCATTCGCCATTTTCTGTCAACTCCATTATGTGATTGTACAAGTCTTTGAATTGCTGACGCCATTCATGCATCTCTTCTACAAATGGAATCCCGCGAGAATAGAGCTCTGCAATTTGCCGATTGAAGGGGATTTCCATGAGGATTGGAATGTTGTTCTTTCCACAGAACTCTGTGACTCCTTCATCACCAATACCAGCTCTGTTGATTATCACACCAAACGGAATTCCTAACTCCTTGACTACATCAACAGCCATGGATAAATCATGGAGGCCAAAGGGAGTTGGTTCTGTCACAAGTACAAGAAAGTCGCTCTCTCTCATTGTTTCTATAACAGGACATGCTGTTCCAGGAGGGGCATCAATGATGTTAATCCCATCAGTCTTGACATGTTCCTTTACAGCCTGTATTAGAGTTGTCGCAATAGGTTCACCTATAGAAAGCTCTCCGTATACTAGATGAGTTTCACGAATGGTGGACTGATGGATTTTTCCAATTGGCCGCTCCACCTCGGTGATTGCACCCTCTTCTGGACAGATCAATTTACAACCACCACAAGAGTGACACATTTCTTCGTAAATCATCGTCTTTTTCTTGCCGACAAATATTGCATTGAACTGACAGAATTCAGCACACTTTCCACAGAATGTACATTTGTCTTGATCTACTAACGGTGTCGGAACGGTTACAGAGGATGTTTGCAGTTTAGTGGGATGAAGAAGAGTATGTACATTCGGCTCTTCTACATCACAGTCTAACAGATTCGTAGGTCCAATAGACAGAGCCAGATTCACAGCAACTGTAGTCTTCCCTGTACCACCTTTCCCAGATGCAACTGTAATAATCAATAGACCACAACCATGATTCTATCGCCCAACTTCACTTATGATGGGCATCAGCGCAGCCTTCAGTTAATTCCTCTAACTCGTTTCGATGATAAGCCTGAACAATCTCTTGTATGGATCTACTGTTTGCTCTGAGAACTGCGATATTCTGGGACTGAAAACTCGTGATTCCACGAGGTCCCATTCCTTGTACAATTACAGCACGGGGTTGATATTTCAGGACGTTATTATGAGCATGACCTCTTCCACCGGAATGCTCACCTGCATTCGGATGTACATACATCTCAATCATAGTTCCATTAGCATCTAGATCAATCACTGCAAAATAAGGTGCTCTCCCAAAATGGTCTGCAACCTCAGTTCCCTCCATGTCATGCGTTGGAATGAGTATTCTGATTGTCACCATCTCCGACCTCCCCTACGACGACCTCTTCCTCCTCTCCCACGACCCATACCACGACCCATTCCCATTCCATAGCCCATTCCTAGTCCGCGACCAGGACCACCTTGCCCTTTACCAACATTTGAAGGGCCAGGAGTCGTTAGTTCTTGGAATGAACCTGTTTTATAGTTCTCAATCGCTGACTTGACAGTCCCAGAAACGCCAGATAGGATTTTTATTCCTGCATCCTGCAGTGCCGGAAACGCATTCGGACCTACACTTCCTGTGAGGACCGCTTCAACATCCTTGGACACTACTATCTGAGATGCTCTGATTCCAGCTCCTCCTGAGGCCATTGCAGCCTCATTTGACACCGCCTCAAAGTCGAATGTTTCAGGGTCTACAATAATGAAGTACGCACACCTACCAAATCGAGGATCGACCATTGAATCCAATGTCGGTCCTGATGAAGTAACACAGATTTTCGTCATCACCATCACTCATAAATGAATCTATATTCATTATTTATTATGAATCAGGATTCATATAAACTCATCGATATATCATTAAACTAAAGAACAAGAATTTCAGAGTTTTCAATATGACCAAGAACGTGAATGGGTTGTATCTTTGTGAAGAATGTGATCTCCTATACCAAGAGGAGGAACTTGCAAAGAAATGCGAGGATTGGTGCCGAGTGAAGAAATCTTGCAATCTTGAGATTACGAAGTATGCCGTGAACAAGTCTGACTTGTCCTTGTAATTTTCTGATTCTAGAATGAGTTGAGTAATCGTTATAATAGGCGAAACAACATTGTAGAGGAGTTTCAGGACCTAGATAGGAGTCAGTCTTGTGAAAGAGACCTTCGAGTTTGGTGGCGAGATAGTCTGGCGACCAACATCAGAGCAAATACAGCAGGCCAATCTTACGAGTTTTATGAAACTCCATGGAATAGATAACTTTGACGAGCTCATGAAACGCTCCACAGAAGATGTGGCATGGTTCACAGATGCTCTTCTGAAATTTCTGAATATTGAGTTCTACAAACCGTATGATCAGGTTGTTAACCTCTCAAAGGGAATTGCTTGGCCACAATGGTGTGTTAATGGGAAGATGAACATAGTCCATAACTGTCTGGACAAATACATGAGCACGCCTACAGAGAATCAATCTGCACTAGTCTGGGAAGGAGAGGAAGGTGTGATTCGTTCAATGACCTATGGCGAGCTGTTTCGAGAGGTCAATAAGGCCGCAAATGCCCTTCGTGAACTTGGTCTGGGTCCTGGTGACCCGATTGGAATATTCATGCCAATGATTCCTGAGATAGCTGTCGCACTGCTAGCAATTGCCAAAATCGGCGGGATAATCCTACCTTTGTTCTCAGGATTCGGTGTGAACGCGATTGTTGATCGCTTGGGTGATGCTGATGCCAAGGCTATATTCACGGTTGATGCACAAGTCCGTAGACGGAAGACTGTGCCAATGAAGTCAGTTGCTGATAAGGCGGCCGAGCGGATTCCTTCTCTTTCACATATGATTGTCCTGAAACTAACAGGAACACATGTAGATATGAAAGAAAGTCGTGACCACTGGTGGAATGAACTCATCACTCATCAGTCTGATTCCGCTAATACTGAGGTCACAGACGCAGAAACTCCCATGATGATAATCTACACATCAGGTACTACAGGTCTCGCAAAAGGTGCGGTTCATACCCATTGTGGTTTTCCAATCAAGTCTGCCCAGGACATGGCTTTTGGCACAGACCTACATGCTGGTGAAATTATCTACTGGATGACTGACATGGGCTGGATGATGGGTCCCTGGTTGGTGTTTGGTGCATTGATTCTGGGTGGGACATTCTTCCTCTACGACGGAGCACCTGACTACCCCGGTCCGGGACGCCTCTGGGAGATAGTTGAAAAACACAAAATCTCAATTCTTGGGGTTTCACCAACTCTAATCCGACTCTTGATGACCCATGGTGAGGACCCTGTTGAACCACATGACCTGTCTTCAGTGCGTTATTTCGCATCTACCGGCGAACCCTGGAACCCTGATCCATGGATGTGGCTCTTTGAGAAGGTCGGCAAAAAGAAGATCCCAATAATGAACTACTCTGGCGGAACAGAGATTTCGGGTGGTATAGTGATGGGCAATCCACTACTACCACTCAAGGCGTGTGCATTCTCTGGACCATGCCCAGGAATTGCAGCAGACGTGTATGATGATGATGGGAAACCAGTTCGCGATAAGGTCGGTGAGCTTGTCATTAAATCTCCTTGGATCGGGATGACCCGTGGATTCTGGAAGAACCCAGAACGATACGAGGACACATACTGGTCTCGATGGGAAAATACATGGGTACATGGTGATTTCGCAGCAATCGACTCAGACGGACTATGGTATATTCTGGGTAGATCTGATGACATAATCAAGGTTGCAGGCAAGCGGTTCGGACCTGCCGAGGCTGAGTCTGTGTTAGTGAGCCATCCAGCTGTGGTTGAAGCTGCAACTATTGGTGTTCCTCACAAAATCAAGCTCAACGAACTTGTGGTGTTCTGTGTCCTCACTCCTGGGACAGAGCCATCTGAGGATTTACGGGAAGAGCTAAAACAATCGGTAGCAATAGCAATGGGCAAACCCCTCAAACCCAAAGCAGTTCTCTTTGTATCTGACCTACCAAGGACACGAAATGCCAAAGTGATGCGAAGGATGATCCGTGCAGCCTATCTTGGAGAGGAACCAGGTGATACTGCATCTCTTGTCAATCCTGAGGCTGTTGAAGAGATAAAAAGAGCTCGTTAGATGCTCCTAAAAAAGAAGGAGAACGGGGAAGTCGAAGCAACTTCTCCCATTCTTATGTTGTTACTACTTCTTTTTCTTAGAAGTTGTAGCAGGTTTTGCTTTCTTTGCTGGTTTCTTTTTTGCCATAGCAATCACATCCATGTCTGGGATCAGATTGGACAAGTTGCTACTGGAAATGACCACGTGACAACGACTTACCAGTCGTCGTCATCATCGTCGTCCCATTCATCGTCGTCATCATCAGCCCATACATCTTCATCATCGAAGTGCATAAATGTCACCTCATAACAGTGTTTAACGAATCAAGAGTAAAAGATGTCTAGTGTATTTCATCACGCCTATAATACTTCAAAAAGAAAAAAAGAACCTCTAAAACCCTAATACCCTGTATAGAGATTTATCAAATCAGTTTGATGTGATATGGGTTATTATACGCAGTAGACAAAGATATTAACGTCTATTACAGTCGCCCAGATGTGTCACCAATGTCACAGTCATTGGTGACAAACACAATCCAAGATGACCGAATCTAGTGTAGATGTAATCACTCCGATAACATCTGAACTAAAGGGGGACTCCCGACTAGTTGTTTTGCTTGGGTCACCGGAGGGAACAAAAAACACCTCTAAAAAGCTCACTGCTTGCCCTGGTGTCGAGAAGCTTCGTAGGGGTCTGTTCGTTGTTCATGGGTTTTCAGAAAACCTTACTCGCGCTCTTGATACTCAATCGGTAATCTCATTCATTAAAACCCGAGAGATACCAAGTCTGAGAAAGAAGGTAGAGGATGTATATTCTAGTCGAGTTTACACAATTGTTTCATTCAGTTTCAAGAACCCAACCGCACAACAGAAGAAACGTGTTGAACGCTTAATTCGGAAGACAATCGGAGTACGACTTAGACCAGGTGTGATTCTTTTCCCACTTTTTAGGACCAAAGAGCGCAGACGGATTCTTGGATCTGAAGACGAGAGAGTACTGGTTGACTCACAAGAATTCAGCAAGTTGATTCGTGAGATTGGAGGAAATAGTGTACGTTGGGCTCGCCTTAAGATAAAGAACTCAAACGGTAGCAATCAGGTTAAGCAAGCGGTTGAGAATACCTTTGAAAGGGACATTCGTGCATTAGAGGATAAAATTCGTAGTCTTCGTGGACAATCCAAGGACACATCAATCCCAATAAGACAATTGAAGAAGAGATATGGACTGCTTTCTCGCAGTTTTCGAGAACTGAAGATTAAATGGCTATTATCTAAGAAATTATGGTTCTATGATGCTGAAAAGGCTCTTAGAAGGACCTACAACATTCTGATTAATACCCGACGAATGATTACATCTGAAGAAACTAGACGCATGAACTGAACACATTTGGATTGTTAGGAATCACAGTCCACACAGCCAGCATAAAGAACTTGAACTCCACCAAGGCATCCATCTCGAAACACAGTCGTTCCCTTGAGTCGAAGCTGATCAGCCAGCAAGAATATCCGTTCAACATCTTCAGTAGTGGCACTGTTCGGAAGATTGACTGTGTTGTGAGACACAATTCCATGAACCAAGTAGCTATGAGCCTCGTTGACTTCAATATCATAGAGAGTGACCTCTCCAACATCCTTTACGTGAGCAACTTTCTCAACTGAGCCTACAATCTTCAGTCCAAGTTCTGCTGCTACCGTGTTCCAACAATAATTCCTCTTCGATTGCTTCAACCATCTCAGATTGGAATAGTGTGGATGTGATGATGGTAGTGTGAGAGATTCAACTTCTTCAGGATTGATCTGGACAAGGAATTTCCTATAGACTACTTTGGATTGTTTGTGTTTCTCTAAGGGCTGAACAAGTTTCTGGAGATCATTGCTCACATATACTGAGTAGCCTTTTCCATGACCCTTGATGTCTTTTACTCCTTGATAGATATACGGCAAACCGAAGCTCCGAAGCAACTCAGCAGTTTCACTAGCCAATCTCTTTGACATTCCTTCGTAGACAACCAATCCCCATTTCTCTTTCAAATAACCATCCAGAGTCAAGCCGTTTACAAAAGCAAGCTTCTCAGATGCGCTTCCTTGTAGAATTTGCTTAGGTACATGTTTATTTCTTGCGCGTTGTCCAATGAGTGCTTTCGTATATCTCACAAGAATACGTGAATGAATTATATGAGAAACAACACCTGTTCGCGGGTCAACCTGTTTCTTTGGTGTCACATGGAATAGTTGTTCGGATAATGTTGAATATTGTTTTCCAACCTCCGGATTCTTCTCGTGAAAACTGACTGCTCCAGTTGATTCTACCAAACTTCCATCAGAGGCAATCATTCCAAGCCATAATGCGAGTTCCGCACTCATTGATGCAGGTAGGTGAATCGCCTTGGCATTCGTTCTTCTTTCGTAATCAATAGAGATTGATTTTCCTCCTGCGGTATGCATTTGATTGAAACTATGTTTCACAACAACTAGATCATTTAGGCTAACATCACCAAGATTTTTCCACCCATCAATTGTCAAAATCTTATGTGTATTTGTTGCTCCAGTAATAGTTGCTCCATTTCTTAAACGAATTTCAGTAGCAGGGAGATTGCCCGCAGAATAATGTGATAGAACACTTTCAGTTCCACTTCCATTTCCCGTTAATACTTGAAGTTCGGACAATGGCAAATCAAACGAATCTTCTCCCCTTGCTTGGCCACATTCCTTAATCGAGAGCAAACCTTGATTTGTTAACATCAAGGAATCTTCGTGAATACACTTACTCACAGCATTATCAGTGTGTTTTTGAAAGGCGCCTTGCATTCTAACATGCCACTCAGGATCAATCTCATGCGCTGCCTTGAAGACTTGCTTCACATCGTCTGGAACTGCACCAATATGTTGCACGGACCCTGTCTTTGCAACCGCATGCTCAATCTCGTCACTCCAGAATCCTTGTTCCACTGCAATCTTCTCAAAGAGGGAATTGACCTCACTCAGATGGATTCCCTCAGCCAGCATTCGACTATGTGCTATGGCAAATAGGGGTTCAATACCACTACTAGTCTGTGCAATTAGACTGATGCTTCCAGTGGGTGCAATAGTGATCAGACTTGCATTCCTCTTCCATTTGTTCCGTTTCTTCAAAAGTGCAAAGTTCTCAAAGTTGCCCCTGATCTTTGCTAGTTCTGATGATGCCCTCTCTGCTTTCTGACGAATGAAGGACATGACCTCCTCGGCCTTTTCTAGTCCTTTTACTGAATCGTAGGGAATTCCCAGTTTGATCAGTAGTTCAGCGAATCCCATTATGCCTAAACCAATCTTCCTGTTTGACTTGGTCACCTTCTCAATCTCGACAACTGGATAGACATTCAGGTCAATGATGTTGTCTAGAAAACGAACTCCAAGCCGCACAACCTCCTCAAGTCTTGTCCAGTTTATCTCATCGTCCTGAACCATTCGTGAGAGGTTGATGCTACCTAAAACACATGATTCGTAGGGTAATAGTGGCTGTTCGCCACAATTGTGTACAACAATCCCATTTCCTACAAATCCACCTCGTGGAGTTCCAACAATATCAAAGACATCTTCCTCTTGGAGTGGTGTCAGTGATTCAAACCTCGCTAGAAAATGCTCTTTGTATGGTCCACGCACACTCAATGAACCAATACCATTTACTAAGCGATTCTGTTTGTATTCTAAGAGAAAACCAATTTGATCACGGAATTTCACAATGTTCTCTTTTGATATGACAAGTTCATGATTTGCTTTGGTCTTGTAGTGTTTTGGTTGCCCATCACTATCAGGCATTAGTCGCATTTGTTCTCGTCGTCTATTCTCATAGATTTTCGAAGCAATCCCGAAATTCAACAGCATAATCTGAACATTACGAAGATTATCCAAGTTATTTTGAGATAATCGTACTGAGTATCCTTTTTCTTTCCTCCCTTGAATGGAACCATCAGCTGTGAATAGTCCTTGTAGAAAACCCCTTTGACAATCAGCGGAAGAAGAAAGTAGCAGATTCGATATCTCTTTTGATTCCATCTCCCAATCTCGAATTAGTTTCAGGATTCTTCTTGATCGAACTTCTTCACGTTTCTTGCTCTTAATGACCACCAAATTGGACTCTAGCTCTTCATTGACGATATCACAGAAATAATGAGATAGCCTACCTTTGTCCTTGCCATAGAATGCTAAAGTAGCACGTTGATCTTTTCCTGTATTCCAGCCATCACCAACATACCATCCAAGAATTTGACCTATTCGGAGATTGCCCATTTCTCCGAATCCTCCTTTAGTACTCTGAAGACAAATCTTGTCCCCCTTCTGTAAATCTCCTGCTTGCCTCCATCCTGAAGGTGTCAATATTCGATGATTCTTGGTTACCTTGACCTGATATCCTTCCATAGACTGCAGCAGATATACGAGCTTCTTTGCAGTCTTTATCACGCCCGGGATATCCCGAATATTCAACAATCCTATATCTGTACTGACAATAGTATCCCCAGACACACACGGATTTGTTGATTCAACGAGATCTCCTTTCAATGGATGTTCATCATTGATACGATCAATGAATATGAGACCAGGGTCTCCAGTGCTCCATGCATTGTGTACAATTGCATCGAAAATCACTCTGGCACTGATACTTTGTGTAACTTCCTTTGTATGGGGTGCGACTAGGTCAATCTCTCCATCGTTCTTGAGCGCCTCAAGAAATGGTCCTGTCAGAGAAACTGAGATGTTGAAATTCCTGAATGATTGTTTGTCAGACTTGCAGGCGATGAACTCCATGATGTCCGGATGGTCACAACGAAGAATGGCCATATTTGCTCCTCTTCTACGCCCGCCTTGTTTGATGATCTCTGTTGCTGTATCATAGACCTTCATGAACGAAAGTGGTCCACTAGCCACTCCACCTGTGGTCCCCACTGTGGATCCTACTGGTCTCAACCGGGAAAAGGAGAAACCAGTTCCTCCTCCTGATTTCTGAACTATCGCCATATTTTGAAGTGATGTGAATATGGAGGTCATATTGTCCTCAATTGGAAGCACAAAACAAGCACTGCATTGACCTATCTCTGTACCTGCATTGAACAGAGTTGGACTATTAGGAAGGAACTCAAGGTTTGCCATCATGTAGTAGAAGAGATCATCATACTCTTCCACATCTGCGTCTTCATCGTACATCTTTTCTATGCTTGCTACTGCCCCTGAAACCCTCCTAAAGAGCTGTGATGGAGTTTCAGTGGGGTTGCCCTCTTCATCCTTCATGAGATATCTAGAGAGAACAGTGGCTGCATTGGGGCCAAACTTGAGGTCATCAACGACACCCATCATCTGGAGTATCTTGCGCGCCTCATGGTGCTTCTCACGGTATTTCATGTATCGCCTAGCAATCTCTGTGAAACCCCGGAGCATGAGAGTGTCTTCGACGATATCCTGGATCTCTTCAATGTGGATGACTTCGCGCTCTTGTTCGTGAATGATTTGAACGACTTCCTTTGTTAACCCTCGTACAGGTCCTGTGTCTGCATTGATTGATTCGAAGGCTTTCGTGATGGCGGCCTCAATCTTGGAATCGTCAAACTCTACTATTCTCTTATCGCGTTTCTCAACTTTCACTATGTATTCTCCTCACCGGCGGGTTCTCTCTCACAAGTTGAAATGTCTACTAGAATATATGCTCCCCTTCTATATTTGCCCTTCTTTTAACTTCTGCATGTGGCCCTAACAAAGTAGACTGGATCTGCCTCAGAGTATCTAAATCCCATTCTCTCGTATAGTTGTTGAGCTGGTGCGTTCTCTGCAAAGAAGTGCAGAATTACTAACTCCGAACTCTTTAGAACTTCATCCACTACAGCCTTCAAACATGCAGCAGCATATCCCTTCCTTCGGTGCTCAGGATGCGTGGCGATATTTCCTATCTCAGCTCCATAAGGGGTGACATAATGGACTCCCGCAACGGCAGTTATTGATCCATGGTCCTCCACAATTCCATAAAATGGTCCTAGATTCATTGCATTTGGAGTCCAAGCGGGTGTACCACTAAGTCGATACAACTCTTTGAGCTGCTTCGCGTCTTCAATTGACAGCCTGACTGGCTCAGCCTTACACTCACATTCTAGTTGCGTGCTCCTATCTGCAACCATCTGTCTTTCCTCGATCGGTTTCAAAATCACGCAGGCTTCCCCAAATTGGTCAAGTCGCTCTCTCGTACATATCGCGACGAATTCTTTGTCCACTAGTCTTTCTGAATAATCTTCCATCACTTTTCGTAGTGAATCTATATCCCTACACCAAAATGCTGTTGCTAAGAAATCCAAATCACTGTAGAGTGAGAAAACAGCATCGATTCGATTATCGTTCGTTAGTACCCGTATATCACACCACTTTCTAAGCTGGGTACAATCAGCAATCAAGGTGATATTAGACAATGAATCTTCTGCAAGGATACTGAGCACATCATCAAGTATGTCATCTGAGAGTGTTTGGATTTGTGTGACCATATGTCAACTTACGACCCCTCTCCTTTTATCAATGGTTATCCAAATAGAGAGTGCAGGTGTGAACCGTGCGTCTGGAGATTAGGCCAATTGGTGTAATCAGAACACCCTTCAAATCTAGTGACGAAATCCCAATCCAATCAAGCAAGTCTGACACAATTGCTGAAGCTGAAATATTACAAGAATACTCTGAAGGTCTTGAATCATTGGATAGGTTCTCTCATGCTATCCTACTGTACTGGTTTCATAGAGCTCAACCAACCAAACTTAAGGTCATACCTTTTCTAGACACAAAAGAACGAGGCCTTTTCTCTACTCGAGCACCTTCACGACCCAATCCCATAGGACTCTCCATTGTGAGGATTATTCAAGTCAATGGGAATATTCTAAGGTTTAAAGGAGCAGACATGTTGAACGATACCCCCCTCATCGACATCAAGCCCTTTGTTCCTGAGTTTGACAATAGACTTGACGCCACTTCTGGTTGGCTTGCTGAGTCACTACATGCAAAGGAACATGATTATCGTGGTGATGACAGGTTCTTGGAATAAAACTACCAATCATCATCGTCATCCCATTCATCATCTTCCCAGTCCTCTTCTTCCCAGAGAAGATCATCATCTTCGAAGAGCATGGTTCCACCTCAACGATAAACCATCTAGAACTGAAGAAAACAACGAAGCTTTAATGGGTTTCTGATTAGAGGATGTCCAAATCATGACCTGATATAATCTCTCCACTGTATCGTTCAGAAACCTCTGAGATCAGCTCCTCCTCTGTCCGTCCCCAGAAAAGTTGATGATACATCACTAAAAGACCGGGTTTTACCTTATTGGCTATCTCAGCCAACTCATGTGATGATGTATGAACCGTTGAATGATAGTTCTGCCATTCTTTAGGTCGATTCTGAAGTCCAATAGCTGAATACACTTCGTGAATCAGAACATCACATCCTTTTGCCACTTCAACAAGTTTCTGTGAAGGACTAGTATCCCCTGAAATCACGAAGGTTCTATCGGGAGTCACAAACTTGTAACCATAGGCATCCAATGACCCATGAATTACTTGAAATGCATCAACCTCAATGCAACTATCTTGATAGACACTGCCCTCAGTTACCTCATGTGTATTCACAATGTATGAAGACCTTTCAGCTGGTTCTATCCCGTGAATACGTTCATTGACATCCACTTCGTAAGCAGCCATGATGTGTCTAGTCATTTCAGTGATGCCCTTTGGTCCATACACCTCCAAGGGTTCCTTTCTTCCAGCAACTCCGGGAGTAAAGATTAGGTCTGGGTATCCTATAGTGTGGTCTGAATGTAGATGTGTGAGGAACGCACAGGTGAGTTTCGTTACTTTGATACCCGCTTCTACAGCTCTTCTCACAACACCTGTACCAAAGTCAATGATGTAAATAGACTCACCAACAGTTATTGCAATTGAAGGTCCTGATCTCTCAACATCGGGGTTTGGAGTTCCAGTCCCCAAGAGGATAACCTTGCTCTCCAATCACTAAGCCTCCTAAGGTAGTGTCAAGGTGACTATCTTTCCTCTTGCTTGACCAAATTGTCTAGCACTCTCTGAAGGAACGACTCAAACTCATCTATCTCCTCTGGTTGGAAACCTTTGTAGAATATGTTCGTCATCTCTACTGAAACCTCGATATAGACATTCAACATCTGTCGAGTTTTCTCAGTCATTTTGACCAGAACCTTACGCTTGTCCTCATCAGACTGAACACGTTTCACATGACCTGCACCCTCGAGACTATCTATTAGCTCACTAAGTGTGGACTTTCGAAGGAGTGTCTTTTTGATCAGTTGGTTTATGGGAACGCCGTCTTCTTGCCAGAGTGCGAAGAGAATCCTGCCTTGTCCTGGACCTATGTCGAGACCCCGTTCCTTCAAGAGTTCAGAGAATACTCTCCTCCCAAGATGGTGAATTTGAGTAACTAGTAATCCACCCTGTCTCTGTGACATCATTTTGAATCACCTAACTCCAATCTGAAAGTACTACTGCCTGTCCAACCCTTAGCTATTGTTGGCACTAATCTAAGAACGGTATGGTCGGGATCGTCGTACCCCTGTGGATAGTATCTCTCCCAACCATCGTGCCACATCTTCTTCTTCAGTTCCGAATCTTCGACAATCTCTAATTCTCCCCCAAACATGACCCCTTGCCAAATCTCTGGTTTGCAGAAGTAGACTGAAGCTGCAGGTCGAGATTTGATATCTTCAATCTTGGTAGAGGATGTATTAGTTGAGAAAATAATCGTGTAGTTTTCACGATGCTTCTCAAAAAGGGGAATCAGTTTTGGAAACCGTTCCTTATTCTGAAGATTGAACATCGCTCTTGTTTGAGGAAATCCCTTCTCATCAACAGTTGTCAAGTATGCTGGCCAGCCTGTTTCCACGAGGTCAAGACACATCTCCCTGATCTCTTTCTCATCCACCGTAGACACCACAATTAGTTCGGAACCTAATTAACTAGTTCGGAACCTAACTAATATAGCTTACGGTCAATGAAATCTGCCGCCTTATATACTAAATTTCATCCATATTTTCTCATGAAGGAAGAATCTGAAATGAGAAGAAGTGTCGAAATTCACGTCTTAGAAATCCTTGACGTTCTAGGGTCATCTGAAGCTGTTCAACCAATGGCAACAAATCTACTTAAGATGGGTGACAAATATGGTGTTCTCGATTCAAAGAACCCATTAGGTGAGGCTGCTGGCGTAGTCTACATAGCTGGAATTCTGACAAATCATCCTGTCACTCTTGCTGTGATCGCTGAAAAAGCGGGAATATCTCCTGAAACTGTCAGGAACTTCAAAACATACCTTGCAAGTGAACTCAAGACCAAGAAAGAATGGCCTAGTCTTCCACCGAAAGGAAAGTGAAAACTAATGAATTTCTAGATTTTTCCATCTTCTTATATACTAATTAAGAGAGGTTATTCCCATGACCGAATTTAGATATGAAGAAACAAAACAATCAGCAATGCAAGTTCTTACTGAACTAGGTCTTCCTGAGCAGACTCAGACAAGATGCTTTTCTATCTTGGATGATAAGAGAACAAAGGAGATTCTCACTGAACGAAATACAGATGGTGTCATTGCAGGTGCAATCTACATTGCTGCGATTTTGACAGAGAATCGAATCACTCAGCAATCACTGGCTAATGTGATGGATGTTTCACAGGCAACTATTCGAAAGTACTATGCAATGCTAGCCAAGATGCTTGAGATTAGGAGGAAGGAACACTAGCTCCCTTTCTCATCATTTCTCTTGTTTCTCACTTTCGCCATGAACTCCGGCGTGATGTGAGTTATACCTTCGGCTTTAGCCTGCTCCACAACACCCTTGAATACCCTGTTAAGAAAAACTCTGGGCACGTTCATAATCATCGCGCATGCCTTATCATCCCAAGTGATTGAAGGGTCAAAGCGTTTGGCTGCGTAGGTAATGGTATTCAGGCTGGTCCCTCTATCCTCAGGGATTCTGATTTTGTAGGGTTTCTTCGGCTCTGCGAACCAGAAGTAGATGTTATCTCTGAATCCCCAGTCGATTGGGAGATTCGGGAACTCTTTCCCATCGCTAAAACCGCGTATGATAGATTCCTTGTACTTCTTTTTCATGGATATTTGATCCACTGTAAGAACGAAGTTATCACATCCGTCAATCAGCCTATGGAGTGTAGATTGGTCCCATGTGCACTCAAAGATTTGAACTGACTCTTCCACAACCTCAGGATAATTGCCACCGTTCCCATTATCAGGACGCATAGATGGGATCAAGGTGAATATGCTCCTCTGCATCTTCTCTTCCGTCGTGTCACCTGGCCATCCCAACTCGACACAATTTTCCATGAACTTCTTGTCGTCAGGAATGAAATTGATTGCACAGACTCCTGTGCGCTTGATGTTCATAGCAGTGTTACTATCTTCTCGGCAGATCAACATCATTGCATATCTGCCAGCTATGATGTGTGGAAAGCACAGTGAATATGGTCCTAGGTTTGTCTGTCCCTCTTCTGAGAGTGTACTGACTAGTACTACAGGCATTGGGAAGAATGAACTTGTCTGGTAAAAGTTGTCTAACATTCGGATGTCTTCGAAATCATTGCTCATGTCTGTCTAAGCCCCGCATAGGCAAATTCGGTGGATGTGGTCCCAAGTGACACCCCAAATGATAGGCAAATATAATCATCCCTAATATAAATGAATATTTGATTAAACCAGTTTACAAAAAGAATGGGTGAGGAGGCAGAAACCCACCTCCTCTGGTGTACTACTTTCTCCTGACAAGTACAATTGCCAAGATTACTATGATTGCGGCGCCAGCCACGAGTCCAAGAGTCATCGGACTAAGAGCAAGACCTGGTTCGGAGGGGAGAACACCTAGTACTGGGTCATACTCAAGAGTTTCATCTCCGAAGTTCTCGAAGGAAAGATAGACTGCTTTTCCAGCGTAACCTCCTGAAGAATCACCAAAACTGGCTCTGACCTGTAGGGTGTTGTTGGCTGCAAGTGCGGTTTCCTCGTACTCGAAGTATCCATTCTCGAACTGGAATTTTGTGCCAACTTTATGGAATCCTGATGGGTCATTGTCACCTTGATTCTGACCATGGGCACTCTCAGTCACTGTGAACATGAGAACAAGGATCGAGTCCTCGTACGTCCAGCTCCAACCTTCAACAACAAGGTCGAACTTGAACTCCCCTGGATTTTCAAGATACATGTGTACGTTGACACTCACATTCACATCGAAGGCTGGCAGACTGGGCAAGTTACCATAGTCTGTTCCTGTGCCTTCAGGACGGGGATCAAAGGTAGCCTCTGTGGTGAAGTTGAAATGTACCTCAGTAGTGTTTCCATCGTCCTCCACAGTTTCAAAACCACTGAAGTCCCAACCCGTTGTGGGTAAGACGAATGGAGCGCCAATCATAATATCCGTGTCATTGTCAAAGACACCGTTTGCATCGGTGTCATTTGCTTCAAACATCCTGACAAACATGACATGATAGTCTACGTCAGGAGTATTAGGGTCCCACCAGTGAAAGTGTGGAGCTTGATCGTTCCCTGTGACTTTGATAGCAATGTCATCTGTTTCAAGTGACACGATACCAGCTGAATGTTGGTATAGAATTCCCGTGCTCTGCGCGGCAGCAAGCGGCACTCCTATCCCTATCAACATGAGGGCAAAGAGTGCAAGTGATGTTTTCTTGTAGATGTCCACTGAATCACCAAGTCAATCACTGAATTATTATTATTAAAGGAGTATTGAACAGCGAAGGGACGACCACTGACGCAGAAGGCCTATAATCCCCTAATCTCGTGTTTAAAGGTTTATGAACTCTTCAAATCCTTTGAAGAGCCAAATCGCTTTCCAATCAAACCTCGCGCTTTCTTGAGGATATTCTCCACAGTGAATCCAAACGCATCAAAGACAACCTTAGACGGTGCAGATTTTCCAAATTTATCCACTGAATGTATATCTCCAGCATCTCCTATCCATTTCCACCAACCTTGGGACACTCCTGCCTCTACAGCAAGACGATTCTTCACATCTGGAAGGAGAACAGAATCACGATAATCCTTACTCTGACTCTCGAATAACTCCCAACTTGGGAATGAAACAAGTCTTACATTGATTCCTTCATCATGTAGTTTCTCTCCGGCTTCAACAATCAATGGAACCTCGGATCCAGAGGCAATGAGAATAATCTCAGGCTTCTCTCCCAAGTCAGCAAGTACGTATGCACCTTTCTTCAGTCCAGATGCGGGTGCATATTTACCTCGGTCCAGGATTGGAATTTTCTGCCGGGTCAAAGCCATGAGGGTTGGACCATGAGTTCTTTCAATCGCAATCTTCCATGCTTCCACCACTTCGTTAGCATCTCCAGGTCTAAGCACAACAAGATCTGGGATAGCTCTCAATGAAGCAATATGTTCTACTGGTTGATGAGTGGGTCCATCCTCTCCAACCCCGATGCTGTCGTGGGTGAAGACCCAGATGCTTCTATGTTTGGAGAGTGCGGACAAACGGATTGCTGGACGCATATAATCTGAGAACATGAGAAATGTTCCACTGAATGGAATTACTCCACCATGAGCCGCCATTCCATTAACGGCAGCGCCCATCGCATGCTCCCGAACACCATAGTGAATATTCCGTCCGTCGTACGAATCTGCTTGGAAAGAGGGGCTGTCATTAATCCAGGTCTTGTTTGATGGGGTCAAGTCTGCGGATCCACCAATCATTTCCGGTAGTTTCAGAGCAAGAGCGTTAATGGTCTTACCGGACGCAACTCTCGTTGCAAGGGGACCCTCATCCACACTAAAACTAGGTAGATCTCTGTCCCATCCCTTCGAGAGCTCTCCTTTCATTCTTCGTTCTAGCTCAGAAGCGAGCTCAGGATATGCCTTGGCATAAACCTCAAATCGTTCATTCCACTTGCGCTCTTTTTCTTCTCCATCATCACCTATCTCTCGATAGAATTCTAGAACATCTTCAGGTACATAGAACAATGGTTCTAGAGGCCAACCAAGTTTCTCTTTAGCACCTGCTAGTTCATCCTCGCCTGCGGGCTCACCATGCGCCTTCGCAGTGTCCTGCTTGTTTGGCAACCCGTAGCCAATATGTGTCTTACAAAGAATCAGTGATGGACGAGGATCTTTCTGAGCATTCTCAATAGCCTTATCAACTGCATCTATATCATTCCCATCTTCGACATGTTGAATGTGCCAACCTAAAGCCTCGAAACGTGCACCTCTGTCTTCAGTAAACGTCAAATCTGTGCTCCCATCAATCGAGATGAGGTTGTCATCATAGAGGAGGATTATCTTTCCAAGATGAAGGTGTCCAGCAAGGGATGCCGCTTCAGAGGACAGTCCCTCCATAAGGTCTCCATCCGTCACGATGGCGTAGATGAAGTGGTCGATGATTTTGTGGTCAGGTTTATTGAAGGCGGCTGCTAGACTGGCCTCAGCAATTGCCATACCTACAGAATTAGCTAGTCCCTGTCCCAATGGTCCTGTAGTAACTTCCACTCCTGGTGTGCAGAAGTTCTCGGGATGACCTGGAGTCTTACAGCCTAGTTGCCTGAAGTCCATGATATCCTCCTTGCTGACTCCATAACCAGTCAGATACAGCAGTGAGTAGAGCAACATTGAACCATGGCCACCAGAGAGGATGAAACGATCTCTATCCCACCAATCCGGATTCTTTGGATTAAACCGAAGGTGTCGTGTCCATAAAGCATAAGCCATCGCAGCTGCACCCATTGGCATGCCCGGATGTCCTGAATTGGCACGCTGAACAGCATCTGCAGACAAGAAGCGTATTGTATTGATTGAGCGGTCTTGGAGATTTACGTCAGGCATCAGAGCTGTCTCCTTACAAATTTCGGAGGATAATCAGACGGCTTGACGTTTCGACCTCTTTTTGATTGTTGCGTTTCATACGTAGAATGGTTCAAGGGCTGCCGACTTCAGTTCCAGGAGGATACTCCTTGAGGAACTCCTCCTTGAGTATATCCATTAAAATGAAGTCCTTGAATTCACCTTTGAGATATGCCCCTTGTCTGAACACTCCTGCTTTCTTGAATCCTGTTTTCTCGTAGGCTCGTTGTGCCCGTTCATTGATATCAAGCGTGATGAGAAAGACGCTGTTAAGCCCCAGAATATGGAATGCTATCCACAGCATCACACGAGTTGCGTCGGTTCCATAACCCTTTCCAAAGTTCTTTGGTTGGTGGATGGCAATTCCAAACTCAGCCCGTTTGTGTTGTTTGGAGATATCAAAGAGACTAACAGTCCCTAGAAACTCTCCTGTTTTTTGGTCCTCAATTGCAAGGGTCATTTCACCATCTTTCCAAGGATCCTTTGTAGTGGAACGCTCCAACCATTGACGTTCTGCATTTCTTGACATTGGAATCTGGCTGTTCAAATACTGGCGAATCTCGAGGTTATTGAAGTGCTCCAAGATGATGTCAAGATCCTCCATCTCGAGAGCCCTTAGACGGACCTTCTCTCCATAATACATGCGTTGTAAATGCACGTAATTGAACATAAAGATGTCCCAGAATCAGCACTGTTCGATACACTCTTTACAGAATATCCAAAAAAAGGAAAATGGAGGCCTAGATGGTGAGTCCTCGAAAAGAATACTTTGATGAGCCGCTTGTCAAGGTTGATTTTCTGAAGGCACGATTTCCTAGGACCTGCCCAGTTTGTGGAGCTCCCGCAACCGACGTTGTACGCATGAAAATCGCAAAGACCGGGAAACAAAGTCTACGACGCACATGGGACTATCCTTACACTCTTTTTACCCGTCGTAGAGAAGAATCACCACAACCTGAGATGAAAGTGCTACTGGTTCATGTCTGTGAGGAACATGCACACCCAGACGATGGTACAGACAGATACCAATCTCTTTGTTTAATTGTCGATGGACTCCTCATGGCTTGTTCAATCTTCAGTCTCTTGTTTATTGGAGATCGAATCTCAAGAGCTCGTCCAATAGCACTTTGGCCCTTTCTGTTCCTAGGTCTCCTTGGAATTGCACTGATGCTGACGAAGATTGCCTTTAGTCCAAATGAACTTGAGAAAGCTGTGAGCATCATAGGACTAGGTCCAGGAATGCAGGATATCTTAGTCGCTTTCAAGCGATCGGAATATCGTGCACAATTCATGAATGAAAATCCGATGACCGCTGAGTTGGTCAGTTGGATTATGCGCTCAGATAGTTAGGTAGAGTTTTTCAGTCCAAAATCAGATGATGCAGATTGAATACTGGTGAACGACCAAATGAAGGAAATATCAGTCACAGGGATTGTTTCCAAGATACTAGATCAATATGTTATCACAACTGATGATGGAACAGAGTACAAACTTTCTGCAATCATGCCTTGGGAGGCTGTGCCTCCAGACTTTGGGTCAGGAGATTTTGCTCTTCATTTAGGGAAGAGAATGACGGCAACTGGCACAACAGATAATCATACAATCTGGAGAGTCATGCTCTCTGAACCGTAAAAGAAAATGTTGATGGGCACTACCTAAGTAGGCCCAATTCAACCCAATTCATCAATAGATCTTAGAGCTTGAGTTCAGCCTCACTCTTCCAGAGACCGTGAATGTTACAATAAGCTGTGGCCATCAAAGTACCTGGTTTCTCAGTCTTGAAGACGAACTTACCTACTGGCTCACTGTAAATTCCGCTAGTGTCAGGACCCTGCGCACTCTCCCCGTGGTGGTCGAATGTGCAGTAGCCGATTTCTACCGCGAATTTCTCTCCCTCTGGCCAGAAGAAAAGATCCATCCACTTAATGTGGTGATTTGTCGTGTTTGGATGCGCAATCTCCTTGCCTACGGAAACCATGACAACGACCTTCCCATCCTCGACCTTCTTGATATCAATCGCAGGTACGTGTTTCTCACTCTTCCAATCAGCAGTCTGTATCCATTTCTTAGACATTGTTCGTAACCTCAACTTCTCAAGTCCGGCAGTATTGCTCGAACTACTGCAAAATTTAACGTGATATATGTTAAAACACTTCTCCTATACGTCCACTCCACGGATTTACGGTTGTGGAAAATCACTCAGATAGTTTCTCTAGTTGGTCAAGTGTTAGATGTCCTCTCTCAGTAAGACCATAATAATTTCTGGAAGTCTTTCTGTAGGTTACTTCAGACCTAGTCTGAACAATGAGCCCGCTGTTTTTTAGTTCAGAAATATGCTGGTAGATACTTGGAATCTTGATTTTCATTCCATAATCTTCCACCAATGACTTCCAGATAGCATACCCATAGGACTCACCTCTTGAAAGAATCTGCAAAATTCGAACTTTTGTCTGACCAAGTTTTGTTGTAAAACGACGCCCCTCAACCTGACTCAGAAAGTACTCTAATGCCCCCTTGCCTTTCACGAATGAACGTGTGATTTCTGGATACTTCAATCCCATTCCAGTTATGACACAGACAACCCGATCAGTTTTGTCAATTTGCCCTTCAGCCACAAGCTTTTGCAATACTGCTATTGTTGTAGCAGAAGCTGGTTCAGCAAAAACGCCTTCCAATCTAGCCAGGTCTTTGACCGCTTCAAGAATCTCTCTATCAGGTACTGAAACTGCTAATCCTTTAGAACCTTCCAAAGCGTTGAGGGCCATGTTTCCACAAGTAGGATTCCTCACACCTATATCGACTGCAACAGTTGAAATGCGACCCGATGGCTTGATCTCCTTATTTCCTTGCTCAAATGCCTCCACAATCGGTGAGCATCCCTTTGCCTGTGCACCAACTAACTTAACATCGAGATTAGGAATCAACCCTAGCTCTTTCAGCTCGACAAGACCTTTCCATATCATTGAGATGTGTCCACCATTCCCCATCGGTGCCATTACCCAATCAGGTGTTTCCCAGTCCATCTGCTCAGAAGTTTCTATGATTGTTGTTTTAACTCCTTCAAGAAAATGTGGGTTGTTTGGCATAACACAATGACTTTGCTCACTCTCCATCCATGCTCTAGATAGAGCCTCTTCACGATCTTTCACAATCTCAACTTGAGCTGCATATGCTAGAATCTGATAGAGTTTCCCAGAGTCAACATGACCTTTGTGTCCTATGAATACTTTACTTTCCAAACCAGCCCTTGCAGCATAAGCCACAAGTGAAACTGCCAGATTGCCTGTGGTGCCGCAACAGACTGAATTGCACGCTCTGTGTCTTGCGACTGTGACTTCGACTGCAGTTCCTCGATCAATGAACGCACCAGTTGGATTGGTTGTTTCATCTTTCAGATATAGCTCGTCTAAACCCAGTTTTTCAGCTAGACCGAAACATTTGTGGAGGTAAGTTCCTCCCTCTCCAAGAGACACATAGTTGGTCTTTTCTAATATGGGTAGTATCTCACGATATTTCCAAACTCCGGGTTGTCTCCCCTCCAAATCCTTCTTTCTGAAAGTTTCCTTTGCATGTTCAAGATCATACCGCGCAAGGAGGACTCCCCCACAACTTGCACATCTTGGTGTGTATGATTCAGTGTCATATTCTTGTTTACACTTCGAGCATTTGAAAGTCGAGAGGAATGACATTACATATCAGGCTTATATATAGGCTCAAGATTATATATGACTTTTCAGAAGCTTCACATGTTGAAATAAACAGGCTTTACCAGGAGCATCTTTGAAATGGTGTCCGCCCATTTTTCTATTGATATGGTTCAACCTAATCCAGAATCACTAGTCACTATCAGAAATGCCATATCTACAGATGCTGCTGCAATTCGTCGAGTCATGCAGGCTGCTTTTAGTCCTCTTTTGTCAAGGGGATACCCAAAGAGGGCTATTCACCGAACAATCTCTAAAACATGGAGAATTCGTGACCGAATATTATCTGACTCTGTGGTTCTTGTTGCAGAAATTGATGATGAAGTAGTCGGAACAGTGACAGGAATAGAAGAACACGAGAGTATGCGTGTTAGTTCTCTTGGTGTTCACCCACTACATCAATGTCACGGTGTTGCTACAGAATTACTCGAAACTCTAGAGTCTATTGCTGTAGAGAATGGTAATCGCAAGATCTTCTTAGTTACTGCATGGGCAATGACCGAAGCTATCCACCTCTACCGCCGCTTAGGTTATAGAAAAGAGGGGTATCTTCGGTGGCATTATTTTGGTGAGGACTTGATTATTTTCAGCAAGTATTTACTTCAAGAGGATGATGATTATTGGAGCTATTCAGACCGAAAACACAAAACACTTCATTATTCGTGGCCCTTCTGGTTGTTCTGACTGCTCTCACAACAGCAGCCACTATCATAATAGCTATCCCATTTCCAACGAGTACTGGGTTCCTGAACTTCGGTGACGCACTTGTCATGTTAAGTGGGCTACTTCTCGGGCCCCTCGGTGGTTTCTTTGCGGGAGGGGTTGGTTCAGCGATGGGTGATATTGCCTTGGGTTACATCCACTTTGCACCAATTACATTTGTTGTAAAGGGGTGCGAGGGAATGATAGTAGGATTTGCAAGTCGCAAAGCTGGGATGGTTAATCGTCTGACAAAAACAGACATAGCAGGTTTGGTAGCTGCTTCGCTAGTGATGATGCTTGGTTATTTCACTGCTGAGATATTCTTGTTTCTCTTTCTTGGATCTTCATTCTTAGTTTCACTAGGAATAGCCTTTGCAGAACTAATCACTCTGAACTGGATTCAGGTGACCGCAGGTTCAATCATCGCAGCCTTAGCAGGTCCTGTTATCAGGGGGTTTCTACGTGATTACATCTATGAGGCAGAGTCCGCAGATTCTCTGACAGAAGAGGATATACGTCCGTCTGCGGAAATTGTCTGATTGTTGTTCAGGGCATGTGAAGTTAAGGAGTAAAACCAAATTAATCCTTCAACAGGTCGGTACAGGAATGAAATTCAGAGATGAAAGTTAAAGTAGCCAGTTTCCTAATCACCTTCAGATGTCCAGCCAAATGTGAACACTGTGTCTACAATGCTGGTCCAGAACAAGAAGGTCATATCAAACTCAATGATGCGGAGAAGTGGTTGTCCGAGTTAGTCGAAACCCAACAGTTTGAGTGGCTCACTCTTCATGGTGGCGAACCTTTTCTCTATATAGAAAAGATGAAGACAATACTAAGAATGGCAAAAGAGCTAGATATTCCACGAAGAGGTGCAATAACAAATGGTTATTGGGCAAGGACATATCCAATAGCCTCGAAAATCCTCAGGGAGCTTATTGATGCAGGACTGAACAGGATTTCTTTCAGTGTTGATGGTTTTCATCAACAGTATATTGACATTGGAGTTGTGAAGGTGGGCATTGAGGCGGCGGCTTCACTTGGTTTTGATAGAATCTGGGTAGATAGTTACTACATAGAATCGCTCGATGCTAAGAATATGTACGATCAACTGACTAGTGAATCACTTAAAGAGTTACAAGAAATAGAAGGCATAGAGTTCTCGTTGAATCAAGTTGGTTTTGAGGGAAGAGGTGCTAGATCACTAACTGACCATGTTGAAATGCTTCCAAATCTTCCTAGTGGAAAATGTGTATTACCATATTGGTTGGGAGGTGATTTACAAAGTCCTGACGGAGTTGAGATAGACTTTGAGGGAAATGTCACAATATGCCCTGGAATTTGCATAGGAAATGCAAAAGTGGACTCGCTTTCAGAGATTCTTGACAACTACACATATTATAATCATCCAATCAATCGTATCTTAGCTAAAGAAGGTCCGAAAGGTCTCCATGGACTTGCGACACAACACGGCTTGGAACCAATTTCAGAATTCGTTAATGAGTGTCATCTATGTTTTGAGATGCGTAGATTGTTACATGATCGTTATCCCAATTATCTCGCACCAAAGAGATGCTATCAATAAATGATATAGACTCAATAAAAAAGAGAGAAACCAGAGGAATGCAGAATCCCTTTTTAGGAGTGAACTATTTGTAGGGTCCTGACTCATATGGGGTCATAAAAAGGACTCACGATTGGAAGGTCGAGGTATGACTGATAGAAGGACTTTGAGAATTGATCCAAAGCGGCTTGAGGAGATCAATGACTTTCTTTTACGAGATGATAACCCTCTTGTCAATGGATTATTTGATGTGATTGAGAAATATGGTGGTGTGGATGAGATTAACAAGAAGGCTGAAGAAGCAAGGAAACTTGAGAACCTTCTTGAGCAACTTGAAGCAAAAGAGTCTGAATTTGTGAAGGACCTCACTTGGTTGCAAGAACAACGTGATGATGAAGCTTTCATCTCAATCCCTGACTATAGATGGAAAGTGCTCGGAGATAAGGCTGACAGTATGAAGTTTGATGACAGCTTCGCAGTCACATTGGAGATCAGCGCATGCCAGTATTTCCCGTGGCTCATCGCAGAAGCAAAGCAGTCAATCGAGGAACAGGAACTCATGCCAGGCCGGTTCATTCGTGTTCGAAATATGGCTGAGCAGACCGCAGACAATCAGGTCATTGCTTTTGCTGCTGGTATGCAGATTGTCGGTGCATCCTATGTCGAAACACTTGACACCAAAGGCACCTATCCTGGACCAGACGGAGCACCAGTCAACGTTCATCTAGGTGGGCCTGAAACCATCACTGGATATTTCGGTGGTGTGGGGATGCCCAATGAGTTCCCCCTGAAGTGGGCGGATGAGTATTTGAACTACTTCACGAAGTACGGTGTTCAACAGGTGCTTAACATCAATCCTGGAAGTGTACTAGTAGGCTACATGATGCACAAGTTGGGTATTGATATGGAGTTCAAGATATCCGTCTTCATGGGAAACGATAACCCATACGCGTGTCTATGGACTTTGATGACAGCCAAATTGTTCAGCAGAGAAGATGGAACTAGCCCACTGATAGGATTCAACCTTTCAAACAGTGTTGACAATACAACCTTGGAACTCGCTGCCTATATCAGGGAAGATTTTGGGTTTGAAGATGTTGTTAGACTTGAACACCATATCACTGAAACCTACAAGAGCATCGTTCGGCAACCATATGACCGACTTCCAGAACTTCTAGATATTGCGGACCATGTTAAGAACATCAGCGCAAAACATGAAGGAGGTGTTCCTGAGATAGATTCCAAACGCGATTACCCAAGTGACATTCTCGACTACTTCCGACAGAAAAGTGAGATTGAAGAACAAGGTCACATGCCTTTACTTACACGGAATTACCTTGACAAACATCATGCGTTGAATCGCACTGCAGAGGAATTGACCAAACGCGGTTTAACGTTCATAGCAGCACAGAAATTACACAAAGTGTGAGTTCAGAATAGAAAGATGGAGAGCCATAGATAGGCTCTCTCACATGTCTGGTTGAAATACATCATCATACATATTCTGCAGTCTAGTCTTATGAGCCTCCTCTTCCTTTGCCAGAGTTTCAAAGACTGACCTGTGGGTTGCATTACCAGTCAGCTCGGAGAGTGCTTTGTAGAAACTGTTGGCAGCAGCCTCTCTCTTGATTGCCACAATCAACACCTCCTGTGGTCCCGAAGAGGGTGCAAGTGGAATATCAACTAGATACTGATCCAAGTCTAATTTCTCCACCTCTGCAACAGTGCTACAGGTGAATGTTTCACAAACACCATCCTTGAGAGCTTCCTGTAGCTTCTCCTTGTGAATAACTTCCTGACTGGCAAGATCCTTGAGTAGCTTAGCTGATGATTTCAGCTCTGAATCTTCAGCAGCTTTCATGTAGAAATCGTATGCTTCCTCCTCCCTCTTGATAGCAAGGGAGACTAAATTCTCGAATGTCTTTTGGACAGTTGTCAATGGCTTTCCCCAATTTTGGCAACATGAAAGGTCGTATTAAGCTTGATGTTAGAACAGAGGAATCTTTGTTGGGTATACCTAAGAAATGCGTTTGTGCGAATGCTTTTGTGTTGTTTCATCACCCGCCGAAACTGGAGTCGCATACCTTGGAAAAGAACAATGGACGTTCATTCAACTGTGCTGAAAGCGTGATGATTCGAGTTGATCGTGACACACCCCTTCCTGGATACAACGATTCATGTATGCGTGTAGCATCAGTTTTAGGGGGAGGGGTTGCAGGGTGTGGTGAAGTCTGTGGAGCAGCCAGTGGTGCTGTACTTTGCCTTGCACTCCTTACTGGAACCAATGGTGTAGAACCCTTAGAGGTCTTCAAAGAGAAACGAAAGTTTGCACGATCAGTGATCAGTGACTTCATGAATGAGTTCTCTGACAGTTGGGGGTCAGTCCAGTGCAAGTTTCTTCTCGCTATGGACAAAGGCGGAGTTCCACCCAAGGGTCGACTACGCAATGGACCTCCTAGAAACCTTTGCAACGAGTATACTGAATGGTGCATTAAGAAGGTAATAGACATCAGAGCAAAACTGAATCTTTGATTGTTCAAAAACTGATTACACAGTTTATATCTTCCGAGGAACTATCTCTTTCATTCCAGAGGGCAGATACTTGTGTAACGCCTTGGGTATTTCCACACTTCCATCTTCTCTCTGATAGGTTTCAATGATTGCCACCATTGTGCGTGGATTTGCCATCATAGTACTGTTCAACGTATGAAGGAATGCTTTCTCAGTACCCCCCTTCTTGAGACGGTACTTGATGTTGAGTCTGGTTGCTTGGTATGCTGTACAATTGCTACACGATCCCCCTTCTCTGTACTTCTGTTGTCCAGGAAACCAAAACTCGAGATCTAACCTCTTTGCAGCCACTGAACCCAAATCCCCCGTGCAAACATTCACAACACGATATGGCAACTTCAAGGCTTGAACATAGTCTTCCTCGTTCTTCATCAGTTCTTTATGGATTGTCCATGAATCCTCCGGTAAGCTAAACACAAATTGTTCCACTTTGTTGAACTGATGTACCCTGAAGATTCCCTTGGTATCTTTTCCATGTGAACCAGCTTCCTTTCTGAAACATGCACTAACCCCCGCAAGCTTGAGTGGAAGGTCTGTTGGTTCAAATATCTCCCCCATATACATCCCAGCCATCGGGTGTTCAGAGGTAGCAATAAGATACAGATCCTCTCCCTCTATCTTGTACATCACATCCTCAAAATCTGCAAGGTCTACAACACCCTCGTATGGATTACGCCTCATCATAAAGGGGGGATAGATCGGACTATATCCCCGCTTAATCAACATCTCAAGTGCCATTTGCTGCATGGCAATATCCAGCATGACTAACTCGTTTTTCAAATAGTAGAACCTTGAACCAGCGAGTCTAGCGGCTCTTGGAATATCCCCTACATCTAATGTTTCTAGCAAGTCCACATGGCTGTGATACTCAAAATCAAACTCAGGCTTGCCTCCCCACTCTTTCACAATCTCATTGTCTTCCTCTCCAACACCATAAGGGACACTCTCATGAAGGATATTTGGGATGCTCATCTGGATTCGTCTGAACTGCTGTTCCAGCTCATCAGTTTCGGTTTCAACAGCCTTGATTTTCGCGTTTACTTTGTTAACTTCCTTGACAAGCATAGAATCATCCTCACCCGATTTTTTCAGTTCACCAATCTCTCTCGAGAGCCTGTTACGTTGGGTCCTGAGGTCCTGAATATCTCTCTTCAACGCTCTAACTTTCTCATCAAGCTTGAGAAGTTGGTCAAACTCCTTCAATTTCTCATCGTTTCTTCGCCGTTTCAGGTTGTCGCGGATCAGGTCGACGTTTTCTCGAATGAATCGGATGTCCAACATTGGATGACTTCACCTGTCATGAATATGTAATCTGGAGTGATTTCATAATCCAGATAAGTTGTTTCCTAGAAGTTACTTGGGATAAATCAGTCGCCCAATTCGGCTGATGGACACAACTTGTTGAGTGAGCACTCGACACAATTTGGCTTCCGCGATTTACAAGTTCGTCGGCCATGCGCGCCAATCAGTCGAGCATAGTCATTCCACAGATTGTTTGGAAGTAATTCCATTAGATTCTTCTCAATCATATGTGGTTTCTTGTCATGCTTGCTCAACCCGAGTCGAACAGTGACACGCATGACATGCGTATCCACCACTACTCCCTCACTAAGCCCAAACACAACAGAGAGTACCACGTTCGCTGTTTTTCTACTTACACCAGGGAAAGCTATGAGACCCTCCATGGTTTTTGGGACCTCACTCCCAAATCTTTCAACTAATAGACGTGAAGTTCCAACGATATATCCTGCCTTCTTGTTGAAGGCTCCGAGAGGACGTATTATTTGACCAACCGTTTCTAGGTTGGCTTTTGCCATCTTCTCAGGAGTTGGATACTTCTTGAAAAGAATTGGAGCTATCTTGTTCACACCTACGTCTGTGGCACGTGCAGAGAGAATTGTCGCTATCAGCATCTCGAATGGGTTCTGATAATCCAAATACGTAGCTGGTGCATCAGGGTATGTTTTGTCAAGAGTCTTGACTATTTTCATCGCAGTCTTACTCAGATTCATCATTCCCACCATTAGAAAGAATTCTCATCATCATTGTTGTTTTTCACTATTCCTTGCTTTGCAATCCATCCAAGTATTATGAGATTCAGCATAAGCACGATAATGAAGAGGTGCCCTTGATAGAAATACTCGAATACAACACCTCCAATTGACGGACCAATTGACGCAAGAACGTAAACTATGAACCAAAACACACTAAGAATTTTGGATGTATCTTTTCTTGGAAGGTTCTTTTGGATTATTGTCAGTAATAGCAGAAACCAGACAGCATCATTGACCGACTTCAATACTATCGCAAGGAATGGTGTTGAAAAAACAGCTCCGAGTCCAGTAAACAATGACTCTGCTAGGATAACTAATGAAGCAGGAGCCCAGTATGGGAACAACGGGGCTATCAATAGGAGGACTGCACTAATTGGCATTATGCTGTATATCATCAACGCTGTTTTTGTTTCACCACGTCTATCAGACATCCTACCGGTTCCCAGTACCATCGGAACTGACACAACAATGGTGATTATACTCATTAGAATTATCCCGGGAATTTGAATTCCAACTTCTTCGTATATGTAAATGTAGGCTCCAAACTGAAACAGTGAGTCACTGACCGCATCTAGTAGAACGATCGTAATCATTCCAGGAACAACTTTGAATAGCAGTTTGGCGGCTCTCTTATTCTCTTGAATAAAGGACCTGACAAGCGAAACTCCTTCTCGCTTCACATCAGGAGGTTTCCCCTCGAGAAGAACAGCCCTTACTATCGTACCCCCAACTAAGAAAACACCTCCTGTCAGAAACATCAGTCGAACACTTGAACCAAAGTCCAAATATGAGGTCAGGATGACAAACACCCCAAGAGTAACAATTCCGAAAACCCGTCCTGCAGTGAATAGAGAAATCCCCAGCCCACTGTGCTTTTTGGGGATGTTATCCATTATGAATGCAGTTGATCCTCCTTTGAAAATGTCCATAGTAGAGAATAACAGAAGTGCAAGGATGATCCACGTGAACTCGACAAAGATACCCATTATCAGGTTATACACGGCCATCATGAACATGGCAACTACTGACAAGTGCTTTCTATTGGACACATCACCAACATAGCCCCCAATGAAACGTGATGTTGCAGAGATCACACTAGTGATGGACAATACTGATCCAATCAACACGTACTCCCATCCCAACTCTAACAGATAGAGATTGAAGAACAATCCCATGTAACTAAATGCAGTGAATATCCAAGCAGTTGACAAGTATACAGAATAATTACGCCATGAGAAAATTGTCCGAAGAGAGCTTCTCAAACTTGGCCTTTCTTCTTTGATTTCATCGATTCTTTCTTCAATTCTAGCGAGTCTTTCCTTGATTGCATCAATTCTTTCTCTTTCAGATTCGATCGAGTCTTCCCAAGCGAGAAGATCCCATTCCAGTCTAGAGGAGTCGTCACCCACGTCGCAATCGCTCCTTTCATCAGAATGTTGGATGAGCTTCACTATTCACTTGTCTCCAAACTGGTTGAAATGTGTACTGCCGTTCCGATTGGGACCCATCCGAGTCTAGTCTCGGATTCAACATGAACGGCGCGAGAACAAGTAGGTGTACTGGCTGAGGCTATATAGGGGCCTCACTTTTCATACATACTGTACTGACTGTACTACGCCGGGGTGACCGTAGTGACCCCGGTAATACGCCGGGTCCATTGCATTCACCGTGGCTACTATTCGAACACAAGCACCTTAATGTCGCCATCCGCAGTAGGGATAGCCATGATCTTCTGTGTGCCGATGTCCGCTGTAACCACAAGACTCTCAGGTGGAGCATTTGCACAGATCAGATTTCTAACTGCTAGCTCAAGGTTCACGGCAACGAGCCTAACAGTTTCTGAATCAGTGAATGGGTCCACTTCACGTCCGTTTTCAGGCGTGGAGATGTCTCCGAATATAGGTTCGATTTTGTGTGTTCGTATCATTTTTCGTTTTTCCTCCGATGCGTTTTACCGCAACTTTTCATTCGATTTTTACCAAGGTTCGAAACGTTCGTCTCCGGGTCGGGCATCCATTTTGTTTTTCTCTCCTCGAATACTTCATATTTCTCTAATCTCTCGTAGGTCGGTCTTGGATTCTCTCCGGAAACCAAGGGAGTGGTTCCGGAATCCAATTCTCCTTCGATTGAGATTCTCTCTTTTTTTGACTCTCACACTGCAGAGAATGACAAGAATCCATACCAACCGTGCCAGCAACGATCCATCTCAACTGCCGCGCACGCCTGTCTTCACCCATGCTCTAGTTTACTGACTAGAACGGACTGGGATCTTCACATGGCGGTTGCACTACAGTAGAAATGCCGCGCACAACACCGATTGATAGCAACTCCAATGCTGCACGATTCTTAGTCATGCTCTCGTATAGAGTCCTCATACGGTCAGTGCTAATCGTCTTCA
>JASFEF010000009.1:0-33889 GCA_050124975.1 Candidatus Thorarchaeota archaeon | reverse complement strand
CATCTTTCCCACACTCGCTCAACCTTTCCATTAGTCGTTTATCAAACGAAGGATGAGAGCAAGAAACCAAATGTTAAGACGTTCACTCGGAAATCCCGAGAGCTGTTTTGGCGCTATTACTGAGTAATATCTAGTTAATACAGGTGCTTAACTATCCCGGTCAGTACGAAATCTTGGTGTATTCGAGCAATGAAGGCAATAGAGGCCAAGATTAAGCACGCTCTTGAAAACAAAGGCATCAAGTGTCAGTCAGTGTATAGAATGCCTGACCTTGAAGACATTCGAGTTCTTATCGCTTTTAATTCCAAAGACAACAGAAGACTCTCAATCAGGAAGATTGAGAATGCACTTTCATCACTAAATGTTGGAGAGTTAAAAATTCCAAAGGATTTCCAACGTCTTAGCTCAGCTTTCTTACATCTTGAGGTATCCCTTGGAGCGAGGACTGAAAAGCCAGTACATCCTGCTTCCATGTAAGAATGTAATCCCTGCCGTGTTTCTTATCAGGAACTATGGTTTAATCTAGACTATGGATCTCGATTTGGTAGACCGTACCTATCTCGTGACTGCCGCTTCTCGTGGACTAGGATTTAGTGTGGCTAAATCTCTTACAGATGAAGGAGCTGAAGTCATAATCTGTGGTCGTAATGAAGAATCACTGAAGGAAGCTGTATCTAAACTTGGGGAAAAGGCACAGTATTTCGTGACCGATGTTTCAAAACTAGATGATATCAAACGCCTAACGAAAGACATCGGTTCCCAAATGTTACACATAGACGGTCTCTTTGTCAACGCAGGAGGGCCTCCTCCTGGCACCTTCTCAGATTTGACAGATGATGACTGGAAGAAAGCAATAGATCTCACATTGATGAGCGCAGTATGGTTGACCCGGGAAACAAGACATCTTCTCAAGAACTCTGACTCACCATCAATCCTCTACAGCACATCGATATCTGTGAAACAACCAATAAGCAATCTACTCTTGTCTAATGCAATACGTCCAGCAGTGATTGGCATGATGCGTACCCTTGCCACTGAACTAGTTTCTGACTATATTCGTGTGAATGCGGTATGTCCTGGCTACATCTATACAGAACGCGTAGAAGAGCTCATGTCCGCGTCTGATTCTGCAGAAGAAACCATCACTGCAAGAATTCCATTGGGACGGATGGGAAAGCCTGAGGAGTTCGGACCAGTGTGTACTTTCCTTCTAAGTCCGATTTCGAGTTACATCCATGGTGCACTCCTGCTTGTAGATGGGGGTCTCTATCAAGGGATGATGTAGTCTGTACTTAGAGTTGGAGGTCTGTAGGGTCTATTCCCCCACTCCTAACAAGCGCTACTTTCCCATAGTAACGAACCTGCTCGTCCTCATGTTCCATGAGGCTTCTCAGTGCAGGAACTGCTGGTGGATATGGAGAAACTCCAATGGCCCAAGCTGCTGTCTGAAGCACCTCGACGTCCTCTGAACCAAGTAATTCTGTTATTGCTCTAAGTATAATCTCAGACTTCCTTTCTACAACTAGACGAATCATACGAACTTGCTCATTCGGAGGGACTCGCGCCATCACATCCGCCAATCCTTGCAATGCCTTCGTATCATCCATATCTCTGAGCCCACGAATTGCCCAGTCTCTAACCTTTTCCGACTCATCCTCAAGTGCTGCAAGAAGGCAGTTTATTGATTCAGGAGCACTCATGTTGCTTAAGGCCCATGCGCCAGACTCTCTTATCTCGACATTTTGATCTCCCAAAAGAACACAGAGTGTCCCTAACGTTTCATCATCAGCCACTTTCGTTAGGGCAAAGATGGCCTCTTTCCTGAGATTCACGTCTTCCTTATCATCCCGAGCCAATCTTCTGAGAATCCTTCCATAGCCTGTGGAATCTGTACTTCCTAGTATGTGAACAACCCATTTTCTTACCTCAAACTGCTCATCTTTGTTTTCGAGGATATCAATTAGTTGTGGATTCAGAGAATCAACTCTGGTTCTATAAGCAGCCTGTAGCCCCCTCACCTTGATTCGTGAGTCAATGTCTTCAATCGCTCGCTCGATTACCTGTATCGCCAGCTTCGCATTTAGTAGATCTACCACGTCAAGTATATGCTGCTTAGACTGTATCTCTCTTTTTGAGGAGCCTTTGAAAGTAGAATCAAGTACATTTTCAAACTCGTTTGGGTGGGCATTAATGTAATCTGCAATCTCTTTTCGTCTGTCTGATGTTTTGATATCAGCTAAGAGTTCGAGCACATCTATCACAAACTGATTTTCGAGTTTCTCCCTTAGTTACCTTTCGTCCTCACGCAATAAATCGAATCTAGTAGATTTTGAAGGCATCAATATTGGGTTGTTTGAAAGCTTCCTTGTCTGGGTCATGTTTTAGAACAGAATGATACGCAGCCATTTGGAGAGCGATAGCATTTGGAATGGTCTGCACCAATGGTAGCTGCAGTCCTAAGTTCCCATTCGCATGAAGATGGTATGCTCTCATTTTCAGCGACTTAGTCAATGCTCTCATATAGTCATCATCGGATGAATCACCTGGACCCTTTGTAATCAACACAGCAGTATCGTTGTTGTTTATTGAGAGAACGTAGTGATGTCGAAATTCCTCTCTTATAACAGCAATTCCAGTCAAAACTGAAAACTCATTGAACTTCATCATTCCAATTTGCGCTGCTACATGGTTGGACCCCTCAGCCATGAGATAGATTGGAACATTGGGGCTCGTCAGTTGAGATATTGTTATTCCCTCTCTCTCGGCCCAAATTATCATTTCCTTTCCAATACTCTTCAATTGTTCAATATCCTGTCCAAGTCTTTGTTCAGACTCATTATCAATTCCTGCTGAAACTACCAATAGGTATGCCATTGCAGTTGTGGTAGGTGCTTGTGGACTTGTGTCATAGGTCCGAACGCCTGACTTGGTTACCCACACGTAATCTGCCTCTTTTGAAGCAGTTCCATCCTTGTTGTCAGTAAGTACAACACTTGTCGCTCCATCTGATTTGGCCTTCTGGAGGGCATCTATTGTCACCAGACTCCTTCCTGAAGCAGATATTCCGATTACAACTGTGTCTTTGTCAATGCGGAGATTGTGAATCTCGTCAGGTGAAACAGCAAGTGCATTGAGTCCAACTCTCAAGAATGCCCACTTACCATAGTGTGCCGCAGCATACGAGTCCCCAGATCCTGTTAGAATAATCTGTTTCTTACCCTCAATAATCGACGCTGCAGCTTCATCCACAGCATCAAGTGTTCTTGGGATTGCTTGTTCCTGTTTCTTCATTGAGTCATAGCATATGTCTAAGAACTCGGTCATCTGACATCTTCACCTTATTATAGCATATTGACATCTGGAGGTTCTATACCCTTCTGTCTGATTAAACCTATCAGGAAGCCTCGATGGTGGGTTTCATGAGTGGTCATATGAAGTAGAGCTTTAGCCACTGTAAAACTAATTCTCTGATTGCCTGACTTAATACTCCTGACATGATGGAGTTGGTCCCCGGCAAGGTTTTTGATGTAGTTTTCTGTGTCACTAGAAACTCTTGACCATGCATCTCTGATACTCTGAATATCCAGAAAATCCTCGTATCTACTCATCTCAGTCTTGATATCTTTTAGAAATGCTATCCAGAATTTCTCTGCGTTCATGATATGAACCAAAATATCCCGTACCGATCCTTTCCCCGCTCCTGTAGGCTTCAAGAACTCTTCTGAATCAAGTCTTTCCAGAGTCTGAAACAGCGGATCTCTGCATACACGATTGTGATTGATCAGCATCTCAATGATGTCCAACATGGTCTATTCGATACCCCATTACCCCTTATCTGAATCACGTTGTAGGAGGAAATTTCGTGAGAAGAAGTGGCGCCCCCGCCGGGACTTGAACCCGGGTTCATAGAACTATGGCGAGAAGGCAAATGAATCCTCTCTCTCTACAGGCCATTTACTGGCTTCAATCAACTGCTCAGTGTGTGGGTGTTTCTTCTTCTTGTACGCATAGAAAAATGCAAGACGAACCTGTTCGATGCCTTTGAACCATCCTGCTCCTGTGATTAATTTCACCAACTGTTGACCGTATGATTCAAGCTGTTTTTTATCTCCACGGGTTTCACTTTGGTTCTCTAGGTCTGGCCAATAATCAGGATACTTCACTTCAACAATCCACAATTCCTTTTCGAAATGAAGAAGAAGGTCAGGCTTGAAACCTTCCTCAATCTCTGTGAAGGTCCGCTTATCGCCCAATTGAAACTCAAACCAGACGTTCTTGAGTTTCGTCTTACTGAACATGTGTGCGTGTTTTGCCACATAGTTTGCCACATGCCCTTCATACCAGAGAAGGTCGTCTTTTCTGAGCGCTTTAATTCTCTCTATGTGGTTTTCGAAGATGCCGCTTTGCTTCATATACCATTTAGTGATATCATTGGTCTGCTTTATAATCCAGACTATCTTTCTCTCTAATTGCATGTTCTAGACCACCCATCGGATTTTGTAGTAGAATCATTTGAACAGCTCAAAAGACTAGTGGTAGATGTGGGAGGAAGAAAGAGAGTGGCGCCCCCGCCGGGACTTGAACCCGGGTCTCAAGAGTGACAGTCTTGAATGCTATTCCGAATGCTCCAGGATTTCTGGAACACTGACCGGACTACACTACAGGGGCATCCTGTGCGCCCGAATCCCGATTTTCTATTAAAGTTGTCGGAGCGTTCACATTAGAGAATAACCCTTTTCCATCAGGTGCCAATAATCCTCGACATCCTTTTCCCGTACAAGAGAGGCAACCTTGTCTTTCTGGGGGCCAATCCAATCGAATGATTTCTCCATTGTCCAGTCAAACCCAAGCTCATGAATAACTTCCTTATTTGTAGACCAAGAAATCACTTCCACTGTACGCAGGTATCGCTCTAAGTCTTCTTTGATGAGCGAACCTACAATATCACTTCTCAGAGCATCTGCACTGAACAACATGTGAGTGCAAATCTCATGAGAGATCATTGTGGTTATTCGTAGAGGGTCAGCGTGAGCATAGAAGCCATCCCTCTCAGCAAGTAATGATGTTCCCATAGTAGTCATTGCATCTATTAATTCAACTTGAAACAAGGGATAAACAAATTCGATTCCTGTTCTTTTTTCCCACCAAGATATCCAATCAAAACTCCTGTAGTAATCATCAACTAGCTTTTGTTGCACAGTTTCCAAACTTGGTTTGATAGTTTTCCATCTCTCCTCATACAGACGATTATGAACATCCTCGACAACATCAGAGTACGCACGTAATATTGCAGGCCAAGGTTCGATTGGCTTCCCTTCAAATCCTACATACCTTTGGAAATCATCCTTTGGGATATATCGTTCAACCATAGCTGCTTTTTCTGGATACTCATCCATGACTAATCTAGAGTCTTCTTTGCTCAAAAGTTCAATAACTTGAAGCAGTGAATCAAGAGAATCCTGTGAAAGATATGCTGGAATCTGATACAATAGAGCAAACCAGGTCGAAGAGCTCACACCTTGTAATTTCCCAAAAACATCAACGAAGAGATCTTTCTTCTCCTTTGAAATCCATAAATCATACTCATCCCGATATGGAGGATGAGCTATTTTATGGAAATCACCAGCCTCCAACCCCACAAGAGTGAATTGTAGAAGATTAGGAACAAGATTAGCTTCAATGATTACTGGCTTGTTCATAGCTGGTTGCTTCAAAATTGCATCAAATTTCTGTTTTGGTCAACACTCGGAACCATGACTGAGTAGATTTATTACCGACCGAAGCCTATAGTAGACCGGCTCACACAGCCAAACCGTCCTTAGACCTTACTCCATTTCTGTGTTTTATCGCAACCCTTTTATGGCTACAAAATTCCCCGTCCTTTGCTCAGACAGTACTGCTTCCCACTCATGCATGGTCGTAAATTACACATACTTGACTTATTGTAATGCACGATGATGTCATAGACGGTGGGGCAAATAGGGCTCGTGGCGCAGACAGGTAGCGCAGCAGGCTTTTAACCTGAGGAACAAGAGAGTCATCTCTTGCGTCGGGGACTGGCCGCGGGTTCAAATCCCGCCGAGCCCGCCATTGCATGTGGTTCGGAGCGGAATTGTTAGAGTAAACATCAAACGGGGCGGCTATTGCAGCTATGTGTGAGCTCGGATTTCTGAGTTCCATGCGTTGGGAAGCGTGTAGATTCGCAGTAGTTCCCCCGTCCTTCACAATCACGATGTGATTACATGGCAAAGGGCACACAAGAGCGAGACAAGTACTGGCCAGTTATAGAGGCCTTCTTTGATCAGTACGGACTAGTAGGCCAGCATCTCGACTCGTATAATCGGTTCATAAGAGAAGAGCTCCAACATGTAGTAGACAGTGTTGGCAAGCTTACGCCGAAGATTGAAGGTTACGTAGTAGAACTGGGTGATATCCATGTTGAAGAACCTTCTATTCGCGAAGCAGATGGTAGTGAACACAAACTCTACCCCAATGAGGCTAGGATTAGAAACCTCACCTATGCGAGCAAGCTACACCTTGACATGACCCCTGTCCGAAAGGAGGGTTCTGTATCAACCCGGCTTGAAACCATGAGGATCTACATTGGGGACCTACCAGTCATGCTCCGGAGTGAGAAATGCCATCTAAATGGTCTGTCAGATGAGGAGCTCATAAAGCACGGCGAGGATCCCAGGGACCCTGGAGGATATTTCATAATCAACGGTTCAGAGCGTGTTCTCGTAACGCAAGAGGATTTGGCGCCGAATAGAATTCTAATTGAAGAGGCAAGTAAGAGCTCCAGTTTCACCCATATTGGTAAGGTCTTCTCAACGTCACGTGGCTTCAGAGCACCAGTGACAATTGAGCGGAAGAAAACTGGTGAATTGAGAGTATCATTTCCATCTGTGCCCGGTAAGATACCCCTTGCTATTCTTTTGAAAGCATTAGGTCTTGAATCAGATAGAGATATTGTTGATGTCATCTCAGACGATGATGAGATACGAAACGAGCTTATCGTCACCATTGAGCAGTCAGCTCCAATCAATGCACCCACTGGTGAAGAGGATGAATCCACACGTTCCAATGCACTAGACTTCATCGGAAAACGTGTTGCTGTGGGTCAAACAAAGGAATATCGACTTGCTCGAGCAGAAAAAGTACTAGATCGCTATCTTCTCCCACACATTGGTACTGAAGAAGACAGTCGGTTACAGAAGGCCTATTATCTTGGTCAGATGGTGGAACGTCTTCTAGAGTTAGTACTCACTAAGAGGACTCCTGACGATAAGGACCACTACGCCAACAAGAGGCTGAAATTATCCGGAGACCTTCTGATGTCACTCTTCAGAGTTGCATTATACTCTCTGACTCGTGATATCAAGTATCAATTAGAACGCACTGCAGTAAGAGGTCGCAAGCCCAATATCAGGACTGCAGTAAGAGCTGATGTAATCACACAGAGGCTGAAACATGCACTTGCTACTGGTAACTGGGTCGGAGGTAAGGCTGGAGTATCACAGCTACTTGACCGAACCAACTACATATCCTCTTTGTCTCATCTCAGACGAGTTGTTTCACCACTCTCTCGTTCACAACCACACTTCGAGGCACGAGACCTTCACTCAACTCACTGGGGTAAAATATGTCCTAATGAAACCCCTGAAGGACCAAATTGCGGACTCGTAAAGAACATCGCAATGATGGCCTATATCTCAGTTGGAACTGATGAAGAGGCAGTAGAACGTGCTCTCCTCAAAGGAAAAGTAGAACCAATTGAGAAACTCCGTGGAAAACGCGGCGCAAAGTGGGCGGATGTCTTTTTGAATGGTCGACTTGTTGGAGTTCATCCTGCTCCACAAGTCTTGGCAAAGACAATTCGACAGAAACGCCGTGCAGGTGAGATTGATCACCAGACAAACATAGCATACTATGAAGACACTCACGAAGTGCAGGTCAACTGTGATGCTGGTCGTGTGAGAAGACCAGTCATTGTGGTTGAAAATGGAAAGAGTATACTTACTGATGAACACCTTCGAATGGTTCTGGAAACTGAGTGGGGTTTCTTAGACCTTCTCCGTAATGGAAATGTAGAGTTCATTGACGCAGAGGAAGAGGAGAACACACTGATTGCAATGTATCCTGACGAGATAGGTCCAAACACCACACACATGGAGATAGTACCATCAACAATTTTGGGTATATCTGCAGCCCTTATCCCATTCCCTGAACGTAACCAATCACCCCGTAATGTGTACATGGCTGGAATGGCCAAACAATCAGTAGGCGTACCTGCTTCAAACTTCAGGTACAGGGCTGACACACGTTCACACTTCTTCCACTACCCACAGGTACCACTTGTAAAGACCCGTGCAATGGACTCGATTGGTTATGAGGACCGTCCTGCTGGACAGAACTTTGTAGTAGCCATACTGTCCTTCGAGGGCTATAACATTGAAGACGCACTGATAATGAACAAAGCCTCCATTGAGAGAGGTCTGGGTCGAAGTACATTCGCCAGAGTGTACGAAAGCGAAGAACGAAAGTACCCAGGAGGCCAAGAAGACCGATTTGAGATTCCTGATCGCAGCGTCAGGGGTTACAGAGCGTCAGAATCATACCGAAACCTTGGTGAAGATGGCGTAATCGAAACCGAGGTAGAAGTATTGGGTGGTGATGTGCTCATTGGTAGAACTTCTCCACCACGATTCCTAGAAGAATACTCCGAGTTTGAGATTGCTTCTCCAAACCGCCGTGAAACATCCGTGGCTGTACGTCATGGAGAGGCGGGAGTCGTTGACAGTGTAATTCTTACAGAAACCATTGATGGTAACCGTCTGGTGAAGGTAAAGGTCCGAGACCTCCGAATTCCTGAACTAGGTGATAAGTATGCATCTCGTCATGGACAAAAAGGAGTCATCGGATACATTGTACCTCAACAAGACCTTCCATTCACTGAAGATGGAGTTGTTCCAGACCTTTTGATTAATCCACATGCAATCCCAAGTAGAATGACCATCGGTCAGATTCTAGAGATGGTTGCTGGCAAAGCATCCTGTATGGTGGGTAAACAACAAGATGCAACACCTTTCTGTGGAGTCACTGAAGAGGAACTCTTCGAAATCCTCAGGAAACATGGTCTGAAACATAATGGTCGTGAAACCATGTATTCTGGAATAACAGGAGAGAGACTCAAGGTTGACATATTCATGGGAGTTATCTTCTATCAGAAACTCCATCATATGGTCGCCGACAAAATCCATGCTCGAGCCAGAGGACCTGTTCAGATCCTTACCCGCCAACCCACTGAGGGTCGTGCTCGAGAAGGTGGTCTACGGTTTGGAGAGATGGAACGTGACGTGTTGATTGGTCACGGTGCAGCAATTCTCCTGAAAGGTCGACTCTTAGATGAGTCGGACAAGAGCAACATGCTCGTCTGTGAGGACTGTGGCTTGATAGGTGTATACGACCGCAATAAGGACCAATATTACTGTCCAATATGTGGGACCAACGCCAAGATTAGCAGTGTGGTCGTGTCCTATGCCTTCAAACTGCTAATACAAGAGATGATGTCCCTCGGCCTGGCCACCAGGCTACGATTGAAGGAGATGATTTAGATGATTTCGGGACTAACTACAAAGAAGATTGATGCAATAGAGTTCGGATTACTGTCTCCCGAAGACATTCGTAAGATGTCAGTCGCCCAGATTGTTGTGGCTGACACATATGACGAAGACGGATATCCGATTGATAGCGGAATTATGGACCCTAAACTTGGTGTGATTGACCCTGGGCAACGCTGTAGAACCTGCGGTAACAGAGTGGGTAACTGTCCTGGCCACTTCGGTCATATTGAACTTGCACGCCCAATCATGCATGAAGGTTATGCAAAGGTCATCCATAAAGTTCTTCGAGCCATCTGCAGAGAGTGTAACAGAATACTTCTGACAGATGAAGAGATTGAGCATTATCAGCGACTTTTCAAGAAATACCCCGAGATAGGTCAGAAAACTGCTAGCCTCTCAAATGAGATACTCAAGAGAGCTGCAAAAGCGAAGGCATGTCCTCATTGTGAGGAAGAGCAACTCAAGCTGAAATTGGAGAAACCAACTTCTATCTATGAGGTTGGTGAAGCTGGGTCTGTCAGACTTACTCCTATTGACATCAGAGCTCGTTTAGAGAACATTATTGATGATGACTATCGTCTTCTAGGTATCAATCCAGAAGCAGCCCGTCTTGAATGGTCTATTCTTACAGTACTTGCAGTTCCACCAGTCACCGTTCGTCCTTCAATCACTCTTGAATCCGGTGTTAGGAGCGAGGATGATCTAAGTCACAAGCTCATAGATATCATTCGAATTAACCAAAGACTACGTGAGAACCTGGATGCCGGAGCACCTCAACTAATTGTTGAAGACCTCTGGGAGCTGCTTCAGTACCATTGTACAACCTATTTTGACAATGGTGTCAGTGGAATTCCTCCGGCCAGACATCGTTCTGGTCGTGCCCTCAGAACACTAGCACAAAGGCTGAAGGGTAAGGAAGGTAGGTTCAGGTCTAATCTATCTGGAAAGCGTGTAGACTTCTCTGCGAGAACCGTAATCTCTCCTGATCCTAATCTGAGCATGAACGAGGTAGGAGTACCTGAACAGATTGCGAAGATTCTCACTATTCCACAGAGAGTCACTGAATGGAACATTGAGGAGATGAAGGAACTAGTCATCAGAGGTCCTGACAGACATCCTGGATCTAACTATCTCATCCGTACAGATGGCCGTCGTGTGGACCTTCGATTCGTTAAGGAACGGTCAGTGATTGCTGACACAATTGAACCTGGGTTCATCGTAGAGCGTCATCTAAACAGTGGTGACATAGTTCTATTCAACCGACAACCATCATTGCACAGAATGTCAATCATGGCACATGAAGTACGTGTGATGCCATACAGAACATTCAGGTTGTCACTCTATGTCTGTCCACCATATAACGCAGACTTTGATGGAGATGAGATGAACCTCCATGTGCCGCAATCTGAGGAATCACGCGCTGAAGCACGTGTCTTGATGAGAGTTCAGGAACAAATCTTGTCCCCACGATACGGTGGGCCAATCATTGGAGCGCTTCAAGATTATATCTCTGCAGCATTCCTCCTGACACGAAAATCAAGCCTGTACACTTTGAATCAGGTGAACCAGCTTCTTGCTACAGCAAACTTTGAGGGATCCCTTCCAGACCCTGCAATAATTGCTCCAATTCCATTGTGGACTGGGAAGCAGATATTCAGCATGTTCATCCCTGAAGGGATTAATATCTCGTTCAAGGCGAACATCTGTAGGAAATGTCAGACCTGTAAGAAAGAGGACTGTGAGTTCGACGCCTATGTAGTAGTGCGTGATGGTAACCTCCAGTTTGGTGTAGTCGATGAGAAAGCATTCGGTGCTGGTGAACCAGACTCACTATTCCACCGAATCATCAAAGAAAAAGGTCCAACAACAGCACGTATCTTCATGGACTCAGTAGGACGTCTCCTAGTCAGACTAATCACCGATAGAGGCTTCTCTATGGGTCTTAATGATGTCACCCTACCAAACGCAGCATCTCAAAGAATAAGGAGAATTCTAAGTGATGCAGACGCAAAGGTGGACCAGCTCATTGAAACCTACAAACGTGGTGAGCTAGATCCTAACCCAGGCCAGACACTACTAGAAACTCTTGAACAGAGGATTATGGCGACACTGGCTGAGGCACGAGACTCAGCTGGTGAGGTAGCAGGTGAACATCTAGGGCTTGAGAACTCAGCAGTCATTATGGCACAGACCGGAGCTCGTGGCTCACGACTTAACCTTTCACAGATGGCTGCAGTCGTAGGGCAACAGGCGGTTCGAGGTGAGCGCATCAGCAGAGGCTATATTGGTCGTACACTTCCGCACTTTGAGAGAGGTGACCTTGGAGCCCGTGCTAGGGGTTTTGTCACATCGAGTTACAAGAGTGGACTTGATCCAATAGAGTATTGGTTCCATGCAGCAGGAGGTCGCGAAGGTCTTGTGGACACTGCTGTAAGAACATCCACATCAGGATATATGCAGAGACGACTCATGACTGCTCTTCAGGACCTGAAAGTTGAGAGTGATGGCACAGTCAGAACTGCACCTGGTCGAATTGTACAGTTCCGTTTCGGTGACGATGGTGTTGACCCGAGCAAATCAGATCATGGTCGCTCTGTCAATATCGACATAGCAATTGAAAAAGTCCTAGGTAAAGGTAGAATGGATTAGTGGAGGTCTAAGAATGTCGAAAAAAGGAACCAAGAAGAGCAAACCAGCAAAGAAGAAGACTGCTCCAAAAAAGACAACCACAAAGAAGAAAACGACTAAGAAAGCAGCAGCTAAAAAGAAACCAGCTGCTAAGAAGAAACCAGTGGCAAAGAAACCCGCAGCTGCAAAGCCTAAGAAGGCACCTGCAAAGAAACCTGTTACCAAGGAAGTAGCCCCAGCAATTGCCAAACACATGGAGAAACGTCTCTTGAGTATTCGAGAGGAACATAGACTTCCTCCAAGCGTTTTAGAGGAACTTCAGACGAAAATATCCAATCTAGACATCACAAAGAAAGAGTTTGATTCAATCTGTGATAACGTCATAGAATCGTATGAACGGTCCCTTGTGGAACCTGGTGAAGCTGTAGGCACAGTAGCCGCACAGAGTATAGGCGAACCAGGCACACAGATGACTCTACGTACATTCCACTATGCTGGTGTTGCCGAGCTGAGCGTCACACAAGGTCTTCCTCGCTTGATTGAGATTGTCGATGCCAGAAACAATCCAAGCACACCTACCATGAAAATCCACATGGAAAAGGAAATATCAGGAGACCGTAACGAAGCAAAAGCGATTGCTAGGAACATAGAGATGGTACTTGTTGAGAGTGTTGCGAGCAATGTTTCAATTGACCTTCTTCGTCAGGCCATCGACATTCGTTTCGATCCCGAGTTGATGGAAGACAAGGGTCTAGAAGTAGAAGCCATTGCTACAGCCATACAGGAGAAAATCAAAGCCAAAGGAGAGGTTGAGCTAGGAGAGAATACAATCTTTGTATATCCTGCAAACGAATCCTTAGCTGAACTACAGAAGTTGAGTGAGAAAATCCGTGAAGTGCGTGTCAAAGGTATCAATGATGTCACACATGTGGTAATTCGAAAAGAATCTGATGGGTATGTATTGTACACAGAAGGGTCCAACCTACAGGATGCCCTAGAGATTGCAGGAGTCAATCCTCATAAAATCTACACAAACAACCTCCGTGAGATCTTTCAAGTACTTGGAATTGAAGCCACCAGAAATGCAATAATCCAAGAAGCTATGAATGTGCTTAATGAACAGGGTATGGATGTAGATGTGAGACACATCATCCTCGTAGCCGACATGATGACTGCAGACGGTACAATCCGACAGATTGGGAGACATGGAATATCTGGTTCAAAGAACAGTGCACTCGCACGAGCAGCTTTTGAGGTCACAATCAAGCATCTACTTGGTGCAGGAATCGCTGGAACACGAGATCCCCTTCGAGGAATCACAGAAAACGTGATTCTTGGTCAGCTTATCCCACTTGGAACTGGGGGAATTGATCTTCTCATGAATCCTCAGACTCCAACCGCTAAAAGGAAGAGGAAACGAAAAGCCTGATTCAAAGGTCACGGCGGAAACATTAAAACAGAATATCATTTGACGCAACCAGTTCGGGTCTGCCCATTAATCACAAACGAGGTCAAACAATGAGCCTGAATCAACCAATAGCAAGTGCAGTAAGTACAGGCGAGTGTAAGATAGGAGCAAAGTCTTCAATCGACGCCATCAAGACTGGCAAGGCCAAACTTGTCGTCGTTGCGGCGAACTGTCCTAAGGATGAAATAGAAGACATAGAGCAATTTGCAAAGCTCGCTGAGATTAAGGTCCACACATTTGAAGGGACTTCTTGGGATTTGGGCGAAACTGTAGGCAAACCATTCATGGTTTCTGCCATCGCTGTTATCAAGCCTGGTAACTCAAAGATACTAAAAATGGTCTGAGGCGAAAGAATTGGGCCGAGTCAAGCTCTCCATGGATGACATGGCGTTAATCGCCAAGTTCGAGCAGATTACAGGCGCTGCAGCAATCGATGTTATTCGCGACGATGAGGGTGAGCGAATCATAGTTGTGGTCCGTCCAAAACAGCTCGGAAAAGCAATTGGTCGTGGAGGAGTGAATGTCAAGGCCGCATCAGAGGCCTTTGGTCGCCCTGTTGATGTTGTGGAGATGGCTGAAACAGCAGAGGCTTTTGTCACGAGTGCTCTTGCTCCAGCCAGAGTTGAGAGTGTAAAGATTGTAGAGCATCGTGATGGCACAAGAGTAGCATCTGTCACGGTCAACACAGAAGATCGTGGAATTGCCATTGGTCGAGAAGGTCGAAACGTTGCTCGGGCACGTATTCTTGTGCGTCGTCACTTCGATTTGAACAACGTTGTGATTGCCTGAGGCATTTCTGGAAGCGTTCTTTTCATAATCCTTTTAAGGTTACAACAGGCCGGAGCCGATAACCACCATTGAGAGCGTACCATGAATGGTACGTCTAAGAGGTAATTCATCTTGACAAGAAAATCCCCATTGGGCGAGTTCGCAGCTCGACCTCTCGTCAGAAAGAGGAAGAAGTTCCGCTGGAAGAAGCCCGCTTACAAGAGGCGAACCCTGAAGCTAAAGAGGAAGACAGACCCACTAGAGGGTGCTCCTCAAGCTAGAGGCATCGTACTAGAGAAAGTTGGCATCGAATCAAAGCAGCCAAACTCAGCTATTCGAAAGGCTGTGAGGATTCAACTCTCTAAGAACGGAAAACAGATTACTGCGTTCATACCTGGGGATGGTGGCCTGAAATACATAGATGAACACGACTCTGTCATTGTCGAGGGGATTGGTGGTGCTCAGGGTGGTCCAATCGGTGACTTGCCAGGTGTTTCATGGAAAGTCATCAAGGTCAACGGAGTTGGTCTTGAGTCTTTGATTTACGGTAGAAAGGAGAAACCAATTCGTTAGGTGGAAATCATGTCTGAAGAAGAAACCGTTGAACCAGCTGTTGAAGAAACTCCACCTCATGAAGCTCCTGAACTTCTCTTATTTGGTAAGTGGGACTCAACTGATGTACAGATCAATGATGTAGGTCTGGCCAGGTACATCTCTTTGAAGCCTGTCCTGATTCCTCATACATCGGGCAGACATGCCCACAAAAGATTCCACAAGTCAAACGTTCCTATTGTCGAGCGGTTTGCAAACAAGATGCTCAATGCAGGTCGCAGGAAGGACAAGAAGACACGAACCGGAAGAGGCGCTGGCAAGAAACTAAGAGCAATCAATACCCTCAGACGTGCTTTCGAGATTATCAATTACAGGACCGGACTAAATCCTGTTCAAGTCCTAGTCACAGCAATCGAGAACACAGCTCCTGCTGAGGAAACCACACGAATCTCCTACGGTGGCATGGCCTATCCTCGTTCTGTAGATGTTTCTCCACAGAGAAGAATTGATCTTGCTCTGAGATATCTCTCTGTTGGTGCGGTTCGTTCAGCACACAAGAATGCCAAGTCGTTCGAAGAATGCTTGGTGGATGAGTTACTTCTCGCTTACAAGAGCGATCCTGGCAGCTTTGCTATCGCTAGGAAGGAAGAACGAGAGCGAGTGGCTCGTTCTGCAAGATAATGACCTACATTTTACGTTGAGATTATCTTAACGTAATTTGTTTCTGTGTTCTACCCCTCTCCTGCCAGTGTCACCACCTCTTCATATCTCCGAAGAAATACAAAAATTAGCAGGAGCATTGTCAGCTATCATCGGGATGGGATCCCTCCCGAAGACCTGGCCTCCTTCTCCTGTGTTTCTGTCGGTACATCACAACCAACCACAGAGAGTGTTTCCACAGTTCTTACCACGGCAGGGTCATTATCACTCTTCCCAAATTTGTCACAAAGCTGAGAAGGCTTGTTTGAGCAAAGTGAACAGCCGCGGACTCCCCGGAACCTGATACGGGTTCCTTTTTGGAGAGTAAGGACTCTCCTCTGGAAGACTTCTTCTTTTGGGTTTTCAGCCGCGTACGTCGAGCTCTATCTAGAGCCCTAGTCCACATACCTAGTCCTTTCATATCATTTCATGTTGATATGAGTATATGAGCTCATACATTTTTGAGTCATGAAGATTTCTAATCCATTTCCTTAGTCAGCATTGGAACCCCCGTATATCTCCATTCTTGCTCAGCTCAGCTTATCAGAGGGTTCATTCTCTAACATTCCTCACGAGGAGTAAGGAATGAACAGGCTGTCCTTGTCGTATCTGGCAATCATTATAACAACAGTCCTGTGGTCTTCATCCCTAATCTTTGCAAAGATTGTCTTTACAGAGGTAGGTCCTATTGTCTTTGTAGCATTAAGATACACAATAGCTTGTCCATTTCTTCTCGTTGTAACTCTTCAATACAAGAAGAAGCAGACCATTCAGGATGTGAAAAGTAATTGGAAGATTCTCTTGATTGCAGGACTGAGTGGACCTTTCCTCTCGCAGATTCTTCAGTATGTTGGCCTTGAACTGACGACTGCGAGTGATGCTCTTTTTCTCTTGAACTTCACACCCATTTTCGCAGTCATCATTGCTGCACCTGTGTTGAATGAGAATATCACATCCGAGAAAATCCTCGGTCTCATACTCGCTACTTTAGGTGCTATGCTTATTGTCATGAACACTGCTCCCGATTTTACCACATTTGACTTCTTGCGTTTTCTTGGAGACCTTATCGTGATTGCTTCTACACTTTTCTTTGCAATCAATGGTATTGTAGGTAAGATTGCCGTCAAGTCTATTGACGCGATATCAACGACATTCTACAGTGCACTATTTGCACTCCCCTTCATCTGGATATCTGCTGCTCTACTTGAAGATATGACAGTTCTTCTCACTATGAGTACACAAGCTTGGCTTCTCGTGACATGGGTGGCTGTCGTGAACACTGTGATTGGCTTTGTTCTCTACTATGAATCTATGAAGCATATAGAAGCCTCACTAGTCCAAATAGTACTGAATCTTATTGCAGTCTGGGGCGTGTTGATGTCTATCTTTGTTCTCCATGAAACTGTGACATTTCTTCAGGTTCTTGGAGGCTCAGTTACTGTGATTGGAGTAGTCATAGCTCAGATGGCACAAGCCCGCCGAAAATCCAATAATAACCCTTGAAACTCCAAAAAGGATATGTTTCACCATAATGACTAGTCTTTGATGAGGTCAAAAATCATGCCTGATGTACTAAAGGTCGGTACAGCGACTGCAAAAAGAGGTGAACTCCAGAAGGGAGTGATTAAGGGAATTGAGCTAAACACGACAACTAGTATTGACATTCCTGTCCTTGTTATGAACGGTGAAAAGGATGGACCAACTCTACTCATGGTTTCCACACAGCATGGCATAGAGATTCAGGGTGCTGAAGTAATTCTGAAGATCATGAGGGAAAAGGTCAGTCCTAAGAATCTCAGAGGAGCCGTCATTGGTATTCCCGTAGAGAATCCTCTTGCTTTCATGCACCATCAGTATCTGTCTTGGATTGACAATCTTGATCTTGGTGGCGGAGGAAGCGCCAGTCCATTGACTGCTGACAAACCAAACGGTAATGCGACAGAGAGACTAGCCTATGTACTCTGGCAAGAAGCTTGGAATAAAGCAGACATGGTTCTCAATATTCACTGTAACACAAGACCCGACTCGCTCTTCTTCACAGAAATCAATGTTGGAAACCCAAGCACTAGAGAGAAACTCGAGAAGATGGCTGAGGCTTTTGGAGTGACCAATGTGGTCGAGAGTGTTACTACTCCTGATGATGCACCCAACACACTTGCCAATTTGGCTGTGAAGAATGGAATTCCAGACATCCTTATCGAGCTCATTGATGGTAGATGGATTTCTGAACCTTCCACCACTGTTGGTGTTCGTGGAATTCTCAATATCATGAAAACCTTTGACATGATAGACGGCGAGGTGGAGCCACAAGAAGGAATTCCAATAATTCCTGGCACATGCACATGGCAAGGCATTGTTCATGCAAATCGCGGAGGCCTTATCCGGTTTCTGAAAACCCCTGGCGATTTCTTGAAGAAAGGAGAAGTATTTGCCGAAATCTACGATCTCTATGGTGATGTGTTGGAGAGAGTTGAATGCCCCATGGATGGCTACATCTGGGCATACCCCTGTGGTGATATTCTTGGCACTCCTGGAAGCCTTCAAGCTGTCCAGACAGGAGCCAATATTGCATATGTCTTCACATCAGACCAACAGTGAACTTCTAGTAAAACTATCCGCGGATTTGATACGCAGGACGCCATGTCGAAAGCATTTTGTGAGTATACACACCGTTTCACATGACCAACTATGATGAACAAAGTCCTGATTGTCTACGGAACACGTTACGGTTCTACTTCTGAAGTAGCCCAAGAAATGAGTAATACAGCGAGGGAATTCGGCGCTCAGGTTGATACTGTTAATCTAGAGAAGGGAACCCCCTTTCCCGAACCTGAAGAATATGATCTAGTAATCATTGGGAGTGGTATTCGAACTGGACAGTGGAAAAAGGAACCATTGGAATTCATAGAGCAGAAACTAGAATCTCTCTCCAAGACCAAAGTTGCTCTCTTCGTAGTGAGTGGATATGCAGGTAATCCAGACAAGGTCGCTGAGGCACAGGTTGAGTATTTGGACAGCATGCCTGCGAAATACCCCGGTTTGTCCCCAATTTCGACTGCATTAATCGGAGGAGTATTCGAGTTCAAGAAATACAATCTTGTCATTCGGGCTCTTGTGAAGAACATAGTGAAAAGTCAGGTACCCCCTGGTGAAGAAATACCTGAGAAGATTGATTTTCGTGATTGGGATATGATTCGCGATTGGATCAAACAACTTGTAGAGTGAGTGATTTTGATGAAAATCCTAAAGGTGACCAAGGACCACAAGAGTGAATTCCAAGTTCCATTGGTAGCTAAGAAAGGTGATGTAGTCGAAGGTCTTGAGCGTGAAACCGAGTGGGAGGGTTGGCTCTGGTGTCGTGACAATGCTGGAATTCATGGTTGGGTACCAAAGACATACCTTGACTCTGCATCAGAATCAGGACAGTTTCAGTTTCTTCAGGACTACAACGCACGAGAACTGACGATTGACGCAGGCCAAGAAGTGATTGTACTTGATGAAGAGAGTGGATGGGCTTGGGTACGCACTACTCTGGGAGAAGAAGGATGGATTCCTTCGGAGAATCTCCAAGATTTGAGTGAAAAACCGGACTCGATACCCGATCTCTCTCGATGACAACTTCTAGTAAAACTATCCGCGGATTTAGACCTCATCGAAGGCTCCTTTCCCCCGTGGTTAAGTGAACCTGTCGAAACGATTAAAAGCATCTCTCAAGGTGAGAGCCAAGCAGGTTCCCACCTTAGGGGACCGACTAACATAGAATAAGGAGAATTATGCCTTGTCCAAGAAAGATAAGGAGCACCTGAACCTGGTGGTCATCGGTCACGTCGACCATGGTAAGTCCACCATGACAGGCCGACTCCTATACGAAACAGGCGCTGTTGACGAGCGTACTTTCCAACAGCATAAGGCCGAAGCAGAGAAACTTGGGCGGCCCAGCTGGGCATGGGCTTTTGCGCTGGACCGTCTAAAAGAGGAGAGAGAGCGTGGTCTAACCATTGACATCGCATTCTTCAAGTTCCTCACTGACAAGTACTATTACACCATCATTGACGCTCCTGGCCACAAGGACTTCATCAAGAACATGATCACTGGAGCCTCACAGGCTGACGTTGGTCTACTTGTTGTGTCTGCAAAGCGAGGAGAGTTCGAGGCTGGTGTTGGTCCCGGAGGCCAGACCAAGGAGCATGCATACCTTGCCATGACACTTGGCGTACCCTCATTGATTGTTTGTGTAAACAAAATGGATGATGACAGCGTCAAGTACAGCGAGGACAGATATAATGAGGTCAAGGACGAAGTAGGTGGGTTTCTTGAAAGCATTGGTTACAAACAGAAGGATGTTCCATTCATTCCCACCTCAGCACTCGATGCTGCTAACTTGAAGGAGAAAACCCCTGACCTTACGCCATGGTACAAGGGTCCTGCACTTCTAGAGGCTCTTGATGAAGTCGTGCTTCCACCAAAGCCAACCGACAAGCCACTTCGAGTACCTATCAACGATGTCTATTCAATCAAGGGTGTCGGCACTGTACCAGTTGGTCGTGTTGAAACCGGTATCATGAAGACAGGACAGAAGATTATCTTTATGCCTCCAGATAAAGAGGGAGAGGTCAAGTCCATCGAGATGCACCACGAGATGTTGGATCAGGCTGTTCCTGGTGATAACATTGGTTTTAACGTACGAGGCATCGAGAGGAAAGATCTTGGTCGTGGTGATGTTGCTGGTCCAACTGATAATCCACCCACAGTCGCTGCCGACTACACCGGTCAGGTGATGGTTATTCAGCACCCAAGTGCTATCACAGTTGGTTACACACCAGTCATTCATGCTCACACTGCTCAGGTTGCTTGTAGGTTTGATAAAATCCTTCAGAAGCTTGATCAGCGAAGTGGCCAAGTCCTAGAAGAGAACCCAGACTTCGTAAAGAAAGGCGAGTCAATGATTGCCACACTGGTTCCTCTGAAGCCTATGGTCATTGAGAGCTACAAGGACTTCCCACAACTCGGCAGGTTTGCTGTTCGTGACATGGGAATGACCGTGGCTGTTGGTATTGTCCAGAAAGTCACAAAGCGAGAAATCACAAAGAAGAAAGCTGCAAAGAAGGAATAATCAAGTTCATAGAACCGGGCCGCAAGGCCCGAGTTCCTTCTCTGTTTTGTATCCTATTTCACAAGCTGAGATAGAAGAGGTTAGAAGGGTTCATGCACTAGTCTTGGCTAGAGTGCACACCATGATGAATGATGACTATTATGACCCATATCAACAGGAATCCGGTTCATCCATAGGGAGATGGTTATTTTTCGGGTTGATTCTCATCATAGGACTAATTGGTTTTATTGGCATTCCCATGATGACGCCACTTGACATGATACCAATATACATGGTCTTCTACATCCCCATGATCGTCTTTGGACTCTATGCCACGTTTCGATGGGCACAGGGCAGATCTATTGCACCAACTGATATCTCAGAGGATGATCGAATTTTAGATTCCATGAAAAAACATGCACTTCCAATTCAAAGAACTACACAATCTGACATGTTCAGATGCCCAAACTGTGAGAATTCAATTGTGCTTGAGAATGCTATGCCAGTTGATGAAAATGTAATCAAGTGTCCGTTCTGTGACACTCGTCTGTATCTATCAGAATGAATGGAAAAGTGGCGCTGAGGGAGGTTATCAATCTCCTCCGAAGTCCTTTGGACTTGTCACAATGTTTATGAGAGAATCAGATTTTCCGACCATCTACTCAATGCTGGGGTCTCCAAGCCTGGTATGGAGCCAGCCTGCTATTCGCCCTTCGTATCGCAGGCGGGCTGACAGTTGGTGTGCTATGCACGCGCGAGTTCAAATCTCGCCCCCAGCGCCATTATTTTCATCTGATTGCCTGATAAAGTGTACCAGGCTCGGAAACCGTTGCCCGAAACTTAGCTTGCATCTGATATATCAGATACAACGTTCGGTTCCTGTTTCATCAAGATGGCCTCATCTGAGATGAGATCTTCATTCTCTCCACAAGCGTTTAGGGTCTCCGACCAACTGGCGGCGACCAGATTTCTAGCTGCATTGAGGTCACGATTAATGACCAATCCACAGTTTTCACATTCATAGATACTATCTGAAAGACTCAACTCTCTCTTTACATGTCCACAATGTGAACATCTCTTTGAAGAGGGATAGAAACGAGGTGCGACAATCAGATTCGAACCATACCATTTTGATTTGTATTCGAGTTGCCTTCGGAATTCATAGAACCCAACATCAAAAATTGCTCGAGCTAGGCGTCGATTCTTCATCATTCCAGAAACACACAGGACCTCAATTACTATCTGACTGTGATTCTTGGCCAGATAGGTTGTCAGTTTGTGAAGTGCGTCAAAACGAATATTCGAAACACGAAGATACAGTCTCGCACGTTTCATTCGAACTTTCTCATAATTCTTTGAGCCCTTCTGTTTTCTTGCAAGACATTGTGATAGTTTCTTCATCTTTCTAAGATTTCTTTCTAGTGCCTTTGGATTCGAAAAATCCACACCATCCGAGAGAGTAGCAAGTTTCTTCAAACCCAAGTCAACACCAATAGGTTGACTTTCTCGGTGTTCTGGATTTGGTATATCCTCCTCAACAGTTAATGACACAAACCATCTGTCAGCTTTTCTAGTGACTGTTGCAGATAATATCCGTCCGCCTACACTGGGTTCTTCCTTGAGCCGAATTCTGCCCAAACGTGGCAGTTGGACTGCCTTCGTGAAGACTCTGATAGCACCTGTAAGTCGAAAACTGTCATTTATCCCCTTTTTCTTGAATCTTGGAAACCCTATATGTGAACCTGTCTTCAAACCACGATAGAAATTACGGAATGCTTGATGCAAATCTCTGAGTGCTTCCTGTGGAGCACATTTTGATACGTCATACATCCAAGGAAATTGAGTCTTCTTCAGCTTGTTGAGAGCTTTATGTTGTTCAATCGCATTCGTGAATCGTTCTTTTCCTTCCTTGGTCTTGTATAGGTGGATTCTCTGTTCAAGCCCCCAGTTGCAAGCAAAACGAGCACAACCAGCATGTTTCGTGAGATGAGTTCGCTGACGGTTGTTTGGGTCAAGCTCATACCTATGAGCTCGGTGAATCAGCATCTCTCACCCTTTACTTACAGTGTATGCCGGACGATATAAGCTCATACAAAGAAGGTGCAGCGGCTCCCGATGTATCGAATGTCCTTCCCACGTTGGGTTAGCTCGTTGCGTTTCTCATGGCAGCTACCTCTGGGGCTCCACTACTCATCCTTAGGGCTGTTCCCGCCAGGGCCTGACCCGGTTCGGAAGTTTAAGGTAATCACAACAAACCTACGAGTGTTGCTATACCCGTAACAGACTCCAGAGACTGCCAATCACAGTCCCACAGCGAAACCCACCGTGGTTGGGTTTCATCCTCCACGGGGTTACTGACGCCACTAGTGCCATGTGGTCTCGACCGCGGCAAACGGCCCGCCCTGCCCGCTGCATCGGTGTTTTCCCTTGAATTGCCTAAAAACGTTGCCAATTGTCAGTAGAGCTCAGATAAAAGCTCCAGCTGCTCTTTTGATTGTGGTCAGTTCCTCGAGCACTTCTTGCTCCGATTGCGAAAGATCATCCATGAACTTCTTTCTTATTGTCAGAATATGCCTGTCAGGTACATCTGTATACAGAATATCTGTGTTCTTTACTTGTCGACCAATCGTAGGACCTCTAATTGAAACCGCAACCTCCATGCCATCTGTAGCCTCATCAATTGTGACACTTCTATCCTGTATCTGAAGAATCATACCTACCCGTTTTCCCTCTTCGTTGATCAATGCAGTTCTAGGTCTGATTATACCAGAAACCTTCACACCTACAACAGCAGGTCCATTCTGCCTGAAGACAAAATCTGGCATAAGTTCGATCTTTCCTGGTCGAATGATGGAACTAAGAGACTCTGCCTTAGCCTGTTCTCTCTTGACAATCAACCAAGCATTGTAGTCATCATAGAGACGGTAAATGACTTTGTTCAGGAAGGTTTCCACACCCAATTCCGCCGCAAGATCTTCTATATCAGGTCCAAATTTGACATTGAATCCTAGAACAACAGCATTCAGAGGGTCTGTGTCACCAGAGGCTTGAGCTTCTATGATATCTCGTTTTACAATTGGTCCAACGTCTGCTGCTCTTACAGGCACCTTGCGCTCTTGGAGAAATTGAGTAACAGCTTCTAGTGATCCCAAAGTATCAGTCTTCAAGACAACACCTGATTTATCTGTTTGAATCCGAATTGCTCCGACTTCTTCTCGAACCTTTTGCTTGATTTCTTCGAGGTTCTCTTTATTCGTAACAGCATAGACTGGAGCACCAGCTACTGCTCCCTCTATGTCCGGTGAAACTATTTTGACACCAGCTGCGGCATGGACCTCATCTACATGAGTAAATTTCTCCTTTGGATCTCTAATCTCATCCAATGGCTTTGGTTGCAATAATGCTCTAATCTTAGCCACAATAACATCATCAAGTCCACCGATTACAACTGTGTCAGTCTTTTTCAGAACCCCCTCGTAGATGATGGTATCCAAGGTGATTCCTAGTCCAGTTTCTTCTCGTACCTCTAGAATAGCGCCTCTTGCAGGTCCTTCTGAAATCCTCAACCGGTCCTTCATGTATTGTTGAGTCAGACCTGAAAGAACCATCAAAAGCTCAGGAATTCCATCCCCAGTCTTGGCACTAGTTGGAACGATTGCTACAATCTTTCTGAAGTCTTCAACTCGGTCAAACCGCTCTGATTGAATGTTATTGGCTGAGAGAGCCCCTACAATCTCATAGAGTCTTCTGTCGATTTCATTCTGTGTTGATTGCCCCTGCGCCTTTATAGCTTGGAAAAGCGTCATTCCAGGCTTATCTCTCCATCCAGGGACCTTGTCAAGCTTGTTTGCTGCAATCAAGAATGGGGTCTTTCCAGACCGCAAGATTTTGAGTGATTCATAGGACTGTGTGAGAGGACCTTCATTTATGTCAACGACAAGAATCGCAATGTCTGCTATAGCCCCACCCCGACGCCTTAGGTTAAGATACGCTTCGTGTCCTGGTGTGTCGATGAAGAGTAGGCCATCAATAGTGAGTTCTGTATTGACGCTTTCTAGAAGATCTCCGCAGATTGATAGGATTGTTTCTGTAGGAAAGAATGAAGCGCCTATATGCTGAGTGATGCCAGCTGCTTCTCTGTCCTGAACCCCAGTGCCGCGCATCTTGTCAAGCAATGAGGTCTTTCCGTGATCAATATGTCCCAAGACAGTGACGATTGGTGAACGTAACTTGGCATTCTCTGTCAAGGTTGGCACCTCACAAGGAATTGGCTGTTGGACTGCTGGTTATAGTTATGAAAGTGTCGCTTTTGCCAAGGAATGCCAAATGAAATGTGTTCTAACCTAACTCTTGCAATGAGTTGAGTGATTTCGACTGCAAGAAATTTCTATGTTCCACCCCACTCTTGCCAGTGTCACCACTTCCCACATTCCATTGGAATGTGAAATTAGCAAGAGCATTGTCAACAATCATCGGGATGGGATCCCTCCTTTAGACCTGGCTTCCTTCTCCTGTGCTGATGTTGAAACATCACTTCCAACCACAGAGAGAGTTTCCACAGTTCTTACCACGGCGGGGTCATTATCACTCCTACTAGTATCATCACTGAAGCTAGTAAGGTCCGACTGGACAAAGTGAACAGCCGCGGACTCTCCGGAACCTGATGTTTGTTCCCTTTCAGAGAGTAAGGACTTCCCTTGAGAAGGTTTCTTCCTTCGGGCTTTCAGTGGCGCACGTCGAGTCTTATCCAGAGCTCTAGTCCACATACCTAGTCCTTTCATGTTATTTCATATTGATATGAGTATTTGAGCTCATACAATTCCTTACAAGGTTTATTTAGTTGACAATCAAAGGTCAATTCGATACTGCATGCATAACAAATGTGTTATACTCCCCATATCTCCCGCGATTGTCACAGATACAGCATCATTGTATCATAGAGCTATAGGTGAAACAATTTGGAACGCTCATTCGTAATAATCAAACCAGACGGCACAGCCCGACGTAGAGTCAGCGCAATAGTTCTGAAAGCGTTGATGGATCGGGGCTACAAGATACTTGCATTTCGAGAGATGAAGGTCCCAGAGTCACTAGCCAAGCTACATTATGCAGTTCACAAGGAAAAACCCTTCTTCCCATGGCTGGTTGACTTCATCTCTTCAGCTCCAGTCTTAGCCATGATATTTGAGGGTGAAGATGTAATCCAAGGTGTTCGCGATGCTCTTGGTGCAACTTTTGTCCAAAAGGCTGAACCCTCTTCTCTTCGAGGCAAATATGGGATTTGGGCTGGAGTAAATATTGCACATGCATCAGACGCTCCAGAAACAGCCAAGGACGAAATCCAGCTCTGGACTGCTGAGGGTGGTCTCAGGGAATCTTCGGATGCTGAAGAAAGAGCAAAAGCATACGTTGACCAATACATCTCAGGAGATGCTGACTATACAACTGAGATCCGTGATGTTGTCAAGAGCTCAATAGAGAATCAAGACACATCAGATGATGTTCTCCAATCCTTAACTGAACTTCTAGGTAAAGACGCGAAGGGTATTACTTCAGAAGAAATCAGTGCACTGGCTTCCGTGATTTTTGATTTTGTCAAGGAAGAAGTTGAAAAAACATAGATGAAACCTCAGGTGGTAAGGACCACCTTTGGTTCCACATTTTCACAGACCCACTAACCAGCTTAACGAGAAACCTTGCCACCTTTCTCATAGGCCGTGGTCCACTTTGTGTCTCTAGGTTTCATACGGCGCTTGAGTCTGTTTACTTTACACTTGTTAGAGCAAAACCAGAAAACAGCTCCATCTTTGGTTTGTACGAAAGCAGAGCCAGTTCCCGGCTCAATGTCTTTCCCACAGAACGAGCACTTCTGCGTTCCAACCATCTTTTATCTAGCGCCTCCTCATCTTACGGGCTTCACGCTCTGTTTCTCTCAGAATGAGGATATCTCCCATTCTAATTGGCCCTTTTACGTTGCGAGTTAGGACTCGTCCCTTGTCCCTACCATCGAGAATCTTCACACGAACCTGTGTGATCTCGCCAGTCACCCCAGTTCTTCCAAGGAGTTGGATGACTTCTGCAGGAATTGCAGGAGTTGCCTCATCATCTTTACTCATTGTCGGCCATCACCTAGATCTTACTTACGAAGACCGTTGATTTTCTCCACGAGATCATCAACGAGTTCCTTGGCCTTGCCGTCAACAATGATTGCAACAGCAGCAGTTGGCCGCTCAATACCTGCAGCGTTTCCAAGATCTGCCTTGCTTTTCACGAAGATGTAAGGAGCTTTCTTGTCATCACAAAGACCGGGTAGGTACATGATTACCTCTTGGGGTTCAACATCTTCAGCGACAATCACTAAACGTGCAATACCACGTTCAATACTCTTCGTTGCTTCATTGATACCTTTCTTGATACGACCTGTGTCTTTGGCTATCTCTAGAGCCTCAAGGGCCTTCTTCTGAAGTTCCTCCGTAGGCTCCCATTCTACAAAACTTGGCTTTGGCATTATTTTCTACCTCAGTTCAGTTCTTCATCGGTATATGCAAATACAGTCTATCCTTCAAGGGACAGACTCTCCTGCGCCGTCTGTCCAACTTCTTTTAAAACTGTCGAAGTGTATCGACATTTCAGTATCCAAGTTCTACCATGGTTGATCTAAGGGAGTCATCATCTACATCTAGATGAGTCAGAACGGAGTACCGGTTTCTTTTCTTCATAATGCTAAGACCATGATGTATACTTTCGATAAATTGCTCTGAACTGATTCCCATCTCAGAGAGGGTTGTTGGCATCTCTCTATCAGACATGAAGCCCAGAATATCACCAGGTTTGTGCTCTGCACAACCAATCTCTTGAAGATAATGAAGACACAGCGGTGTAGCAAATGCAACCTGTAATCCATGCAATTCTGCGCAACTTATGTCCATAGCATGAGAGATTGCATGTTCGGTCCCAGAACAAGGTCGCGAACTGCCAAAAATACTCATGGCACGTCCCGCATCAATTTCAGCACTGATTAGAGTTTCAAGACTATCATCCGCGAGAACTGATTCCAAAGCTTTCCTCACAATGGAAAAGACTTCATCATCAAACTCTTCATTATTCACCTCATTCGCCAGTTTCCATTCAGCCAAGCTAGACGCCTTACAGATTATATCACCAAGACCTGCAAGTTTCAGTCTAGGAGGTGCCTTTGAGATGATTGAAGTGTCAGCAATCACTGCAAATGGAGCCTTGCACTTCTCAGAGTACTTGTAGCCATTATGACTTACAGATGCAACTTCACTTGCTATACCATCATGGGAGGCGGCCGTAGGTATCGATATCCAGTTGATACCAGTATCCCGAGAGATTAGCTTTGCGACATCCAGACTACTCCCACCACCAAATCCCAGTACAATGTCCACATCACCAAGAACTGTGTTGATATTAGCTCGATATGTAGAGGCCATTAACCACTTACAGGGTTTCCCTATGGCATTTTCTAGAAGCTGAGAGTACTCTGAATGAATCAGATCATCAGTCACACAGATTGGTTTGGTATACTCCTCTATCAGTTTACCAAGTTCACCTAGAGCCCCATCCTCAATTGTGATTATCTGCGGACCCTTGGATGACATCTCACCATCTCCCGATTGGCAAATTCGCTTTGCCTGTTAAGCTCTTCTATCGCGCGCCTTTTGCTATATCCAGCCATATCATTTCATCAGCCTTAAGTAGAGCCCCAAATGTGATGATTTTCCAACAGCGAGTATTACGCCCGAAATACATCAACCTATACGCTATCCAAACACGTTCTACTTGGAGTCAGCTCACATGACACAATATGTCAAAGTTGCCCTAATGGGATCCGGCTACGCTGGCAAGTCCACTCTGATTAAGTTACTAACTGACGGGACATCAAAGTTGGAAACAAACTACCAACCGACTGCAGGAATGAGCTGCGGAACAATCACAATCGACAGTAAAACAAAGGTTTCTCTTATCGAGATGGGTGGTCAATCTCATTTTGAATTCCTATGGTCCGACTTCATGAGAGGCAGCAAGATGGTAGTTGTGGTTACTGAGAGTTATCCAAAAGCTGTGCTCAAAACTCGCCAGCTACTTGAGAAGTACAAAAGTCAACTTAATGGCGTGAAAGTAATAGCAGTGGCTAACAAGCAGGATCTTCCTGGATCAATGAGACCTGAATCTGTACAGGACCTACTCGGAGTACCTACAGTCGGTATGGTTGCAATCGACCCGAAACAACGTCTAAATGGGTACAAGATAATTGTAAACGGACTACGAGATATTGTCGAAGTAGCCGCTTGATTTTCATTACTTCACCCAACATCCGAACCCTCTCTTATTTGACCGGTCGTAGGACAAGCCTTTTATGCTCAGAGAAAGCAGGCGAAGTCACCCAGGACATGGGCGAGTGAGTCATCTGATCAAATCAGGTCGCATGGCGAGTCCGTCCGGGAATGAATGTCTTTTGGGTATGGACTGAAACATAACGGTCAGGTGAGTCAATGGAAATCACAATAATCCACAAACAAGAAAATACCGTTCACTTCCTAGTGGAAGGAGTGGATGTTGCGTTTGCTAACGCACTACGCAGAACCATGCTTACCAGATTGCCATCAATGGCGATAGATGAAGTACTTGTTCTTGAGAATACCAGTGTTATGTATGATGAGATGCTTGCTCATAGGATGGGTCTATTACCTCTTGTGACAGATCTCGATAGCTACAATCTACCAGAGGATTGTGATTGTGAAGGAAAAGGTTGTAGTCTCTGTCAATGTACACTTACTTTGGAAGAAGAAACTGCTGAAGAAGAGAAAATCATCTACTCCCGCAATCTGACATCACAGGACCCGAAAATCGTTCCAGCATCAGGCGATATTCCCTTGGTAAAACTAGCTCCCAATCAACGCTTAATTATTGAGGCATACGCTCGGCTTGGAAAAGGTGTGGAAAACGCAAAGTTTCAACCAGTTTCAACAGTTTCATACAAATATGTACCCATAGTAGAAGTGAACAAGGAGAAGTGCAACCAGTGTGGAGATTGCGTCGATGTTTGCCCTAAGAACATACTATTGGTTGAGGGTGACACAATATCTACACAGAATACTCTGGACTGTAGCCTTTGCGAGGCATGTGTTGAAGTGTGCGAGCCTGGTGCAATTACTATTGATTCGAAGAAAGACAGTTTCCTGTTCAAAGTGGAATCATCTGGCGCTCTAAGTCCCGAGGTTATTGTTGAGAAGGCCTCTGAGTTACTGAAAGAGAGAATCAGATTGGCTCTTGACTACGCGAATTCACTATGAGGTGTGACAACATGGAAAGATCAGTCAAATCTGGACCAAGTGACCCCAATACACGCGCACTCATCAATGCGCTGAGAAAAACATCTGCAAAACACAACGTGGGGATATGGAAACGAGTTGCTGAGCTAATTGCCAGACCAGCTCGTCAACGTGCTACAGTGAATATTGGAAAAATCGATCGTCATACCAATGCAGGAGACATCATTGTAGTACCAGGAAAAGTACTGGGATCTGGTAACCTCTCACACAAAGTGACAGTAGCAGCCCTTAATGCATCGACCTCTGCGAGGACAGTAATAGTAGGGGCTGGTGGAACGCTGATATCGATTAACGAGCTACTTGCTAAGAGTCCCAAAGGGAAAGGAGTTACAATCATTGTGTAGGTGGTTCTGATGAGTAAAGAAAACATCAAAGTCTATGATGCCGAGAATATGGTTGTTGGGCGACTTGGAGCCAAGGCTGCAAAAGCTGCTATACTAGGTGACAATGTAGTAATTGTCAATGCTGAAAAAGCCATAATTACAGGCAAACGCAGAACCGTGATTGAAGCCTTCAAAGAGAAACTCAACATTCGGACCTCATACAAACCAAGTAGAGGTCCATTTCATGAGCGTCGTCCTGACAAGATGGTCAGGAAGATGCTCCGTGGTATGCTTCCATGGCCCACCCCACGTGGTAAGGCTGCATACAAACGCATCAAAGTGTACATCGGAGTTCCTGAACAGTACGCTGACTCTGAAAAGATAGTCCTTGAAGGTGCCAAATACCGAAGCCTGACTCAGAAATTTATCACAGTGGCTGACCTGAGCCACGAACTTGGTTGGAGAAATCCGGAGGTAGCATAAAATGAGAGTTGTAGTTAGTACTGGCAAGAGGAAGACAAGTCTTGCAAAAGCCACATTTAAGGACGGTACTGGTCGAATCAGAATCAACGGAAGACCTCTGGAGATTCAACAACCAGAGCTTGCTCGCATGCGTATCATGGAACCCTTAATTCTCTTCGGAGAAGGATGGAAACGATATGACATCAGGGTACGGACCAAAGGTGGTGGTTTCATGAGCCAAGCCGACGCTGTGCGGATGGCAATAGCCACAGGTCTGGTTCGAATGAGTCAAGACTTTGAAGCACGCTCAAAGATGATTGAACACGACAGAACAATGCTGGTGGGAGATCCACGACGAACAGAACCCAAGAAATTCGGTGGACCTTCAGCGCGTTCTCGCTACCAGAAATCATACAGGTGAGGCGATTATAGAATGATTATACCAGTACGATGTTTCACTTGCGGTAAAGTAGTTGCAGACAAGTTTGAACAGTTCAAACGAGAAGTACGGCAGGGTGAAGACCCCGCAGTAGTACTTGACAATATTGGGCTAACTCGATACTGCTGCCGAAGGATGCTACTTGCACATATTGACATCATTGACAGTTTCATGGCTTTTGCCACAACAGAATCTACGGAGGCTAAGTAGGAGGTTAAGTAGAATGAGTGAGATAGAAACAACAGACATCGACCTGCTAATTAGCATGGACCGATTTTTGGCCGCAGGATGCCATATCGGGACGCAGGTTAAGACGCAAGATATGGAACCATTTGTCTATCGACAACGACCAATTGGTCTCTATGTACTCGATGTCCGAAAGACCGACGAGCGAATCCGGGTGGCTGCAAAGTTCCTTGCTCGATTTGATCCATCAAAGGTAGTGATTGTGTCAGGAAGAGTTTATGGTAAGAGACCAGTTGAAACATTCGCCTACTACATTGGGGCTAATGCATTCACTGAACGTTTTGTCCCAGGGACACTCACCAATCCAAACATTGCAGGTCCACGGACCTACATCGAACCTGATGTGGTGATTCTCACGGACCCAAGGACCGATTCTCAAGCTCTCTCAGAAGCTGCTAGGATTGGTGTTCCAGTAATCGCACTCTGTGACACCGATAACGTGACCACTAATGTTGATCTTGTAATTCCTACCAATAACCGTGGTCGTAAGTCACTAGCACTGATATATTACCTTCTCACAGCACAAACACTACGTGAGAGAGGCGATATGCCAGAAGAAGGCGAGACCGCCTTTACTCCTGAAGACTTTGAACCTCAAGTACAACGGTTTTGAGGTTGCTAACAGCTGCATAAAATCAGGACAATCTTGGACATCCATTAGACAATCGTCGAAACAAAGACCATTTTTGTGGTGCTTTTATCCCCTAGACGGGAACATGAAGACGTAGTGCCAGAACAAAAGCCAAGTCCTTGCACTACCACCGTCACCGTCAGTTGGCCGGAAACGTTAAAATGACTGATGGAGAAGCCGTAAGACTTTCCAGTCCTTTGGGACCAGCAAAGCAGCCTCGATGAAGCAGGAACCGAACATCATCTAAGACTCAATGTCCAAGATTGTCTAAGTTTCGGGCAACAGTCTACTCAACTATGGATACGACGCCGCTATCGGCGTCCACTTCCACTTTTTGTCCTGTCTTGATTTTCTCAATCTCAATCTGGTCCACCGCAGGAATCTCTGAGATTATGCAACCTACAGCCACAACAGGGTCTGTTGTTTTGTTTATTATTGCAAGTGGTGCTTTCTCAGCCTTCTTGAGTGCATATAGAACATAGGAACCTACTGTAGAGCCCTTTCCAGTGGGAAAGACCAGTATCTTGCCGGAAACAGATTTTCCCTCAAGATGATGACCCTTCTCAACTATCTCTCCCGTTTCAGGGTCACATCCTCCATAGAAAGAGATGTCCTCACTTGTTACGAGGGCTTCCCCCGTTATCTTGCCCTTGAAGATTTTCCTGCCTTGCATTAGGACACTGCCTCCTTGATACACTCTTCGACGGTTCGTATTTCCGTCTTGAACTTATTCTTTCCTCTGGCGTAGAAACATGCTTTCGCTGAATCTGTCATCAACCCAGTAAATCTCCCTTTCAGTGGTGCTACTGCACAACACGCGTCAGCCACCAAGAACGCTCCAGCTTTCTCTATCTTATCATAATATCCCATCTTCATCGCAAGATCCTTAGTTGGTTTAGCAGTCGTTATCCAGACAGTCTTGCCATCGGTAACCTGCTTCCCATCAAGCATCTCTGCAATTGTGGCAATCTCTTTGATACTCGCATGAGGACAACCCACACTGATGAAGTCAATATTCGCTTTTTCATCATCGAGTGTGGTTCGTGCTGCATTCAAGTCCTCCTTTGTGACAGTTTCAGTCTTTTCCGGAATTGTGGTCCTGTTTGGAGTGATTCCCTCCATATGGAAGATAGCGACACCACCATATGTTGCCACTGAAGCGCTAAATGACTTCAACTGCTCCGTGGTCGCATGTTTTACTCCTGTGATATATGGAATTGTCTTGCCAGTCCGTTCCCCAATGACGTGACCTAGCAGACCAAAATCGTCAGTTTCCGTTAACTCAGGTTTCACATCGTACTTCACTTGTGCTACCCTATTCTCTTGGAGATGGAGGCCGTATTCTGCAGTTCTTCCAGTCAATGCTGAAGCAAGTGCACTAGGACCACCCTCCCTGTTTGTAAGGGCTCCAATCACAGAGTTCGAGAAACACACTGCAGAAGACTCAGCCCACGCAATATGTTCTCCATAATGTGGTAAGTTTCCTATCAGATAGGGTGTACATGTGCAAGTAGTGATTACACCCATCTTCTCAAATGCATCCACAACTCTTTGTTGATTTACTGCAAAATCCTCACTGATTCCATGTTTTTTCCACTCATC
>JASFEF010000008.1:0-37484 GCA_050124975.1 Candidatus Thorarchaeota archaeon | reverse complement strand
GATTAGTCCTGAGGGCTTGAGGGTAGATGGTCGAAGAGTTGATGAAATGCGACCAATTGAGCTAAAGGTTGGAGTGCTAAAACAAGCTGATGGCTCAGCATCAATCCGTCAAGGAAAGACCTACATCATCGCAGGTGTTTATGGTCCAAGGGAGTTACATCCAAGACATTTAACATTGAACGATAGAGCATATCTGCGAGTAGACTATCGAATGGCAACATTTTCTGTACCTGACAGAAAGAGACCTGCTCCATCTCGCAGAGAAAAGGAGATTTCTATGGTCATAGCCAATGCTTTGAAACCAGCGCTATTCCTTGAAGAGTTTCCTAAGGCAGTAGTGGATGTTTTTGTTACGGTGATACAGGCCGATGGTGGCACTCGCTGTGCTGCAATCAACGCCGCATCACTAGCTCTTGCTGATGCAGGAATTCCGATGAGGAGCTTGATACCTGCTGTAGCTGTTGGTAAAGCTGATGGTAAACTCCTTGTAGACCTAGGCGATGAGGAAGACAAGTATGGTCAGGGCGATGTACCAATGGCAATCATCCCCAACACAGAGGAGATTACACTCCTACAACAAGATGGTTCTTTCAGTCGTGAGGAGCTAAACGAAGCATTGCAGATGGGAATTAATTCCTGCAAGTATCTTCACGAGCTGCAAAAAGAGGCTCTAAAGCGAGCTTATGTCAAGAAGACACCTGACAACGGTGACGAAATTGAGGATGACCTGGAAACAGATCTTGGCGAAGCAGAAATAATGGAGGATGAGTAGAATGGGTGATTACAGTACCGAAACAATTAGTCACATTGACCGTGAGTTTATTGCAGACCTTCTTCGGAAGGGTGAACGACTTGATGGGCGTGCATTCAATGAGTACCGTGACATCGAGATTGAAGCCAATGTAGTTCCGGCAAAAGCTGAAGGTTCAGCTCTTGTCAGGCTTGGCGACACCTCCGTGGTTGCTGGCGTAAAGGTTCTCGTTGGAGATCCCTATCCTGATACTCCTGATTCGGGAGTAACGATGGTAACTGCTGAGATGTCTCCTATAGCATCCCCACTATTCGAACTTGGACCCCCAAAGGCGGCCGCCATAGAACTTGCACGGGTTGTCGATCGAGGAGTCCGAGAGTCTGAAACCGTGGATGTCAAGAAACTCTGCATTGAGGAAGGCAAGAAAGTCCACATGGTATTTGCAGATGTCTATCCCATGGAGTACGATGGCAATCTTATTGACGCATCATCCATTGCAGTCAACACAGCGCTTCTTACAACAAAGTACCCCGAGATGAAGTGGGAAGATAACAAAGCAGTAGCCACTGGTGAATTATTGTCCCTACCGATAAACAATGTCGCCGTTGAACATACTGTGGCGAAGATTGATGAACACCTAATCATCGATACAATACTGAAAGAAGAGTTTGTTCAAGACTGTCGACTAACAATGGCTGTTGACAAGAGTAACAGCTTTACTGCTATGCAAAAGGGTGGTGGATCTGGTCCAATGTCAATAGAGCTTATAGACCAAGCCATGGAAATGGCTCTAGAGGCTAGCAAGGACATCCACAAATCAATCGAAAAGGCTGTAAAATCAGTAGAATAGATGAAAACAAGGTGGTTAGGCATCTTGCCTGATCATCTGCTTTCTCCAACACAACGTAAGCCTAATAAGAGAAACTGCTGGGCGACTGATAGGTTCCAGCAGCCTAACTTCACTTCTGAATGTAGTGAAGAAGAAATAATACGGAGATTAGAGAAATGGGACGAACCAAAAAGGTTGGTAGCACAGGAAGATATGGAGTAAGGTATGGTGCTAAGCTACGCCGTAGAGTCCTCGATATCGACAACCGAAGGAAGGAACCAACCCGTTGTCCCGCATGTGCAACCAAAGCACTGAAGAGAAAAGCTGTAGGACTCTGGAAATGCAGTAAGTGTGATCTGCTCTTCGCTGGTGGTGCATATGTTCCTTTCACCGATGCTGGTAAGGCTGCTAAGAGAGCGATTGCTCAGAGGGTTTCCGGTGACTTTCTTGCACTTCGTGATGATGAAGACATCGAAGATGCTGTTGACTTCCTTCCAAATGTTGAGAAAGAAGAAGTCGTGGTCGAAGCAGAAACAGTCCCCGCTGTTGATGAAGAAACACCTCCTGAAGAAGAGTAATTTTGGGCCGAACTATCTTGTCTTTACTCATCACAACCTCCCGGAAAACATCCAATCGCGTACGCTCTTTTGTACGTGATCTATCGAATGTCCTTCCAGAAACTGATAGATTCAACCGAGGTGGGATGGGTCTATCTCAGCTCGCAGCACGTGTTGGTCAATCTGGAGCTAAAGCTGCTCTAGTCGTATCAATGTGGAGGGGCAATCCAGGTATTCTTAGCTTTTTGTCCTCATCTGGAGAAGAGCTCGTTACAGTAAAGGTAGAGAGCGCAAAACTCCGTCGAGAAGTAAATCCGACAAAGAAGAATCGAGTCCTTGGAACGGCTGGAGTTTTCATTGGTTCTGAAAGTAGTGAGAAGACACGAGAGCTCGGAGAATTATTAGCCTCATTTCTTGATGTCGAAGTCTTTGAAGTTCCTACTCCTGAGGACGCACAGGTTGAGGATGATTGGTCACTGCTTTGGTTAGAAGACCACCCCTCTGGAAAGATTCTTTGGACACACTATCATTCAACAGATAGAACCGAAATTGGTCCAAGAATAAGAGTGTCATCAATAAGGAGGAGCGAATAGGATGAGTTCAAACCCCGTTGCTGGTAAATCAGTTATTGAGATTCCCCTTGAATCAAAAAAGACAGCAGAAATAATCCTTGCTGCTCTCAGACCTGAAACGAAATCAGGACCTTCAGATAGAGCCACAACACAAGTTTCGTTACACGATTCTGTTCTGATTATAGAAGTCGAAGCAGGAGATATAACCGCGTTACGAGCGGCAATGAACTCCTATATTGCTTGGGTTTCTGCGTGTATCAAGTCACTCGAGCAAATTAGCTGATACAGACCAATCAAAACGCTTAAGTCAATACTCAGAGGGCGCAGTCTGAAACGACTCGTTCCTGAAGATGGGAGTGAATCAAGAATGGCCCAGACTATCCCCCCTGCATTAGAACAAGAAATTCAGAAGTTCAATAATATGCGACGCACTCATGAAACCCTCACTGCGATGTCTCAGACACTTCAATCTGAGCTTACAGAGATCAAAGCTACTCTAGATGAGCTTCGAAAACAACCTGACGACATTCTTACATACAAAGCAGTTGGCCAGGTCATGTTCAAAGCCGAGAAACCTGCAGTTGTGGAAGAGCTCGAAGATCGAGAGAAGACAATTGAAATGAGACTTGCATCAACATCTAAACAGACTGAGAAACTTGTGGAACAACTGAAGGAACTTCAGACAAAGATTGAATTAGAGCTGTCCAAGCGTAACCTTCGCCTTCAGTGAGAGAGATGAATCCGATACTAAGTATTGGACTTCCTGATTTATCAGAGGAAGCCCTCGAACAACTCGCAGAAGAGTGCGAAGCACAAGTTAGCAAATTCATTCTGAAGAAGATTCCTGAGAAAAGCATTGACACATTATTCGTTAGCTGTACCTTAGAACTGCAGGACAGTCAGCTAGACCTAGATGTCCAGCTTGAGATAACTCAACTGTTCGACACGGGTCACTCCCTAGAAGACCTATTGCAAGAGGCAACACACTTTGGAGTTGAGTGGCTGGAGAATCAGCTGACGGAGATGAAGAAAAAGTGAGTATAGAACATCTTCTGAAAGAGTCTAAGAACCCGCTCATTCTAGGACATCAGAATGCCGACCCAGATGCTGTATGTTCAATGATTGCTTTCGCTAGACTATACAAGACTCTCAATCCTGGAGGCACTCCCCAACTAGCAGCTGATGACATCAGTCGACTATCGACCCAAGTTCTGAAGATATTTCAGCCAAAGATAGAGATTCCAGAAACACCTGAATCAGACCATGACCTATTGGTCCTCCTTGACACTAACAGTAGGTTCCAGCTTGGAGGTACACTTCAACATATTCCAGAAAATCCAAGCAAGACCATTGTCATAGATCATCACGAGAGAAATCCTGAGATTGACCTGATTGCAGACCATCAGATACTGCATGATGACAAATCATCTACATGTGAGATTATGGCAAAACTCTACTCTGATTTGGATGTGCAGATTGATGCCAGTACTGCGAACCTTTTACTTACAGGTATGATTTTTGATACTCGTCGATTCTTCTATGCCGATTTAGAAACTCTCTCGACAGCAATGAAACTCATTGAGGCAGGAGCTGACTATGAAAAATGCGTTAGGTCGTTGTTGATTAAACCCGATCGGTCAGAAAGAATTGCCCGTTTGAAAGCTGCAACACGAGTCAAAGTGCATCTCATTGATGATTGGATTGTTGCCACATCAAGAATCAAAGCATTTGAGGCGAGCGCGTGTCGAGGACTTATCGATCTGGGTGCTGATGTAGCCATAGTTGCTGGAAACCCCTCCAAAGATGTTGTACGGTTCAGCTCACGTAGCACAAGAGAATTCTTCGAAAAGACAGGAGTCAGTCTTGGTTCTGATGTAATGGAACCAATTGGTCAATTAATCGAAGGCGAAGGTGGAGGTCACGCCAATGCCGCTGGAGCCAATGGAAAGAAGAATCTCGATAAGGCGATTGTCCATTCGGTAGAGCTCATTAGGAGGGCTGTAGATACAAAAACCACCTTGGAAGGGAGTTCAAAATAGGAGATTGCTTAGATTGCCCCTGGTAGAGTTCGCAGATTTCAGTTTCAAGTATCTTGGAGCGGACTCTCTAGCGCTCAGGAAGGTGAATCTCAATATTGAGGAGGGAGAGTACATTGTTGTCACAGGTCCAAGCGGCTGTGGGAAGACAACACTATGTCGAGCTATCAATGGTCTCGTTCCACAATTTCACCGTGGGTACATAGCTGGAAATGTCATAGTTGATGGGATGAATACAAGAGAGAACAATGTTGCTGACCTTGCCCCAATTGCAGGATTAGTGTTTCAACAACCGGAGAATCAACTGGTGACACTGAATGTGGAACGTGAGATTGCTTTTGGTCCTGAGAACTTGGGTGTTGAACCTGATGAAGTACGTCGAAGAGTTGAGGAACTCATAGACATGTTTGACCTCGAACATCTTAGAGAGAAACACCCCCATGAGATGTCTGGGGGTGAACAACAACGTGTAGCCATGGCTGCAACTCTTGCTCTAAAACCGAAAGTGCTTGTTGCAGATGAACCCACATCCAATCTGGATCCGCAGAGTGCCGAAACGATTCTTGATCTTATTGCTGATTTGAATAACCGTGATATGACGGTCGTGCTTGTTGAACACCGTTTAGATCTTGTGTCCAAGGACGCTTCTCGTATCGTACTAATTGACAAGGGGAGTATCGTTGCTGATGGTGCACCTCGAGATGTACTGACCATGGATCTTTGTCAAGAGATTGGCGTAGGAATTCCCAAGGCGACACAGCTTTACAAACGTCTTCAGGAACGAGGTTTCGAACTCGAAAAAGTGCCGCTCACTGGTGCAGAACTTGCTACACTAGTTCAGGAGGCCACAAAACGATGATACTTCTTGAGGATGTGTACTTCGCCTATGATGGCTTATACACAGCACTACAAGGTGTATCACTCCAGATTGATGATGGTGAACGAATCGCAATAATGGGTAGTAATGGCGCCGGAAAGACAACGCTAGTGAAACATCTCAATGGTCTGCTTCGTCCAGACCAAGGTCGAGTGATTCTAGATGGAGTTGATACTAAGCACTACTCTGTAGCTGAACTAGCCAGTCAGATCGGACTTGTGATGCAAAACCCTGACCACCAACTTTTCCTAGACAGTGTGGAAAAAGAGGTAATATTCAGTCTTGTGAACTTAGGCTACTCCAAAGAGGATGCTAAGGAACGTTGTGAACAGACTCTAAACAGCCTTGGTCTCGAAGGCCTCTCAGAACGGTCTCCATTCACACTATCAGGAGGAGAACGAAAGAGAGTGGCGTTGGCATCGGTTTTAGCTACAGAACCAAGAGTACTCTCTCTGGACGAACCAACAATTGGTCAGGATGCGCGGCAAAAAGAGAAACTTGCCAAGATGCTCCGTGGTTTGAATGAAAAAGGGAAAGCAGTGATTGTCGTCACTCATGACATCGAGTTCGTGATTGAAAACTTTCCACGAACCGTATCTATGGCCGATGGCAGAATTGTGGCTGATGGTCCCACCAATTCAGTTCTCAGCAATAACGATGTACTATCGAGATGTTCTCTTACACGCCCACAGTTAACAGAAACAGCTAGAAGTCTACATAGCATATTCCCAGAAGTTCCTGAGAGACTCACACTAATGGATGATCTGGAAGAAGTCGTAGTAAAAGTCTTGGGAGGTGGATGAGATGTCGTTCCTTGAGGTATTTCAGTACACACGTCAAGACTCAGTAATCCATAGGTTAGACCCTCGTGCAAAGCTGTTCATGTCTATTGTCCTTGCAGCTGTATCATTACTATTCCTTTCAATAATCCCTCTTCTGATTATATTCCTCTTTCTGGTCCCAATCATAGGTGCTGCAAAATCACTTAGGAGATGGACTCGTAGTATGAAGGGGTTGTCAGTTTTACTCATTTTCATCATGATTTTCAATACGTTACTGTCCACACAGCCCAATCCATTCTCCCATTCAGTAGCACTTACACTCCGACTTGTCGCGCTGATGACCTCCTTCTCTGTATTCTTCCTGACAGTTCATCCTGATGAGCTTTCACAGGCTTTAATCCAAATGCGAGTTAGGTATGAGTTTGCGTTTGCTATGAGCATGGCGATGAGGTATGTTCCTACCCTTGGACAGGAGGCCTATGCAATAATGGATGCCCAGAAAGCCCGTGGAGTGGAGCTCGACAAAGGGAGTCTGCTCAAACGTATTCGTAACATTGTACCCATCATTGTTCCGTTGATAATTGTGTCAATCAGGCGCGCGTTATCAATTGCAGAAAGCATGGAATCCAGAGGATTTGGGTCAAGTGAAAAAAGGACCTACATGAATGTTCTGAAATTCAGAAAAAGGGACTGGGCGGTTGTCATGATTTCATTATTTGTACTCATCTTTGTCGTGTATGTACGTTTATTCGTACAATTACCTACGTGGATGCTTTGGCAGATACCAGTCTAGAAAAACTAACCCTTCATTAGGGACTTTGACTAAGCACAAACCGAATTGATTAGTTCAGACCGATTATGCTTTTTGAACTCAAATGAGGTACAAAATGGAAACTATGTACTTTATTGGATGCAAGCTGCTCAAAGGACAGAAGCCAACCATGCACTAGAATATGCCATCAAACAATCCAACATTTACAAACAACCACTAGTTACGGTATTTTGCTTGCTTGATAACTATCCACATGCCAATATTTCGCAGTATCGATTCATGCTTGAAGGACTATTCGAAGTAAATGAGTCTTTGATGACCCGAGGAATTGGGTTTGCAGTCTATCACGCTAATCCAACTAAGATCATCCCCTCTCTTGGTGAAGATGCATCCTTGGTAATCGTTGATCGAGATTATCAACGAAATCAACGGCAATGGAGAAGAAAAGTTTCCACCTCCCTCGATTGTCCTCTGATTCAAATTGAAACTAATGTCATTGCTCCAATTGAATCTGTTTCTCAAAAAGAGGAATATTCAGCTGGCACAATTAGACCAAAAATCAATAGGCTCATTGATACATATCTCGTACCCCTACGAAAACGTCAACTTAGGAATAAGTATGAGGAACTTGGTTTTGATGGCATAGAGCTAACTGAAATCGATGCTGTTTTGAAAAACATTCGAATAAGAAACCAGATACATCAAGATATTCGATTCCAAGGTGGAACAAGCAACGCTAGAAAGCTGCTGAGAAAATTCATACGCGATGATTTGATGGTCTTTGATACTTTACGGAACAATCCTGCCGAGGACCGCCTATCAAACATGAGTCCATATCTCCATTTTGGCCAGATATCTCCATTGGAAATTGCTCTTGAAATCCTGAAATCAGGCAAACCTGGATCAGAGAGCTATCTTGAGGAGCTTATTATCCGAAGGGAGCTCAGTATGAACTTTGTATTTTTCAACAAGGAATACGATAACATAGAATGCCTGCCCAGATGGGCAAAAGAAACCCTTGATCTTCATGCACTTGACCCTAGAGAATACAATTATACATTTCATGAATTAGAAAAAGCTGAAACTCATGATTCCTACTGGAATGCCGCGCAGAAAGAGATGACAAATTTCGGAAAGATGCATGGCTACATGCGGATGTATTGGGGAAAGAAGATCCTAGAGTGGACTGATTCCCCCGAAGAGGCATACCGAATCTGTGTCCTTCTTAATGATAAATACGAGCTTGATGGTCGAGACCCAAATGGTTACACCGGTGTAGCATGGTGTTTTGGCAAACATGATAGGGCATGGAAGGAGCGCGAGATATTTGGCAAAGTACGATACATGAATGCAAATGGTCTCAAAAGAAAGTTCGATATTGAAAGTTATGTCCGACGAATTGGCGAATAGATTGGTATTTCATTAGGTAGCTACACGCTGAGTTAATTTATCAATTATAATGACATTAGCCTAACCATTATTGGTAGGTGATGCCTCAGTGGCTTCAAAATTACCCAAGCGGAAACTATACACAATAAAGAATCTCATGAATGATTTGAAGAAGCTGGATGCAACTCCTAGTGTTCTCTATGATGTTGGATCTGAACTTGTATATCGTGAATTAGATTGGTGTAGAAAAACCCTTGGTGATGACCATTCTGTAACCAAGAATTTACAGGCTTTGATGAATTTCATGCAGCACGATTATGAGAAGCAGTTGGTCACGGGAGAACTTTGGCGAGTAAAGGACACACCGAAATCTGCAATCAATGCATTCATACGAGATATGCCCAAGGAATTTCTTAACCATCCCATAGGTATCCTAAGTGAACAAATCCAGGATTGTCTGAAGAAAGCTGATGAATCCCGACGCCAAGAGAAGAAGCAATACAAGAAACTTGAGAAACGCGTGCGTGCTGAGATAAAAGCTGACAAGAAGAATCCCGATCTCTGGAACAAACTGCGGGTTCTTTTGTGGATTCTCGGAAAACACAATGAATCTAGTGAGGCATTCAAAACTGCCAGGGATCTCGGATGGTCAATTGAAAGTAGTTCTCTAGTGGCACTCTAATCACGACCACACTCCCTGCTAACATGTATAAACAGCTCCATGTGTATCTCAAAAGGAGATGAACCATTCAGTCCGTCAGTTTTCAAAAGCCCATATTGGCCCTTAGAATCCGATTGGTTCAATTGGGTGCAGGAATGCTTGGAACTCCAAAGCTCTGCCCTCAGGATCTTGAGCAAAGAATTGGTAAATCTGGTATCTCTCATTCAATGTAGGCTGAGATGTGGCAATTTGGTCTAACATGCCATACATCGCATCAACATCCTCTTTCGTTGGGTAGAAGAAAGTAATCATCCCATCAACCTCTGGGGTTTCACGATGACAGAACCCTACGAGTAAGTTCCCATGACTGAGAATTATACAATCCTCTTGTTCTAACCACACATGCATCCCTACATCATTAACATAGAATTCAACGATTTCTTGGAGCATTGTAGTCCTGAAGAACACAATCCCTGCCAATACACACACCAAGACAGAATAATGCCGGTTGCCTGATATGTTTTGGGAGAATCCTGTATTTTCTAAAAATGTCTCAAATCCGAATTACATGCTTCGGTTTTTAGCTCAATAACTGGCTCTTCGAGTAGATTTCAAACCCACTAATTTCACGCAAATAGATATCCAATTCATACTACTCCTTAAACGTCGAAAAAACCTGGAGGAAAAAAAGAGTTGTCGATAAGAGCCGGAAGAACTCCCAGAAGCACGTTTTCAATCTTAAGTGCGCTAATAACTGATGGTCCCATGTGCCCGAAGGAAATCAGCGACAAACTAGAAATGGCGCCACGTACGGTGAGCTTTGCCCTCAAGAAACTACTGAGTGAGAAGATTCTACGCAGAATTCCGAACCTGCTTGATATGCGCCGTCCAAAGTATCACGTGAACATGGCACAAGCCAAGGACCTCTTAGAGAAGTACAGACACACTCCATATGTGGCATCTGTACCTCCTCTTGTGTGGCGCAAAATGGCATAGGCTAGTTTGATTTCCACAGATCATAGAGCTGAATTGCCCTTTCAACCCGAGCACTGTGGGCAAGTGGAAGAATCTCTGATACGCCTACTGAATCGCCACTGAGATTTTGAAGAGACATTTCTTTCGCACCATTCAGCAGCTTTGTAATGAGCACTTCATCAACCTCTCCATCTTTCAAGAGATGATTTAGTGAGCTCAACCCAATCATTGCATTATCGATGAAGAATGCTAGCGACAAACCTCTCAGGAATAGCACTTCAGTACCCTGCACTTTTGGATCGACCATTAGACTGATGATTTTGCATATCTTGGACCGACTCTCGGTTGGTTGATCAGTTGGATATTCCCCTGAAATAAGGAGGTCAAGATGGTCCATCAAACTCGAGTAGAGCTCATCAACAAGCTCAACCAACTCTGTAACAGGTTTTTCGTCTATTTCCTGTTCTTTAGGGCTCCAATCAGCCAAGTCCTGATCTAGCGTGACTGTGCTACCTGCACGTAGAACTGTATGATGCTTCTCCACAGAATCGACTAGACCCGCAAGTACAGAAAGAAGGTCTCGTCCACAACAATTGCATATTATGGCTCCCATGACTGTACGCTCTATTATCCTGAACGAGTCAAGAGCATGTTCTGCGCCTCTTGCACGCCTCATTCTCACTCTGCCATCTCTAAGAATGTGGACTTTAATCTCCTCCATACTCCCCCATGCATAGGCAAGCTCTTTGCTACATCTCATGTCCTCATATCTGGATGAAACACAATCTAAGAACCAACACAGAATTGCAGGATCAAGTACTCCATACTTCATTGGTTCACCTGGATTTACACCATTGAAGATCCTCATCTCAGCCATCAGAAGGTCAGGAGCATCCATGCAGGGTTTTGAGAGGAGAACACCTCCCTCTGGTTGTTCAGGGGCTGGTTTCTCAGTCTTATTCGCCTCTCTTGAAATGGTCTCGAGCTCCTCTCTCTCTGGTGCATATTGTTCCAGACTCAGGACTGGACAGGCTGAAATCTCGGTATCTCCCACAACAACCGCACGTGCGAAAGCTCCGCAAGTAGTGAATCCACATAGACCGCAATCAATCTCTGGTGTGTTCTTCCTAGCTTTGGTCCAGACACTACTCATGAATCATTTACCTCTTACAACAACGACGAAAGGAACCCCTATCTTTCACCTAAAAATGCGATGCCTTCGGCTATTTTCTTCAAAACCCATTTCGGAAGCTAGCTGTTCAGAAAACAACGTTTTGATTGAGAAACCCTCGTCAGTTTCTGAACTAAGGACGTGACGTGAATACAAAACCAAAACTTGAGCTACTATTAATGGTGTATCTCTTTGCATCCTTCGATTAGACTTCCAAAAAGTGCATTGTGCATACTGCAATTTCTGACAAAGACTGGACCGTTACCTCCAAGGGTGATTAGTAAAGAAGCAAATGTACCACTCAGGACTGTCACGTTTGCACTTGACCGCTTGGTTGACACCGACCTTTGTGAAAAAGTTCCTAATCTTGGTGATATGCGACGAACTCTCTATGTTGTGAATCAAGAGAAGGCTAGGGTAATTTTTGCCATGTATGGCTTGACGGTGAAGTAGTTTGTCTGTGAGGAGCTGTGTCCTATTATGCTGACTTTCTCTGAGTTGAAATCCAAGTGTCAACAGGCAATGACAGAACCTCCCCCAGATGATAGTGAGGAGTCTGTGATAGTTCTTTGTCAGAATGATTGGGTCCGCATTCTCACAGTTCAGGACTCAGAAACTCCCTCATCGCGAAGAATTGAGGTCGAGGTTTCTCTTCCTTCACAAATCGAATCCGAGTCTGGAAAAGACGCAAAGAATTTCTTGCAAAATCTCATTAGACATCTAGAGTATCTTCTTCAGCTCGATGATGAGGGTCTGACCTTGGGTGTGATGTCCAGAGATGGTTTATGGACTGCATCTCTCGAGGTTGAAGAACTTCCCTCCGATAGTCTGTTCAAGGCACTAATTCCCCCGTCTCTGTAGTCACTTATTCTAATCTTCTATTCCTGCTAACGTTTTTCTGCTCTCACGCAGATGTAATTTGGAGTGAAACGCGATGGGGATTAGAGAAGACGAACCCTTTGTTACAAAGATATTCCTGATCAACACATCGATAGTTGTACTCTTGTTACTTTTGCTGTCGACCCCTGCACTTGTTTACAGTGGCTATCGTTTAGACTCGCCAGTTGTCAATACAACTGAGAAAGCTGTTGCAGGAGGGGTAGGACAAGATGTGACAAAAGAAACTGTACCTGCAACCAATATGGCTTACATCCTAAACGAAACACCATCACCTGATTCTGATGCATGGCAATATGATTGGGATGCTCTTTGGCCCAAACCTGGAAAGGTAGATACTACATTGAATGAACAGGGTCTGGTCTTGGATCTAACATCGATAGAATACATGCTTGATACAGCCGTAAATGTACCTTTAGATGATTACGACTCTCTTGACTTCTGTACCAGTATATCTCTTCTATCAGGCGAAGCCTCTGTAGGTCTATTTGTTCGCTATATTGATTATTACGGTGTAAATCTCTTTCATCTCGATCAGTTTCAAGAGGTGAATCTAACTACCGAGAGTGATAGTGCAAAGTTGAGTCTCACTGCACCTCTCTCGAACTTGAATTCAGAGGTCTATCATTGGCTTGTCCACGCCTTTGTGCAGGTAAGAATAACTTCGATATCAACCGCTAGACTCCTACTGCATAATGTTAGTGCAAAAGTAACTTCATCTCATGACCTATTTCGATTGAGAATAGATGTCCAATCAACAAATGGCTCAAGCTTTTTTGTTAATCCATATTTCAAATGGCTGAGAGACCCCCCACGAATCAATCTGACACGACATGGAGTCTACGATGAATGGGCTATAATTCATCCATCCAGACAAAACGACACATTATACCTGACATCTGGCAACTTCTCAGGTCACGCAGGTTGGCGGTCCACTATCAGGCATCCGAATCAGTGTGTATCTGTGAATCTTACATTGAGTTATGGCGATGATACTCATTGGGGGATTCGACTCTTTTCCACGCGTCTTTATCTTTCCATCAGCCCACACCTACCAGCAATAGAACTGAGTGTGGAAGACGGTGATTATGAACCATATTACTTGTTTCCATTTGACTCTGCATTGACCAATTTTGTGTATCTGCCTCTTGATGATGACTACAAAACGTATTGGATTACTGCTTCACCTAACCCTAGATTCTTGTTCGGATATCGACGCATCTCTCAGGATGCCTTTTGGATTCCTCTTACGGACTCCTCTCATGACTACTATCTGGATGTTGAAATTCCCATAACTAGCATTGGAAGTATTGCACTGGCACCTTCAGACATTTTCATTTTGATAAGTTGCATTCTATTATTGGTATTGATTGTTGTGAGGGCAGTAATCCATTTCAGAAATTTGGGTGCATTGTTTGTTCTCAAAGACCCACGACTAGTCCCAGTCATTATCCTTTTCGTGAGTGCAGTGCTACCATGGGTCGACTATACTCAATCACGGATGTCTTGGAGTGGACCTGCATTTACTGTACACTATGCCAGGTTCAATCCTCTCGCTACGTATCTTGAATTCAAAAACGACAGTCTTACCATAATACATCCAGGCATGGCTGCTGTGGGGCACAATTTGAATGCTGTTTACCTCTTCGTAGGTGCAGTCTTCCTATTCTGGCTACCACTTCTCTATTGTTCTACTAGTGTTGGTATTTCTGAGGATAAGAGGTACGACTCACACTTTGCAGTCATGTTAATGCTACCAATTGTTCTTGCCCTGAGTTCATTCCTGCCTGGACTCTACATCTCATCGCTCTCTCTGGGGCTGGGGAGTTTTTTGGCAATACTGGCTCTCCCCCTTTGGATAGTTCTTGAACTTCTTAAAAGGAAGTTTTTGATTCAAGAGGGAGTTGCATAAAATAGGTTAATTTATAACCTCTCAAGATATAGAGTTGCATGAAATTGGTTAACTCTTAATATGGTGTTTTCACGTGTTCTCACACTTTCGTTATCCAACAAAACAACAGAGCAAAATCTGGTTGAAGCGAAGAAGTAAGATTGCACCGTCGGTGATTGCTAAGGAGCTGAAGGTATCACGTCCATTTGTTAGTCAAGCACAAAGAATCGCTGAACAACGGATCAAGAAACTCCTTCTCACTGCAGCTGAAATGAACAGGATTTCAATAGACAAAATCAGTCCTGAAGTAGGCTTTGCCCTGGGTTTCAATCCAGCTAATAGTGCGAGAACATACATAACCTATTCCCCAGAATTCAGAGTTCAGGTCTGGCATGATCATGAAGGGGACTGCAATAATTGTGAGTTGAATACTGAATGTGATCGGATTCTTCGAGGACTGGCTCTAGAATGGGGGTTCTCGATTCCTAAGGAGCTGCAACCAACTCAGGTTGCAATAACTCTGTTTAACAAAATCATGAGGCGCTTAGGTTGGGAGTGAAGAAATCAGAGAGTAGACTTTCATATATTATTGCTAGAGCATGCCGTCTTCCTAGGGAGGCTGCCCGAAAAGCAGGTAAAGTTTCTCAATCAATATCCAAAGAGATTCTCCGGCCAATTCCACCAAGGGCTAGCATTCCGTACAAGTTTCTGACATTAGCTCTTCTTATCCTACTATATCTCCCTTGGACAATCTCATTGACATACACTGTTCCACCCCAGGTAGAAGTGTTCCTGGGCGATGACTTGGTTGCTACCCCCTATTGTACTGTAAACTCAGTATCTGAAGCTAGTGTGACAGAAACAATTCTTCTCAACACGACCCCCTTCTCATTCAATGGTGACTGGGAATTGGATTGGGAATGGTGGTGGAGTGAATATGATTCCCATAGATATGGGCGTAGCGATTCCGACGGATATCATTTCATGGCCTCACCTTCAACACATTCAACAGTTGTATTGAGTAGAGAAATACAGATTCCCATTCATAACTTCACAGAAGTGACTGCTTCAGTTGACATAGAAGGAGTATCTGGAGCCGCAAGTGTCTACTTCGAAGTCTTTGTTGATTATGAAAGAGCAGTCGAAGAAGTGGATATTCAGCCAGGAAACATCACAACTGTGACTGTTGGCGCTCCCCTCACTAGCGCAAGACAAGCTGCTGTTTCTTGGCTCAGCAGGATAGTCTTTCGTCTACAGATAGGACTCGATAAGGCAGCTCATGTCAAACTTCGTGGAATTGTGGTTGATGCCAAATTTACAGGGAACTTGAGTCTCGTTCAACTTGACATGAAGAGCTCAGAGAACGAGAGCCTCTATGAGAATCCATACATGAAACTTGCTCGTTACTCACCAAAGATTGTTCTTGTACAAAACAATGATTCCGCTACCGCAGGCACCTATTGGCCATATCGAGCGGATGATCAAATCTATCTCCCACCTGGAACATATGAGGGGGTTCCTTACTGGGATCTTAGTAATCAGGATGACCCAGATCCGACTAATTCTTCCATCTGGGAACCAAATGTCAACTTCGTAGTTGCTGAAGACACTTCATTAGAAGTTGATGTAGGATTCCTGACAAAGAGGATTGATTTTGATATAGCTCCTTCTGTACTTCTTCGTGGGATGAATATCTTCTTCTCAAATGACTACCAATACGGTGATGATACCACCATCTATGGATCGACTGTATATTCTCAATTCCCAAGTCATCTATACCTGCCAAGAAATATTGATTCCCTCTCTTTTCGAATATATACTTGGTCTGCGCTGGATCCGATAAGAAGTTGGGATGTGTATTCAAGAAGTCAATTTACAATTGAGAACTATCTCACTTTTGGTTCGAATAACAACACAAAGAACATTGTAGTCAGTGTGAATCTGCCCCTAACTGCAATTGGAAACTTGCTAGTTGGACTTGGAGAGGGAGTTACTTTTTCATTGATTGCACTATTGATAGCTGGTTTTATCATTTCGATGAGGAGGGCACTCAAAAGCTCCAAAATACGTCATAGGCTCTCCGACTCCAGAATAGCACCCCTACTCCTGTTAAGCATCAGTATATTCTTACCATGGAGTATTCAGCATATACCTAACGCTGAATCGGGTTTTGAGGGTCTTTCATGGATCTCTTGGTATCCAACCCCATTTATGGTGCGTTGGGCTGATAGCACAGCCATGCAGGTATTAGTAACAGTGCCTGATTGGTGGACTGCAACCCTAACATCAACTATGTTCCTGTTTATCCCCCTCTTCTATGGATATCTGTCAATGTCTTCCCCAGAAACCAATGGTTTTGACAAGACCTTCGCCTTTGTCCTTTTCTTGCCATACTTGGCTGTTCTGTCAGCCTTTAATCTTTCAGCGATTAGCATAGATACTATATTCATTGGTCCCCTCCTCGCATTGCTAGCATTGCCTGTTTGGTTGATGAGAGTGCTGTTCAGAAGATTCAGAATAACTGATTGAAATGGATGCCATTGTAGAGCATTCAATGACATCCGACTTGTTTATGAAGGACATCAGATAGAACTACACCATCAAGTGGATGTGTTTCCATGAGTTTCGATATTTCCAAAGCCATGACTGTCAAAATATCTTCCGACCTTCCTCCGGACCCTGTCTTTGACGCTCAGTATCGTCGTGCTCCCAATAGGGGGTATGATCTAACACCAACTGAAACTGTTGTGGCTATCAAGAATGCACTACGCTATGTGCCTGAGAATCTTCATGAAACTCTGGCACCTGAATTCCTCAACGAACTCATGACAAGGGGGCGCATCTATGGGTACCGTTATCGTCCAGCCGGTCCTATCAAGGCAAGACCGGTTGACGAGTACAATGGTATTCTAGAAGCTCGGGCAATGCAGCTGATGATTGACAACAATCTGGATTTTGACATTGCTCTATATCCCTATGAACTAGTGACCTACGGAGAAAGCGGTCAGGTGTGCCAGAACTGGATGCAGTATCAACTGATCAAGAAATACCTTGAAACAATGACTGACGAACAGACACTTGTCGTCAGTTCGGGGCATCCTGTGGGTCTCTTCCCGTCACACAAGAATGCGCCGCGTGTAATAACAACTAACGGTCTCATGGTGGGAATGTTCGATACACTCGATGGGTTCCATCACGCAGCAGCCATGGGTGTAGCAAACTATGGTCAGATGACTGCAGGTGGTTGGATGTATATAGGGCCCCAAGGGATTGTCCATGGGACCTACATCACGCTCCTGAATGCTGGAAGGATGTACCTCGGAATCCCAGAAGATGGTGACCTGAGCGGAAAGGTGTTTCTCACATCAGGACTTGGTGGAATGAGTGGGGCTCAAGCAAAAGCAGTTGAGATTGCGGGAGGGATTGGAGTCATTGCTGAGGTTGACAAGAGTCGCATAGACACACGAAGTGATCAGGGTTGGTTACGTAAACACTCAGGAAACCTCAAAGAAATCTTCCGTTGGGTTGAGGAGTACCGGGCTAATGGTGAACCTGTTTCTATTGGTTACTACGGCAATGTTGTTGATCTCTGGGAATACACTGTGAAGAATGACATCAAAATTGAGCTTTCTTCAGATCAGACGTCCTGTCATGATGTCTACGGTGGTGGATATACACCTCAGGGTGTCACATTCGAAGAGGGTCGGGACCTGCTCCGGACTGATCGGAAGAAGTTCAATGACCTAGTCGATAAATCCCTGCGCAAACAGTTCGAACTCATTGAAGCCATGACAAAAAGGGGCACCTATTTCTGGGACTATGGAAACAGCTTCATGAAAGCAGTGTTTGATGCTGGTGTCAAGAGAATTGCGAAGAACGGTGAGAACACAGCTGACGGTTTCATCTTCCCCTCGTATGTTGAAGACATAATGGGCCCAATCTGTTTCGACTATGGCTATGGGCCTTTCAGGTGGGTTTGCCTTAGCGGAAAACACGAAGACCTTGTAACCACTGACAAAATGGCAATGTCTAGAATCAATCCTGACCGCAGAGGACAAGATCGAGATAACTACATCTGGATAAGAGATGCTGAGAAGAACGCGCTCGTTGTAGGTTCCCAGGCTCGTATCCTCTATGCAGATGCCCCCGGACGCGTGGATATTGCCCTTGCTTTCAACAAGTTGGTCCGAGAGAAGAAAGTCGGTCCTATCATGTTAGGAAGAGACCATCATGACACGGGGGGGACCGACTCTCCATTCAGAGAAACCGCAAACATTCGAGATGGTAGCAATGTCATGAGTGACATGGCTCACCAGTGTTGGGCCGGGGATGCAGCCCGAGGAATGACGCTCTGTGTGCTCTCAAATGGCGGTGGAGTCGGTACGGGTAAGGCAATCAACGGAGGATTTGGTCTGGTTCTTGATGGTAGTGATCGTGTGGACAACATAATCCGTTCTGCTCTCGACTGGGATGTGATGGGTGGGGTTGCACGTCGTGCATGGGCGCGGAACGAAAATGCTATTGAGACCGTTATAGACTGGAACAAACGATTGGGACCGAAAGGTCAAATCTCCCTTCCGTACATTCCAAAGAAGGATTTAGTAGAGCAGTTAGTTGAGAAGACACTCAAAGAGGTATGATACAATGCCAGTCATGGTTGATGGTGAGAGCCTCACTTTAGAAGATGTTGTGCAAGTGGCACGACATAATGAGTCTGTGACTCTACACGATTCAGCAGTTCCTCGAATCAAGAGCAGTAGAGCTGTGGTAGAAACTGCAGTAAAAGAGGGTGATGTTGTTTATGGAGTCAATACCGGCTTTGGTGACCTTGCAGATGTTTCCATCAACAAAGAGGATTTAGCTCGTCTTCAAGTCAACCTGATTCGTAGTCATAGCGTGGGTGTCGGACCCCCTTTTTCACTAGAAGTTGTCAGGGGGATGATGCTCCTCCGAGCAAATGCTCTTGCAAAGGGCTATTCTGGTGTTCGTTTAGAGGTCATTGAAACCCTCATTGAGATGCTGAACAAGGATGTTGTTCCTGTAGTCCCTCAACAGGGCTCAGTGGGGTCTAGTGGTGATCTTGCTCCATTGGCACATATGGCACTGGTCCTTATTGGTGAAGGTGAAGCCTATTACGCTGGCAAGATCCTAAGTGGCAAAGAAGCTCTTCGAAAGGCTGGGATTAAACCTCTTGTACTGCAGGCTAAGGAGGGAGTAGCGTTGATCAATGGTACTCAACCAATGAGTGCTGTTGGTTCACTCGTAATCTATGATGCACTGAAATTGATTCAAGACGCAACCATAGCGTCATCTATGAGCCTTGAAGCCCTTCGTGGGACTCGAACAGCCACTGACGAAAGAATACACGCCGCCAGAGCTCATGAGGGACAAACTGATGTGGCTGCTGCCCAGAGAAAGATCCTTCTAGACAGTGAAATCAACCAATCTCATGCAGACTGTGGAAAGGTGCAAGATGCGTATTCTCTGCGATGTATTCCTCAGGTCATGGGTGCATCATTGGATGCAATAAGATTCGCATACAGCGTTCTAGAAACGGAAATCAATGCGGCCACTGACAATCCGCTCGTGTTTGGCAAGGATGGTGTTGTGATTTCGGGAGGCAATTTTCACGGGCAGCCTATTGCACTCGCTATGGACTTCTTAGGAATCGCAATAGCTGAGATTGCTAGTATCTCTGAACGTCGAGTCAACCGTCTGGTCAATCCAAACTTGAGTGAGTTACCTGCATTTCTCACAACAGAGGGGGGTCTTGAGTCTGGTATGATGATTGCTCAATACACTGCAGCTGCTTTGGTTTCGGAGAACAAGATTCTAGCTCACCCTGCAAGTGTTGATTCGATTCCCACTAGTGCTGATCAAGAAGACCATGTGAGTATGGGAACGATCGCCGCACGGAAAGCAGCAGACATCCTCGAAAACGCACAGAACGTTGTCGCAATAGAATACATGTGCGCTTGTCAGGGTATTGACTATCTTGCTCCTCTGAAAACTTCAGAACCCCTTGGTGAGGCATACAAGACTATACGATCTGCTGTGTCCAAACTGGAGGATGACCGACCCCTGTCCCCTGATATTGCCAAGATTCGCGATTTGATGCTCGCTGGGGATATCACGGCTTCTGTAGAGTCAATCACTGGACCATTGTACGACAATTAGGGTCCAAGTTTAGTATGAATCACTTGGCCGTTCGAAATGACAGTGTGGACTAGGTTCGCTCCAAATCTCCAGGTTAGGTACTCTGGATTGGGACAATCAAGAATGAGTATGTCGGCTGCTTTGCCCACCTCGATACTGCCATGGGTTGCACCTCGATCTAAAGCATGTGCAGCGTTGATAGTGACTGCGGAAAGAGCCTCACGTGGGTTCATCTTCATTTTATAGCAGGAGAGGGCTATGGTAAAGAAGAGTGACTCGTTTGCGCAATTCGGATTGAAGTCTGTGGCCAGTGCAACAGGTAATCTCATCTCAATCATTTTCCTAGCATCTGCATACTCGGTGTCGAGACTGAATGCTGTTGCAGGTAGGAGTGTAGCAATTGTGCCAGCTTTGAGCATTGCTTCAAGTCCATCATCTGCAGCCATTAACAGGTGATCAGCGGAAACAGCCCCCACCTCTGCAGCAAGAGAAGCACCTCCGAGCTGAACTATCTCATCAGCATGGACTTTCAGCTTCATTCCCTTGGCCTTCGCTTCGAGGAGAATCTTCCTTGACTGTTCAATGTCAAACACACCCTGTTCACAGAAAACATCACAGAACTCAGCAAGTCCGCTTTCCACCACAGCAGGAATCATCTCATCAATAACTAGATCTACATATGCATCGGTCCTTCCTTCGTACTTTGGAGGGACAGCATGTGCTCCCATGAATGTTGGTACTAGACTAATTGGAAGTTTCTCTCGCAGACCTTCCACAGCTTTGAGCATCTTCAACTCATTCTCTGTGTCAAGTCCGTAGCCACTCTTTGCTTCAATCATCGTGCTTCCCATGCTTAACATACCTTCAGCATAGGAGAATGCATTCCTGACTAACTCTTTTTCACTCGCTGATCTTGTGGAACGTAGAGTATTCAGAATTCCCCCACCTGCCTCGAGAATCTCGAGGTAGGACTTTCCTGCTAGTTTCATAGCAAAGTCGTTCTCTCGAGACCCCCCAAAGGTGAGGTGAGTATGACTGTCAATGAAACCTGGAGTGGCAAGCATCCCTGGAAACTCAATTGCTGGTAGTTTTGGTTCCTCGGTCACCTGTGACAGAATTTCCTTAGTTGGTCCAACAGCGATTATTTTTCCCTCTTTGACTGCAATGGCGCCGTTTTCAATGATAGAAACCTCGCTCATCTGTGTCCCAGTCTTTGGTGTGTCAATGTGTCCTGCTAGTGTGGCCACTTGTCCAATGTTAGTAAGGAGAAGGTCAGGTTTCATTGTTGTCACGCAACCTTGAGATACAGGCTTTCTGATTTAGTTTGTGCAGCAATAAATCAGACGGATTAATTAGGGACAGGCGTTCCAGTCCCACAAGGCAGAACTGGAGCACTTCAAAATGGACTACCTGATCCTTAGCTGGCGAGATGTGTATAATCATTGTCTTCAATTATCCGAAAGAATCGTGAACAGTGGGTTCATCCCGGATGTCATTGTGGGGATTGCTAGAGGAGGTTGGATTCCCGCGCGAGTACTCTCTGATGTACTCTACGCAAATACTCTACAGAATATCCGCATTGAGTATTACACAGATGTGGCCGAAAAGGGAAAAGAACCCAAAATCACACAGCCTCTTACCGGATCTATGAAGGACAAGAACATTCTCCTAGTTGATGAAGTTGCGGACACTGGTGATACCCTTCAACATGCCATTGACCACGTAAAAGCACTAGGTGCAAAGGGAGTCCGTTCGGCTGTACTCCACTACAAACCAACGTCGATAGTAAAACCAGATTTCTTCATGGTTGAAACATCTAGTTGGACTGTGTATCCATGGGAAAATCGTGAGTCGATTATTGCTCTAGTCAAGATTTTCAAGTCCGAGGATGATTCACTCACGATGAAAGAAATTCGTGACAAACTCGTGTTTGAGGTTGGATTCGAACCAACAGTCGCTGATTACTTCATAAAGCGCCTATGATCTGAGGTTGGCTCATTGCGAATAGAGCATCTGAGACTAGACAATAAGGACATGGTCGTTGGAATTGCCGAACTTCACAATTCCAACAATCTCAAACAACAGGAACTATTACAGCTCGCCACATCCATGTCAAACGAAATCCTAACAGTCCAACTACTCAATGGTCAATTGATTGCCAATGAAATTCACCTGCTCTCTGCCATCAAGAATGCCATCAAGGCACAACAGGGCGGTTATATGATCTCCCGAAGTCTGGATGTGGAAGTCATAGTCTTTGCTTCTGCACAACGACAAATTGGTCGTGCTCTCGAGGATTTAGGCGTTTATGATGAACTTGAAGAGCTGGCCTTAGTGGTAATCGGAACTGACTCCTCCAAAGTAGAACATTCCATCAAGGAACTAGCTGACGCTATAGGAGCTGAAGTTATCCCGTCATTTAGAGTTTCAGAAGATCGTATAGAGCGTGTTAAACAGCACTTTCAGATTGGTGACAAGGAAATCAATGCTCTCTCTGATTCAGATACTCTACAATCCAAACTAGATGCGCTCTCTCGCTGTATTGTGAGCAGAGTTTCACTTGTGGCTTTTGACACCTGATTTAGAATTACTAGTACATATCATCTCGCATCGTCATTATAGACAAAATATCGGATTTCTCATCGAGGACCGAAACCCCTGTCCATTCCCCAACAATCTCTACTAGTACTGTTCTGTCTGGTGCATCCAGATCGACCTTTCTTGGAATAACTTCTGCAACAGCAATCACGACTGCCATATTCTCTAGATCAGTATGTCTGCGTCTGACAGTCACACGAAAACTCTCATCCTCTCCTATTTTGGGAAGCAACCGCTCTGCGGCTTCCACGATACTGTCCATCTCTGATTCAACACATATCTCCAGTGGGGTGAAACGTATTGCGAAGCGGAACTGGTATGGGTTTTCTATGGCAAATTCTCTCAGGTTGTGTATGACCTCAAAGGGATCGAGTGATGTTTGACAAGCCAACAGTCCGGAGATTGGTGTTCGAGAAACCTTGAGGTCTGGATCTTCAAGCAGATCTCCAATGAAGTATCTAATCTCAGATGTTGCAGCACGTTCTCGGTCCCTAGGACATGCAATAAGTAGATTATAATCTCGCAGTCTTTCTCGCCTCACACATCAGCATCGATAATCCTCGTACTCCATAATCTCATGGCATCGGAATCAACCTTTAGGTTTGCTTCAATTTGTGCTATCTCTAACGCTCCCTCTCTGTATATTTTGATATGTGGCCTGTCTTCGTCCGTTTCTGCACTTTCAACACCAATGATAGTCGAGTTGTGTTGAGCTTGAGAGGGTCCTCCATCAACGTACAAATCAACCTCATCACCTAGTTGCTCAATGGCCACAGACAGGTTGAATGGGCTTGGTCCACCACTTCGATTTGCACTTGTACCAACGATGGGTCCGTTTATCTTTCGAGCAACCCCTCTTGGAACAATGTGATCGGGAACTCGGATAGCTATGGACCTCCTTCCGGCTGTGATGTGTGCTGGAACATCCGGTCTTGCTTCAACAATTAATGTGAGTGCACCTGGCCAAAATACTCTCGCGATGACCCGCTCCAGACTCTTAAAATCATGATATAGTTCACATTGAGATTCATCAGCGAATAATAATGGAAAACCAAGCCTACGGTCCCGTCTTTTAACAGCAATGAGCCTCTCCAAGGCATCTCGATTTCTGGGGTCACAGCCAAGACCGTAGCTTGTGTCAGTTGGGTATGCCACAATTCCCCCTGCAGCAATAATCTCTGCAGCTCTCTCGATGACGCTTTCGCATTTATCTACGTCCTCGATTCTCATAATCTCGGCACTCAATGATGTTCCCACATTCATCCCTGCAAACACACATATGGCCCTTCCGTTCGAAGGTCTTTCCATGGAGGTATTTCCATTCACGGAGTGATTCTTGCAGCTGGTAAGGGCGAACGAATGCGTCCTCTGACAGATGTGATACCAAAGGCACTTGTCAATGTTGCAGGAAAAACACTCTTAGAATGGGCTATTGAGCGATATAGTCAGTCTGGAATTGAAGATATAGTGATTGCAGTTGGATGGAAAGGTGACATGATTGAGGACTTTCTATCAGAATCCAACTTGAATACAAAAGTAATTCATGTTCCTGACTACGAAACCGGGCCTCTTCAGACTCTACTAACAACAATCCACACTTTTGACGGTGATTTTCTTCTCTCACCTGTTGATGCTCTATTGGAACCTTCTACTGTATTGGGAATTCAGACTCATCACTGGGACTTGGGTGACTCTGAGAGCATGACTTTGGCTGTAGCCTTGGATACAGCATCAGGCACCCCTGTGGGATTCAGTGACGATGGTCTAGTTACTAACATCGGAGATATTGAATCATTCTCACAAAACATCGCACGAAGTGCTATGATGCTTGTTGCCAACACCCGGATTAGAAGCATTTGCAAATCAGCACTTGAGAATGGAAAAGAACGAGTCGCACAGGTACTGGACCTGATGATTAAGGAAGGGGCCCCAGTACGAATCTACAAAGTTACACAACCCTGGTTTGATATCGACACTCTGTCAGATATCCTTGCTACAAACCAACACCTCCTTCATCGAGGGGGTCTTGGAGAAACCAATTCAGTTTTCATACCCTCTGGTGATAGCATTGAGGTGGGTGATAGTTTGGTCCTAAGGTCAAACATCACATTGGATAAAGGGACTTGTCTACATGGACCAGTGTTAATCACCTCAAACAGTACAATTGGCAGAGATTGTAAGATAGGACCTAATGTGACCGTTGCATCAAATTCGACTCTCGGAGATGGTTGTGAGGTCACTGATGCAGTAATCTTTGGTGAATCCAAAGTTTCATCTCAGAGTCGTGTGCACAGGAGTGTTATCTTTAGATCAGTTGGATACAGCTTGGAGGTATAAGAATTGCCAAGTAAGTTCCGTGTCAGGCGCGTTTTCAGGGGTCCTGTTTGGTGGATTGCACGTCCACTTGCTCGAGCAGGAGCCAGACCCAATACGGTTACTTACTTCAGTCTACTACTGGCTTTGCTAGCAGCTCTTATTCTTAATTTTACAGGCTCTTCAATCGTTTTCGGAGTTCTAGTATTTCTATCTGGTTTGTTTGACGGAGTCGACGGAGCCGTAGCCCGTGAGAGGAACATTGCTAGTGATATTGGTGCTTTTACAGACTCAGTTGTTGACAAGGCTTCAGAAGTTCTGATCTTAGCCTCTATTGCTGTTGAATTCTCTGGCTTGCTCTTTCTTAGCTTGCGAGTGGAATTGTGGGTGATTCTAGCAATCATCGGCTGGTTGCTAACAAGTTATACTCGCGCTCGGGCATCCAGCTTGGGTGTGGTTGATCTTGACATAGGACTTGGAGGCCGCTCCGAGAGATTGTTCACATTAGTAGTGTTTTCTGTTCTGAATCAGCTACTTTGGGGATTGGTGGTTGTCTGTGTTATGGGGCTCCTCACTGCGGGATACAGATTCTATAGATACCAAGATGAGATTGCTCAGTAGAGTAAGTAAGAATAACTTCAGACCATCATACTTAAGAGCCAAGTAAATCAGGCCGGCAACCAATCACTGAATGGAGTTCCTATTCATGGCCAAATTCAGAGCAGATCATTATCTCATAGCGGAATTCGAACAAATATCTGATACGAAAGAAATTGGGGGGAAAGTCTTGGCCGCTTTGAAAGAGCTGCCAGAGCTGAAAGACTTGGCAATTGTTTCTAAACGCTTAGAGGGCAAGTCCTGGTCGGAGATTCTCGGTCGAATTGATGTTCCCGCAGGATCAAAAGCGTTCTGGGCTATGATTAAGAAAGACTTCACAGAAAGGGAACCCTATCATCTCTTCATCAGATTTGATATGAATGCTGAGGGTGAAACTATCGAGGATGCTCGTGAAAATGTCAAGACTTGGGTAGAGAATAATGTTGTACCCAATATTGAGTCAAGAACAAGTGTAAAGACAATCAAAGTCCTTCAACCCAATGAAGTCTTCATGCCCAAACTTGACTAGAACCGTTCATTCATCTAGAACATCTATGAGATAGAGGTCTGACCCAACAGCTTGAACAAGCTCTGGAGATGAGTCTCCATCAATGTCTCCAATGGCAACGTGAGAATCCGTGGATTTTCTTGATGTCTTTATTGAGGTGTCTTCGACGATTCTCCTTCCCACGAATCCAAGAACAGTGATTGTTGAGTTTGAGTGGCTAGAAATGATTTGACCATTTCCATTGTCCCAGAAATTCCCAATCTTGATGGAGGTTACAGGTTTTGGTGCTTTGACAGAATCGTGCTTCTCCATTGCTCCCTTCACTATACCAAACAGAGTAAGATTACGTCCATCTGAAACAGTGATGACCTCCGAGTTGCCGTCCTTTGTCATATCCCCTGATGCTACTAGACTGATCTCTCCTCCAGCACTAATCTTAGCTCTCTCATGAAGTCTATCATCTGCATATTGATACACATAGAGATGACCCGAGTCATCACCAAAAACAAAACGACTGTAGGGGAGGCCCTTGCTATTCAGAGGCTGAATCGAAAAAACCGGACGCTCTAGCACTTTATCAGCAAGCTTATCCAAGACCACATCATACCAACCATAACATCGTAAACGTCCATCGGTTGTTGCTGCAATAACTTCTGACCTGTCATCACTCAAAACATTGAGAACAACTACTGCAGTCGGTAAGCTACCCAATGGAGTTGTTGCCTTGACACTCAGCGCTCCATCCATGTGGACAAGAACTCGTAGGATGTTGTCGAGGCCTCCAATCACAAAATCCGGTTTCCCGTTGCCTATTACATCTCCAATCCCCATTGCAGCTAATGGGGGTAGGTCGCTTACCCTTCCAATCTCACTTACCTCTGCATTGGCTCCTTCATCAATGTCATAGACAATCACATCCCCATTGAGTGTGGACACAACAGGGTTTGCTTTTCCATCTCCTGAAAGATCGACAAGCTCAACAGATGTGATGACCTCTTTGAAGGATACCTTTGAGATAACTTCGAGCTTGGTCATGCGTGGCGTCCTCTAGGTTGAAGATGCTGGGGAACCTCGTCATAATTAAAACTTGTTCCATCAAGGTCACCTACTGAGCTACACATACCGTAGAGATACCGAACTGATGAGCTTAAGACCACCTTTGCTGAAAGTGATTGTGTTATGAGTGAGAAGAAATCCCGCCCTGAACTAGATGAAGATCTCTGGGTCGAAGACCCGGAAACTGTCGCTGAGGAACTCCGTCAGTTCACAAAGGAATTTGGATCTTTCACACCTGAACTTTTTGCGCAAATCAAGTTTCATCTCCTTAGAGGTCCTGGTCTCACGAAGCAGAGCCGAGATGAACTATGTGAGCTCTCCATTCATAGCAAGACATGTCCAAAGTGTGAACTGCTATATGTAGCGAAAAAGTGTCTTCTCTGGTATCGTCTATTTAAGATCATAAAATGGGAAACAGTCGAGAGAGGACCTCCCTGCATACGATTGGCTTTTGTCAAGAAGAGTATCAAGACTGTAGCTATTTACCTATCCAAAACAAACCTGATTGATGTTCCATTCTATAAAGCACGAGGATCCACATCGTGTAACGTCATGCGTCGTTGGGGGTATTGCCAGCCGAATGAATACTGTCGAGCAATGGAGAAGGAAAACACCTTGGAGTATATCCCCGCTCGAGAACGTGTGAAACGGTCTCGAAAATTGAGTTAGTGATGGCTTATATACAGGCACAGAACCAACTAAGTTATGCCTGCCAATCTCGATAGTGATGTCATTAAGCTCATCCGTTTGACTGGGTTGAGAGAAGCTGAGATTGAAGCTGCTCGTAAGAAGAAAGACAAAAACTGGTACCACATCCAGAAGTCTGTTGAAGAACATTATCGCTTCATCAAGATGGGGGAGAAACACACTCGCCAGAAGGCGGTTCAAGACCCCGTTCATGGTGCTATTCTTCTAGAACCTTGGGAGCTCGATATCATCTCAACCTGGGAGATGCTTCGTCTACGATATGTCCGACAGCTAGGACCGGCTCATCTAGTCTATCCCGGTGCGACACACACACGGTTCGAGCATTGTATCGGCACTAATTTTCTCGCCCAGAAGTCTATCCGTGTTGTGAACTACTGCGATGACCTTGACACTGCTTGTTTTATACCGTTTTCCCGTCTCCTCGATGAGTATCATCAGAAGTTGTTTAGAGCGGCTGCATTGCTCCACGACATCGGACACCCTCCTACAAGTCACACTATCGAGTATGCCCTTGAGTCCTGGGTTGGCCTTGACCACCTAGACCTTGGTGAGTTCTTGATTCTGAATAGTAGTATCACTGATGTTCTTGAGCAGAGCGATATTGACCCTACTGATGTGGTGAACATCTTTCGAAGACGTACAAAGGACCCAATCAAGAGTCTTCTCTCTGAGTTTCTGGATCACCCTTTGGACATTGACAAGACTGACTACCTCATCAGAGATGCTCACTTCAGCGGAGTTCAACTAGGCATATTCCCTGCGGAGAGAGTGATGCTGACCAATCGTGTGGTGAAGAATCGAGATGGTAAGTACATCCGTGCCTTCATGTTGAAGGCGATTCACTCTCTAGAAGCATTGATTCTCAGTCGTAATTGGATGATGATGGATTTGTATTTCCATCCGACGGTAAAACTCACTGAGGCAATGGTCTCCAAAGCCACATACTTCAGAGTGAAAGAAGAGGATTTGTCAAAGAATGAATGCGTTGGATTATTCACACGAATGACTGATGGTGATCTCTTCAGATGGTTAGAGGAATCCGAGATCGATTTCGTAAGGGAATATACTGCACGAATTCGGTATCGTAGGTTGTTCAAAGTGGTTCTATCTAGACCCATTGCTTCGTTTGAAACTGACACACAGGAGCTTTTCCGTGAAACACTTCACAACATCGATAAACTGGTTAAAGCAGAGAACGAGGTTTTTGGTGACCAAGGACGAGTTGTGATAGATGTGGTCTCTCCACCTCTTGGTGAGAAAGCTCTAAGTCAAATCCCTCTACTAATTGGTGGTGAACGCGGATTTGATATTGTCAGTCTTGATGAAACCAAGGAGGGCGGTCCATTGATGAAAATCCTGAAACAACAAGCACGCACTATTCCCTCTGTTCGAGTTTACGCAGATGCAAAGGATGCGGATAAAGTCAGAAAACAGTTCGACAAAACCTTTCCAGTGTCTGATGTTCCCACATATCGAGAGGATGAATACGATCTCACTGAATATTGATCAGGTGTGTTACTACATCCACTATGCGTTTGTACTCATGTTCGATATAGATGATGCCATAAATTGCCTCAAGGAGCGTACCCTTGTCGTGGTCAATCTCTGACTTGCTGGTTGTATCGGGATCAAAATGAATACGATACTCGTACAGTCCCCATTTATCACAGAGTTTCGCCATATGCTCGTTGCTCACAATCTCTGCTTTTCTTTGAGTGATTTTTCCGGCATCTCCTAAGTGTGGTTCCCATAGATGCTGCAAGACCGCCGATGAGATCACCGCGTCACCAACCAATGCAAGAACCTTTGACATCTCACTGAGGTTTATCAATTCAGCAAACCCCTGGGAGTCAAGAGGGTTTTTCTCACTTCTGCGATATTGAGTTTCTAGCTCCATGAAGAGATTCTTCGTACTCGGTTGGAACATTGTTACCTGGAAAAGCTCCTTATGCTTAAAGCTTAATCCTAGTGTTCTCTCTAAGTCAGGTACAAGTTCTTTCCTAATTCTTCTCAGACATTCCTGAACTGCAACAATTTCCTGGCGCCATCTATCTAGTTTTGTCAGTAGTCTAGTGTTATTCTTTGGAGTTTGAATTTGAGAGTTCTGAACAGTTTCAGACAGGAGTTCGAGTCTATCCTCGATATGCAGTGGGCTCCAAGAGAGGGCCGGGATTGTAACACCATTTTTCAAAGAATCACTTCCTTCAATAATAACTGACCTCAGCATCAGCTGTGTCATATGTTGATACCTGAAATGCTGTAGTTGAATACTCAGTTGCTATCTTCGCCATTGCTAGTGTGATGAGGGTTGGGCCCAGTGTCAAATCGAATACTATGTCGTGTGCTGGGAGATGATTAAGGATTTCATTCTCTAGGAACTCGTATGTTCTTTGCAGACTCCCATAATCAAATTCTTCCTCTCCTCCCATCACTAGTTCAGGAACCTCTTTCCACTCAGTTGTCCATACTCTGAATGCATCATCAGGAATGAACCGGTCCATGATTCGAGAAACCCCCCTTGTCCAGTGGACCGCCTCAACAAAGATGAGTAGTTTCTTTGGGTTGAAATGTGGATTGTTTACTAACCACTGTACGAATGGGCGTTGGTCCTCGGGATTATTCAGCGAAGTAACATACATTAATGGTTTTGAGATTCCAAGAGCCCTGCGAACCGGGTGTACTGCTCGTGGATCCAATTCAAAGAGGCGGTATTGAGATTGCTTCCAACTGACAATGATTCCAAGCTCTTCCAGACGTCGCGTGTTGTGATAGAGTTTAGGGCTTGTCACTTTGACCTTTGCAATCTCTCGTCTACTCGCACCCTTCGCAACCATCTGGGCCTTCATGTCAGTAGCTATCTTCTCCCTAAGCTCTGCTCCTGTCATCAGTCCTCCTTCAAGTTGGTCCAAGATTATCCTCCTGGCTCGGACTGTTTCAATCTCTTCACGGACAATCTCTTCTACAGGCTTTCTGAGCAATCTCACGCACCTTTCGCGGATATATTAGCTAGTAATTGGGAGTAGGTTATTATTATACTTATCGAAGATAAACTCCCAGAAACGCTGAAAAATGGCTCGAATTAACGATGTTATAAATATTGTTTAGATACTTTTCGAAAGAGTTGACACTTATCGGACGTAGCCTTAAATAGAATCTTCCAGAACGAAATGTCAGTACAGAGTCTCAAAAGCTCTGAGCTGACTAACAAATCACTAAACGAGGACCGATAAAAATGGCTGAAGACGAGTTTCTTGGCGCAAAGCCCGTTGTCATTGACAATGGTACTGGTTTGAGCAAGAACGGTTACGCCGGCGAGGATCAGCCACGCAGCGTCTGGCCCACACTGATTGGTTACCCACGTTACGAGTCAATCATGACTGACGTGGATCACTACACACGTGACTACTACATCGGTGAAGAGGCTATCAACCTTCGTGGTGTACTCCGCCTGGTCTATCCAATCGCTCATGGAATCGTAGAAGACTGGGACGCTATTGAGAAGATATGGAGCTACACATTCTATAACGACCTCAAAATCGACCCAAGCGAGAATCCGGTACTTCTTACAGAAGCACCATTTAACCCCCGAGAAAACAGAGAGCGAATGGCATCTGTTATGTTCGATAACTTTGGTGTGCCCGCAGTATATGTTGCCACACAGGCAGTGCTATCACTGTACGCATCCGGAAGAACCACTGGTCTGGTCATTGACTCAGGCGATGGTGTTACCCACATAGTTCCAATCTATGAGGGCTTTTCAATCAACCACGCCATCCAGAGAATTGACCTAGCAGGAAGGGACATCACCGAGTATCTGCGCAGACTACTCAGAACAAGAGGTTACACCTTTGTGAGTGGTGCAGAGAAAGAGATTGTCAGAGACATCAAGGAGAAGCTATGTTACGTAGCTCTTGATCCCGAGAGGGAGAGGACTGTCGCTGACAAGGCTGGTGTTGACAAACCCTACATGCTACCAGACGGTGAGGTAATCACTGTTGGTGCAGAGAGGTTCCAGGCACCCGAGCTGTTCTTCAACCCAAGTGCCATTGGTCTAGATACCGTGCCACTCGATGATCACATTGTCAATGCGATCAAGGCTTGCGACGTCGACTTGAGGCGTGACCTATACGCCAACGTCGTACTCTCAGGTGGTTCAACCATGTTCCCAGGACTCAAGGAGAGGCTCCACAAGGAGATCACCGAGCTAGTCCCAGAGAACATCGAGGTCCGAATCATTGCTCCTCCAGAGAGACAGTACTCTGTCTGGATTGGTGGAAGCATTCTCGGCTCACTCAAGACATTCCAGAAGATGTGGGTGTCAAAGAAGGAGTTCGAAGAAGTCGGACCCGAAGTGATACACCGCTGTATCTAGTACACAACCTAGTTTCCGAAGAGGGCTCGTTCCCTCTTCGTTCTCTTGTTTTTTCATGGTCTAACTCAAAAATCAATCCTAACGCATTTTTCCGGCATTTGGGGCATAGCGTAATTTCAAATTCATACATGACAGTTTGCATACAAGGTGAGTTTTCATAATGGTTTCACGTGAAGTTGAATTCGCAATTGGAGGAACGCTCATACTAGCTGGTTTGATACCTCTTGAAATCGCAATCATAGGAAATATACCCTCCTTGAATCTTGGACTTCTAGTAAACTTCGGTGGAATTGGCATAGCCATGGGTTTCATCGGATTCTTTCTGGTTGGACTGGCTCTCTTTCAAAGAGAGTAATCATTGAGTTCAGTGAAGGGGCTCCGAAGTCATACATCGCTGTATCTAGTATATACACAGTTTAACGAAGGTGGGCTTCGGCCCCCTTCGCTCTCTTGTTTTTCAAATTATTCAAATAAAATAAAACCTGGTAAATGCGAAATGATTTACTTCTAGATCCATTTAATTTTGGGTTCTTTTCTCTTCTGTTGAGTACCAGCTATAGTACTAGACTCGTTCTCTGGATAGCCAAGTACAATGGGTCCATAAATTCGTTCACCCTCTTTTATCTCGAGAGCTTCCATCACATTGGTATTACTTGTGACCATCGATCCAAATCCTACATAGCAACTGCCAATGCCTAGAGATGTAGCAGCAATCATGATGTTCTCACATGCTAGTGCACAGCTCACAGAATAATCTGTTGGACCTATGACAAATATAATGACAGGTGCACCATAGTATATCACATCTTTGGGTTCATCCATGGATTCATAGTTCATCATTGTATCCTCATACATCTCAGGTTGACTCTCTTTCATTCCTTCTATCATTTTTTTCCAGAAAGGAACTGTGGTTTGAATGAGTTTCAATCTGAATTCAGGGTCCTCAACAACGACGAAGCGCCAAGGCTGGAATTGAATGCTTCCATCTTCCATTCTTCCCCTTGAAGGTGCCTGATTTCCAGCTTCGATAATCGAATTGATGATACCTTTTGGAATGGGATCTGGTCTATATGACCTGATAGATCGTCTGTTCTTTATTGCTTCAAGTACTTCATTCATTCTTTTTTCTCCAGGATTTTATTTTGTACTGGTGAAATCTGATACTTCATTGGATATGAAGTAACATTCTAAATATAAGTGAAAGGCACAAGAAAGGGTCACAACATGTGACTTCATGTAAAGAGGCGTACCTGAATTTTATAATTGACAAAATCGCTCTACTTTGAAAAAATGATTTGCATCGTTCTATTATTCCACATTCTAGTCGAAGTGACAATGGGTATTAAATAACAAGGAGTACGAAGAAGTCGGATATGAAGTGATACACTGCTGTATCTAGATTGCTGTGGATAAATCCTCAATACCCTTTGCGATTTCATCAACACTCCTGTCTGACTCGAGTGGAGTGCCTTTTCTTGCAGATATGCTCAGGTTGGCAAGTTTCTTACAATCATCTGCGCTGAGTTCTCTAGATTCCACTTTGATCATTATTCATCACAAACCTTTGAGAATTCGTTTCAGAAACTTTGCATGCTCATTGACTTCTCTCTTTGCCCCGTCCATATGTAGATGATGAGCCATTCCGCTTGCCTGGTAAAAGAACATGAACTGAGCTAATCGGGCCGCAATGAATAGGTCAAGGTACTCAAATCCAATGTCTTCTAACGATGCTGTTTCTTTGTATCCTTCAAGCAATACATCTCGCATGACATTTGATGTATCATTAGTGTCCATCATATACTGACTTAATGTGACTCCAAAGTCAAATACCCAGTAGCCAAAACCACAGTCATCGAAGTCGAATGGTCGAGCCTCTCCCTTGAGGAATGCTACATTGTCCCCTATTCCAAGATCTGCATGAATCAACCCATAGACTTTCCTACCTTTTCCCAACTGCTCACTGGCTTCATGCACACGATTCAAAACATCCCCGAAAATGTCCTGATGCTCTTTTGGAATTGCTTCGCGTGCTTCTACAGCAGGAACACCGTAGCTAAAACCCTCCCCGTAGAGCCCCTCCCAATCCCAATGGGGACGTGTGAATCCTTTCGGACGCTTCCACCCCTTAGATTGTTCATGCATCTTACCAACAACCCTTCCAAGAGCTCTGAAATGCTGGGGCTTAACGTTTTTAATCTGCACTTGTCCTTCGGTCCACCCAATGAGTGTGCAGTTCCTTTTTTGCGGTACCTCATAACCTCCATCCGCCTCGGTTAGCCACTTACCATCCAAGTTCCGGACGGGGACTGGAACGTTAATGCTTTCCTGGTGAAGTGCTGACAACCACTCCATTTCAGAAACAATGAACTTGGATTTCATGTAGTCTGGTTGGTGTATTCGTAGTGTATACTTTCCAGCAGCTATAGGACTATCCGGAGGTACAGTGACCTGGTATAACCCATTTCCACTATATCTGATGAATCGGAGATTTGCCTTTTCTAAGCCATATTCTCTGATTGCGATTTTAGCTATCTTCCTCAACCTAAGTAAAAAGGCTCGATAGGTGATAGACATCTTCCTTTACTCCTCTCTCTATTGGATAGTCCGGCGAATTGGTCATCCTTTATGTCGGTTTCGTACTACGTACTCATCCAGCTTTGTTTCGCAGTATATTCTAGAGGCTTGAAGAAATTGATGCTTGAAAGACATAGTCTAAGATTGCGCTTGTTTCTCCTTGTCCAGTTCTTTCACACGTTTTTGGATTTTGCCTTCAGCCTTCTCAATCCTTTTTTGAATGTCCTTGATTCGTTTCTCCCGAGAAGAGATCTCATTCTTCTTTCGTTTATCGGCTTGCTGGTATACATTAGTGGAATCTTTCCATTCTTGCTTTGCTAGTCGTAGTTGCTCCTCTAAGCTCTCAAATTGAATCCTTTTAACCTCTGCAACATTCCAGTAGTCTTGGACCTCGGAATCTAGTCGTGTGCGAACCGTTTCTAAGTCAGAAATGAATTGTGCCAGTTCTGTATGCAGGTTCTTCAAGTCATTGACAATGCCAATTATTTGAGGGTCCTGTCGGTAGGCTTGGTCTGGTAATGTAGATAGGATTGAAGTTATTTCTGGAATAGATGATGCGGAGGGCTTTGGTGCTGGTGTTGTCGGAGGTGGAGCTGGAGCTTTGGCAGCAATCTCAGGCATTGGTGGAGGTGCTGCTGGTTTTGATTCTGGAGTAGGTGTTTCTGCTGGAGCTGGTTTCACAGGGGCCGATGGTGTTGGCTGTGGTGGAGTAGTGCTCGGAGGTGCTGCTGGGGGTGGAGCTGAAGGCGGTGGAGTTACAGGGGGAGCTGCAGGCACTGGGGTGCTTGGGGGTGCCGCAGGTGTTTCACGTTGTGCTTCTAGATCACCCATCAGCTCTTGCACCTCACTGGCTCTGAGCATCCTTGTTTCTATTATGCCTTCACCCTCTTCCTCGATTCCAACCTGATCCGCTTTTGCAAATGCCTCCTTAGCTTTCTCAAACTCAGACTTCGGCTTGGTTGTTCCATCAGCGCTTCGAACACGGTCTCTAGAAACTGAACTCGGTTTAACCCATTCATCATTAGTAGTAACTCTCGCTTCACTTGTGGATGTTATAGGAGGTGGAGCTTCTTTCACCTCAGGTTCAGGTGTTGCGGGAGGTTCGACCGGGGGCGAAATTGTCTTCGGTTTCTTCTCAACAGACAGGAGATTTCCTCCACACCGTATACAGTACTTTCGAGTAGGTTGGTTTGCTCTGCCGCATTTGGGACAGGTCCTCATAGATTTTGCATCTCCATCGAGCGAATCAGCTAAAAATACGCACATCTATACTGTAAAGGTTTTCTCAGACAATAAGTACATCAAATTCTATAGCCAAGGTAAGCTAATATTCAATGTAGTGTGACGATATCCACCGGTGATATGACTTGATGAGTCATGCAATCGAAGCGCTCCTGATAACTGACAAGGGTGGAAGTCCTAGATTCTACATGCAACTGGACCCCAAAGCCCTCAATATGGACCCAGTGATGGCTTCTAGCTTCTTCGCTGCGATTGATATGTTCTCAAAGGAAGTCTTCGACGAGAAGGCTCCAGTGGTTCAGGTTGACTATGGCGCTCGATTGTTTACACTGATTAACGGTGTTAATACAAACATGATTGCTGTCAGCGTTCAACGCTTGGCTCCAGAGTCAGTTGAAATCTTGGACTCGCTTCTTGCCGAGTTCGAGCTTGATTGGCTTGAGATAGTTGATCCTTTTGATTTCAGTTTTGAAACGTCATTTGTGGATGTATATCTGGAGGCATTTGGAGAGAGGGTCATGGAGAAGCTCTCACTCCGGCTTTTGGGTGAAACCTGGGTGCCATACTTCACGACCAAACCAGATGCACTTGAGTCTGTCTTCAGTATCCTAATGGAACACATCAATGGGTCTAGAAATGTGAAAGAGATAATCGAGGTTAGTGGTCTCTCACGTCGAGAGGTCGTTCTTGATCTCTCCAAACTCTGGGCACATCGTGTCATACGTTTTCGCAACATGTTCAATTTCAACGACTTCATGACTACTGGAACTCAGTTTGTAAGATATGCGCAGGCCACATCTGATGAAACGAAGGACCTACAAACTCTACATCCTGATATGGCCGGTGTTATTCCTCATCTGGCTGGAATGATAGACGGACGTCGGACTGTAAGAGAAATTCTCGCTGTGCTTGGCACCCGATATGACGAAAGTGAACTCCTTCGAGCACTGGACTATCTTATCGAAGTCGGTGTAATTGAAGCGCTCACTCCTGAAAAACGACGTATTCTGCTAGTGAAAGAGGCACTAGAGCTGGCAATTCGAGTAGCTGAAGGTACCTACAACATTAACGAAGCAACCAATGCACTTCAATTTGTTATGAAGAACAGTAAAACTCCTGAAGCATTGAGTCAGCTGCAGCTCAAAGACGGAAAATGGAAAGTTGATTTTGATTTCAAGATACTAGAGGGATTAAACCAGA
>JASFEF010000007.1:0-38582 GCA_050124975.1 Candidatus Thorarchaeota archaeon | reverse complement strand
GAGGGAGGGATCCAATCTCAATGATGGCAGACAATGCTCTTGCTAAGTTTAGCATTTTCCCGAAAATGCTGGATAGTGGTGACGCTGGCAAGAGAAGGGTGGAACACAGAAATTACTTTCAGTTATGGTTCACTCACCTAAATGTAAGTCATAGGTCATGTAATAAGCCGCCTACATTTCTCGCATGTTGTTTTCTTAAAAGATTGCCATCACGATGAATTCTAGAATTGACCGACATAGTGCGAGTTTTCTACAGTCCAAAGATAGAATAAGAAGTCCATTGAATGAATTGAGAAGTGTATTGAAGGTTGACAAAAGAGTCGTTTTGATATCTCTCTTTGTTCTAGTCAGTTTCCTATGTCCAATAGCTATGTCCCCGGTTTCTAACGTGACAGCAATAATTGGATATGTATTTCTCGCCCCTATTCTGGCCTACGGTTATGGGAGTATGACCGATGGGATCACAATCCTTACTGGTATCGAGTACTGGTCTATCTATCTACCTCTTGTAGCCCCATTGAGTTTCCTGTTTATGGTACAAGTAATCAGGTCTATCAATGGAAAGACTCCACAAAATCGGGCGTTCTATACCGGCTTGTTAAGCCTGGTCTTTCCAGGCTTATTTCTCACTTGGATGTATGTTCCACTTCTCTCCACTGGACTTTATGGATATGCAGGTCCAATTCCAATACAACTCATATTTGGCATGAAACTTGTATCCAATTACGGGTACTATGTTGAAGAACTAAAATGGTCTGATGAAGAGAACTGAGAACAACTCGTACAATAATTTCTAATTCTCCATTTGGATACATTTTTGCGAAATGCACAAGTGCAATGAGCGTGGATGATTCAACACCAACTGGTGAGGGAGTAAATATGGATGTGCGGTTGCGCCGAGTAAACAAATCAGCTGTACTGACACTTTTGATTATACTCACTACAGGACTTGTTTCAGTATGGCTAGAAAATCCCCCACCACCTATATCGTGGGAAAAGGAAGGCAGCGTATCATATTCAGACACCATTTTTGACATAGAAATTCCCACGAGTTCAAATATCACCTATTACGCTGATATGGATGAAGCTCAGAACACTAGTAGAATCTATGTTGAGATAAACACAGAATTGATAATGACAAGAGGATTGCTCAGTTTTGAGATGGAGTCTACCTATATCACTCTAAACTCTTGGTATAGCACAGTAGACTCCCGAGAAGCTACTCTATCCTCTGGTTCTTCAAGTGAGTATTGGAATACAACCTCATATGAGAACCGACCCTTCGGTGGATGGACTATCGACGGTTCGAATGAAACCTATCAACAAAACCGTACTTTACCTACTGAGTATTCAATGCAAATGATATGGAACTCTTCTCTGACCCTTGTTGAAGAGAGAAATAACGACACGAGTTTCGATGTGTACTTGAGGTTCTGGATTTATTATATTGAAACACAAATACAAGTCGATCCAACTCTACTCAAAGTCATCATAGTCGTAGAGTGCATAGTTGGAATTGCGGTGACGGTGGGATTCTACATATTTGACAAACCAGAAGTGATTGATTAAGAGTAGGAGGAGAAAGGTAAGTTCAATTCCACGAATGTTGTTCATTATGGATGATGTTTAAAACGAGAAACTCGTACCAGCGTAGTTGGTGACCACTTGACAACCTCGATTCGACGCAATATACTCAAGATGCTAATTGAGTCCGGACTCCAAGTGGCACCCGAGGCTCTAGAATACATTCTACATCTAGACACTCCCATTGAAACTGTGAAGTCACTTCTCATTGCTGATGCCGCTGGAAGACACCCTCCTGTACTCTCGCGTCCATATGTTGAATCACTTATCAAGGGACAGAGTTCCGACATAACACTAGAAGAGGAAGCAGAACCAATTGTGGATGAACCTGAATCAGTACCTCCAGAAACATCTTCACTTTCAGTGTCCGATGATGAAACCGGATGGTCTTTCCGTATAGAGAAGAGCCCTGGCCCTGAACAGGTTGGATCTGAAGGAACTGTAGAGGATTTCTTGGCACTCTTCAGAGACCGGTTCAATCGAATCAAACAGATATACATGAGCCGCATTGACACACAGAATGCCGTATCACCACAGATTGCTAAACTAAGAAAAGACTCTGCAAAGCAGAGAAAAGCTATGACTAGGGAGGGTATGCGTACAACACGTCGTACAACACAGATAGTGCTTGGAATTGTCAAGAACAGGAGTATATCTCAGTCACGAAATGTAATCATTGAACTTGAGGATGAAGAAGAATCGATAATTTGCATTGTTCCAGCAACAAGAGAAGGTCTCAAAGGACAACAACTCTCCGAAAAGGCAAACTCTCTACTTCTAGATGAAATAACGTGCATTTCTGGATTCGTTGATGAAAATGCGAGGATGATTGCTGATGACGTAATCTTTCCCGATATCCCCACCGCCCGAGAAGTGGGTCGAGCCAGACGGGATGTCTATGCCGCCTTCATTTCAGATATACACTGTGGCAGTAAAGAATTTCTTGAAGATGAGTTTGACAAATTCATCGGATGGATGAATGGACACGATGTTGACGAGGAAGACAAAGCCCTTGTGAAACAAATCAGGTACCTCTTCATTGCCGGTGACATGGTTGATGGGATCAGTGTGTATCCGACACAGAGATACGATTTGGAAATCGAGAGCATCTACGATCAATATGAGCTCTTTGCAGGCAAACTAGACAAGCTTCCTGAGCACATCAAGATTTTTTGTATCCCAGGGAACCACGATGCAAATAGACAAGCTCTTCCTAAACCTCCGATTTCTGAGGAATTCGCACAACCACTATACGACCTCGGAAACCGTATCACCATGCTAGGTGACCCGAGCCAAGTGATTGTTGAGGGTGTGAATGTCCTACTGACCCATGGTGACAGCATGGATGACCTAGTGACGAGTATCCCTGGAGCTTCATACAAAGAACCTGCGAAACCAATGAAAGAACTTCTCAAGAAACGTCATCTAGTACCTGTGTATGGGGGTAAAACAGAACTTGCTCCGCTTCACAGAGACTGGATGGTGATTGATACACCTCCCGATATTGTGCACTTCGGTCACTGTCACCATAATGCCGTTGATAACTATCGTGGTGTACAAATCATCAATTCTGGAACATTTCAGTCCCAAACCGATTTCATGCGCAAGCAGGGAATAGTGCCAACTCCTGGCATTGTCACACTCTTGAATCTCAGAACTGGAGCACCTGATGTGAGATTCTTTTATGACCTTTCTACGTAGTATCCGTGATGTGAATCGTTTCACTCGAGAATATCCTTTGCCACTTTACTCAGACGTGTATCATCATCCAGAATGACACCAATCTGCTTCTTGCTCACAGCAAGCTTGATCTTCTTTGTTCTCCCGTAGCGTCCCTTCGAGATTACTGTAGTATTAATCAGACCCAACATATCCAGCTCAGAGATTAGATCGGAAACACGTCTTTGAGTCAGCGTGTCTAGAGAAAGGGATTTTGCTATCTCTGAGTAGATGTTGTAACACTCACCAGTGAAAATATCTCGCTGCCCCTTGCTGGCTAGAACGTAAACTGCAAACAGCACTGCCTTCGACTGCATTGGAAGGGTCTTCACAGTTTCAGTTATGGTGTCACGCTCAATGACCTTCTGTGCCTCACGCACGTGTTCCTGAGTGACTACGCTCTCTCCTCGTCTCTCCGCGAGTTCCCCTGCAGTCCTGAGTAAATCAAGTGCTCTACGAGCGTCTCCATGCTCTTGAGCGGCCAATGCTCCAACAAGATTGATCACACCCTCATCACTCACAGCACTCTTGTTGAAGGCAAGCTCAACTCTTTGTTTCAAGATACCCTTCAGTTCTACAGCATTATAGGGCGAGAAAATCACTTCTTCCTCTCCGAGGGTTGACAAGACTCTTGGATCAAGCATCTCTTTGAATTTTAAGTCGTTACTGATCCCTATGATTGATATCCTACTACTTTCCAGCTCTCCGTTCATTCTAGTCAAACCATAGAGAATATCGTTGCCTTGTCCCACATCGCGTTTCAATAAACTGTCAACCTCATCGAGTACCACTGTAAGGATGTTCGTGTTGGAGTCCAACTTATTCTTCAGGACCTCCCGGATTTCATCTGTTGGAAGTCCGGTAAAGGGAACCTCTGAACCATCAGGCATGGTTGCATTTACTGCGTCACACAATCGTTTCAAGACTCTGTAGTTAGTCCCAACTATCCTGCAATTTACAAATGCTGTCAAGGGTGCTGTTATCCCACTCTCTTTTGCCTTGCTAACAAGCATCTCAAGTACATATCTTGCAACAACCGTTTTTCCTGTACCTGTTTTTCCATAACACAAAATATTGGATGGTGGAGCTCCTCTGAGTGCTGGTCCCAAGATTGATCCAATTCGACCCATCTGTTCATCTCTATATGGAAGACTCTCAGGTACATATGTTGGCCTCAAAGCAGCTCTATCTCTGAAAATATCCTGACCTTGCAAGAACTTGTCAAACAGTTTATCGAGTGGTTTCTCCATTTTGTCATCTACTCCTCCAAGTCTACCATGAACGACACAACTAGGAAATAAATACTTCCATAAGAACCTGAGGCAAGTTCCACTGGATTTCGACTGGAACCTATGGAGTACATGGAACTGATAAGAGTAGGTATTACCTGGGGTTGTTGCACGTACAAACAACATAATTCATCAGTATTGCCTCTCGTTTTTCATCAACAAAAACACCGAATTGGTGAAGTTCTTGCGCCTAAGAGATCTTGAAATCACACTTGAATCAATTCAGCGATTAGATGAGTACAGTGTTTCACTAGAGCAGTATCCTACTCCTGCGCCTATTGTTGCTTCAGTTCTCTATGCTGCAGAGATGGAACATAACGACATCACAAATAGGACAGTATTCGATTTAGGCTGCGGTGACGGAATTTTCGCATTAGGAGCAGCACTACTAGGCGCAAACAGGGTAATCGGAATTGATGTGCAAAGCAAAGCCTTAAAGGCGTCTCAAATGAACTCACGATTGCTCGGAATAGAAGACACCGTAGACTGGATTCTGGGGGATGTTTCCTCCTTACAGCTATGTTGTCCAATAGATACAGTAGTAAGTAATCCCCCGTTCGGAGTAAAAAATCGGGGTGCTGATTTGAGATTCCTAAAAACGGCTATCTCTATTGCTGATGTGATATACAGCATGCACCTCGCTGGTGACAAGAACAGGGTCTTCCTGAGCAAAGAGATAGAGAAACTAGGTGCAACAGTGACAGAGCTTGAAACGTTTCAGTTTCCAATTGGTCGACTGTTCAAGTACCACAAGAAATCGAAACACTTGGTGGATGTAGACCTGTATCGTATATGCGTCAAAGAGCGTGAATAGAATGGCAGATGTGAAGAGCGGCGATATCGTAGTGCCTGGAGATCAACTATGCGTTATTGAAGAGTTGATGCCAAGCTTCGGCACATATGAAAAGGATGGTATTGTGTATGCCGCCGCACCTGGACAAGTTACCATGGACCTAAAGGAACGTAGCATCAGAGTGGTCGCTCCTGATGGAGGAATGAAACTATCTCTTCCTGAAAAAGGCGATATAGTGTTGGGGAGAGTAACCCTTGTGTTTGATCAGCGTGCTGAAGTCAGAATAGCAAGAATCAACGACGAGGATTATCATAGTGGTCTTGTGGGTGAATTACACATAAGCAATGTAACTAGGAGATACGTGAAAAGTATGTTAGACGTGCTCAAGCAGAACGATATTGTTCGTGCTGAGGCCCTTAACACACACGAGATTCCTGTAAAACTGACTCTAGTGGGTCCTGAACTTGGAGTTGTGTTTGGTGCATGTACAAGATGCGGTAATGCTCTGACCCTCACAACACACAACAACATGTTCTGTCTTCGATGTGAGAATAGAGAAACCCGTGAAGTTGCCAATGACTATGGACTGAGATTTGGTCTTGAGGCAAGACCTGATTTAGCACCCCGAAGACGGTCTTATGACCGTAGACAGTACGGCCGTGATGATAGAAGAGGTCGCGGTGGTCGGCGCTTCGATGGCCCACGTGGTCGAGGCGGCGATAGACGTGATAGAAGAGGCGATGATCGCCGTAGAGACAGTAGGAGGCGTTAGACGTGAAGCCAAGAACAATTGAATTTACTAAATATGAAATCAAGTTTGAGATTGGCGGAGAGGGACATTCATTCCCAAATCTGCTTCGTAAGACACTCTTAGAAGAGTCTTCTGTGGAATTTGCTGGATACAGCATCGAACATCCATTACTAGCTAGCCCAATCCTGACACTGAGAACAAAGCGACGTCAGTCTAATGTAGTCCTAAGAGAGGCACTTGAGAAGATGCTTGCAAGAACAGAAGAATTCCGTAAGAAGTTCAAACAAGCAGTGTCAGATCACAGTGTTGACTAAAAATTGTTTAAGGGTGGCCCTTCATATGTGGGAAACCTTTGTCCAGCATGAATCCATTGAAGAAATCATGAATGACAAAGGACTCGCAAAAGTGGGCGATGGTTTAGTGAATCTATGTTATTCTCTAGCAAAATCTAGAGTCCTTGGTCAGGCTACTGGTGATAAAGTCAGGGACAGTGTGCTTGCTCGGGCAATACGTGCAACTGAAGTTTACAGACACATCTCCCGCAGAACAGACTCTGGAAAAGCGGCTGATGCATACGAAGCACTCATAGCTTACTTATGGATGAAAGGTGCGATCACAGTCCAAGGAACAGTTGATGCTCTTGCTCACACACTACACATCGACTCTAAGACCAATAGAAAGAGAGAGGGAGAGATTGCAGCTCTATCATTCCAACATTTCCTGGAACAACACATTGACTCATTACCCTGATTCCGAAATGTTCGTTGTCGCAATGCTTAATTGAACTCCAAACGCTGCAACGGAGAAGTGAATGACTCATGGAATTCTGTGATAAATGCGGTGCAATGATGGTGCCAACCACAGAAGAAGATGGTAAGAGAGTCCTAAAATGTCGAAGTTGTGGACATACTAAGAGAATCAAAGGAAGACTAACTGTATCTCAAAACTTGGAGAAAACACCCCGTGACAAGATAATCGTGGTAGAGGACGACTCCATTCCTATGCCTGTGACAAAAGCTTCATGCCCAAAGTGTGACAATACCGATGCTTATTATTGGACACTCCAGACAAGAAGGGGCGATGAAGGCGCCACAGAGTTCTATAGATGTACTAAATGTAAGCACACATGGCGCAATTATGGCGGATGAATACAGATTATACGAAGTTGGACTGACAGATTTATAGCCTTCAAGATGTTGCACACTAAGTGACCTATTGTTCAATCCATCCCATAATCCTGCATGGAGCAATCATATTGACCGAAGAGAAGAGTTACCCCCGTCGAAAGCCATCAAAACTTACCACAATACGTGACTTGTCCCCTGATACAAGTGGCCCTGTTAGAATAATGGGAATCGTCGTTGATGCCAGTCCCGGGCTCGCAGTAATCCAAGACATCTATGATGATGTGAAGAAAGCAGCTAAAATCCAAGTCAGTATTGAAGAAGCTCTCGAGGTGAGTAAGAAATACCTATTCATTGGAGATGTTACTGAAAAGACAACTGATGATGGGAAAGAACTCAGACTGAACGCTTTGATTGCCCATGATATCGATGCATTGGATATCGCACTCTATAAGGAAGTTCAAGATCTGGAGGGAAAAGTGACTCGAACGATGAGTGGATGAGGGATAAACCACGAGATTTCACTATCATACCTATAAAGAGAACTTCATTTCTATCGAGAAGTACACTTAAAATGTGAAATCCATTTTGAGAATCTTGTCCAAAGATAGAGAGCGATATTGACTGCTTTGATGATATTCATCATCCGGGTTTGGAAAAGAAAGTCAGTTCGCATATCAATAGATGGTTGGAGATAACGGCATGTTTCACGCGACTCTCGACAGTACCAAGACATGGAAACAGATTGTAGATGCTCTAGCTACTTTGCTCACAGAAGCACATTTTCGAGTATCCGAATCTGGGATATCGCTACGTCAGCTAGACTCATCAAAGGCGGCAATGGTTGATCTAGCCCTTCCCTCTGGCATTTTTCAGGAGTATTCGTGTAAGGGCAAACATGACATTTGCCTAGGTATAGACGAACTCGTCAAGGTGAGTAAGAGAATGGCTGGAGATGAACATCTTGAGTTCAATCTTGACGAGTCTGAGAACCATTTTGAGATTAGTATGGTAGGACAGGCAAACAGAGTCTTCAAACTGAACCGCCTAACACCGCCTGATGATCAGACTAAGAAGCCTGGAATCGACTTCGATGTGAAGGCTGAGCTTCTGGCTGACACATTCAAACAAGCTATCAAGGACATTGGTGTAGTATCAAGTCATGTGAAAATCACAGCTGAACCAGAACAGCTCTCTTTCGCGGGAGAGGGTGATACTGGTCAAGCATCCGTTGCACTGTCAACCAAGGGCGATGCACCAGCACTTTTCCAGCTTGAAGTATCGGGTAAATCGATGGCAATGTACGCTCTGAACTATTTGTCAGAGATTTCAAAAGCGATTGGTAGCGACAGCCTAATGCTTCAATTCACTTCAAATAAACCAATGATGCTAGAATTCTCAATAGCAGAGGCCGGAAGTATAAGCTTCGTTCTTGCACCACGTGTAGAACGCAGATAGAAGAACAAGAGGTTCCGAACAGATCGGTGCCAATTGATGGAGTTCTAGTGCATGTCGAATCAGAATCAAGGTTTCACTAGCACTGTTTTGAAACTGCGATTCATGTTCCATGAACACTACAAATCAAACCCTGACCTCATTGATGTCCCAGAAAAGGTGCATAATAGAGAGTTTGGAATTCAGAGCTGGGAACATAACTGGTTCTGCCCAAAGAGAAAAGGTCGCGATGAATCTGGTCGTGACATTACAACTGGATGTGGAGAATCAGGCACATCCTTTTCGAACGTCAAAGAGTGTCCAAAATGTGGATCAAGCGATATCCAGACAACAACATGGAGAAGACATGTTGGATATCTGAATCGAGATGAACTTGTACGAGATTTGGCATCTGTTGCACCACATAGTGTATACCATTCAGCAGCATTTTACAGAATCCCTGTCGCCCGTCACATGGATGAGAAAGAATGGTTTGGAGCTGAACTCGTTTTTGATATAGACGCAGATCATCTAGACTTGCCCTGTGCCAAGGATCATGATGCTTGGCGATGCAATGCTGAGGGTTGTCACAAAACAGGAACTGGTACTCATCCAGAGAACTGCCCAGACTGCGGCGGTAAGAGTTTCAGCACGAGGAAATGGGTGTGTGAGAAATGTCTAGATGAAGCAAAGAAACACACAGTGAAGCTCTATGACGATTTCATCATCAATGATTTTGGGTTTAATCCAGAGTCAGTCCAGCTCAATTATAGTGGTCATAGAGGATATCATGTGCGTGTTCGTGACCCAAGAGTCTACTCCCTCGATTCGAGTGGTCGAATTCAGATTGTCCATTATATCATGGGTCTAGGTCTTAATACTGAGAAAGTGATCGTGTCACAAGGAGGAGTGAACAGAATCCTAGACCGGACTTTCCCAGGTTGGGCTGGCAAAATGGCTGATGCCATCGTCGAGTTTGTCAGAAACATCGACTCATACGAAGGTACAGAGAGATGGGTCAAACCACTCAGAAAGGGAAAAGTAGCAGCTCTAGATGGACTACTTAGAAACCCTCCAGTCCTGAATAAGGAAGCGAAAGACATTGGGTTGAAGTCCTGGCAAGAAATAGCAGAAAAGGCAGCAGAGCTCTTTGGTGGTGAGATAGACCGTCCTGTTACTCATGATGTTCATAGAGTAATTCGTCTTATTGGTAGTTTGAATGGTAAGACTGGGTTCTTAGTCAATCAAGTGACTAGAGATGAGCTCGATGACTTTGACCCTTTTCAAGATGCCATTGTTTTTAATGAAGGAAAAATGAAGGTCAAGTTCCTACACAAATCTCCAGGAGTTCCACGCTTCAGAATTGGCGATGAAACATTTGGACCATATCATGGAGAGTCAGTAGAGCTACCGACTGCTGCGGCGACATTTGTGTTATGCAAAGGAGTTGCTATCATTGAGTGATCTGGGGTATGAAGACATCAAAACCGCATGGGAGAATGAAATTGAGAACGACAGTCTCCAGGATTTGGGCGACCTACGATTAAGCAAGATGGTAGCCTATCTCTCCAAGGTGCGTCTATCACTGGCATCTACGGATGCTGAGAAACGGGTTCAGGCTGATCTACTGACGCAAGAAGCTCTCAATCTAGAATTCATGATTGAGGATCTATTAGTCCTTCGAAGACAGAAGATACTGAAGGCTGTTATCTCGGGACACCGACCAAGAGGCGATATGACCCTTGCAGAGGAGGAATTATACAACAGAGCACAGCGAGCTCTTGATGGTCACAGCGAGTTTGTCAAGGACTCCATTGCTGGTGCTAAACCAAAGAAGAAGACTAGGAAGTCCAAGGACCCACCCGCTTCAGACACAGTCGAGTTTGTAACCGTACGATTTCTACGCCCAATCAGTGATGCTTTCTTAGGTCTTGATGAGAAGACATATGGTCCATTCAAGAAGGAGGATATTGCCATGATTCCTGCGGCTAATGCAAGAACTTGGTTGCGGGATGGTACGGTTGTCCGAATCGTTACAGAGGGGGACCTCTCCGAATGAAGAAAGAGGACATAGTTATCGAGATTACATCACTTCTTGAATTCATAGATCAAACTCGTGACGAAATCACCCAAGAACACGATAAATTCCAAATCGCATTAACTAACACTCTGAAACTTTTAGACGAGGGTAGTCCAATTCTGACTAAATTGAAAGGGGATGCGGAGGACCTTAAAGCATACCTCATCAGAACAAGTACAGAAACACGCCAGAGTTCATTAAATCCGTTTGATGATTTGAGAACCAGAGTTGAAAGGATACGTGATATGGTTCAGGCTCTTTAATATAGAAAGTCCTAAGAGCCCCTTGAACACTGCCTAAGTCATGCCACTGCACAGGAAATGGTTCTTCATTCTAGCTGCCCTAGTGTGCGCTTCGCTTGTAATTGTAGGCGGAATAATGTATCAAGAAATTCTCATGGGAACCCAGTGGAGTGTTATCGGTCCCATTATCTATGTCACCATAATTGTGCTGTGTATAATTGGTCTTCTTCGTCTGATATATGCAAGAGGATTTCCTGAGTGAAAATTGGAGGTCTAACAACACCAGACCTTTTCGTCGTCGCTTCTGCAAACTTTTAATATAGGCTACAAAATCGCTCAGCCAACTGGCGATAAGCCTAGACATTCATGTGGTGTGCACCCATGGCTGAAACAGAAGAAACGGCTGGACCTCCAGTCACCCTGATTGACCCTATCGAAATGTCAAAACTAGACTCCAAGTTTCGGGAAGAGATTCACAGTATGCCGAATGCTGAGGAACTCTCTGCTTGTTTTGCTTGCTCAACATGCACAGCAGCATGTCCTATTGCTAACATCTGGGAGTATAAACCACACCAGTTAATCCGGATGATACTTCTAGGAATGCGTGATGAGGTTCTTTCCTCTAAAGAGATTTGGTTGTGTCTTACATGTTTCCAGTGTCAAGAACGATGTCCACAGAAAGTACGAGTCACAGACATCTTCTTTGATTGTAAGAATTTAGCAGCTAAAGAAGACAAAGTCCCACCCAATATTGTGGGTCTAGGAAAGGAACTGCTTGAGAAGGGTCAACTCTATACAGTGACAGCAGATTGGGAGCGTGAAGATATGGGTCTTGAGCCAGATGTACCTGGATTAGCTGTTGATCCTGTGAAAGATATCCTGAAGGGAACCCAGACAGGAAAGCTTGTGGATGGGGGTGAGTGAAATGCCAGTGTATAATCTATACATGGGTTGTAGTGTACCAGCGAACTATCCTAACTATGAGGCAGCCATGATTAAGGTCGCAGAAGCTTATGACATCCAGCTAGAATACATGGAAGGTGTCGCCTGTTGTGGCAGTCCTAACCTTCGGGCTATTGATTACCTAGGATGGCTTACTGTAAATGCGCGGACCTTGGCCATTGCAGAAAAGAACGGACATGACATTGTCACACCATGTAACGGGTGTTTTGGGTCTCTCAAGGATGTATATCACTTTCTCAAACATGATGCTGACTACAAAAAACAGGTCAATGCGACCCTGAAGAAAGAAGGTCTGGAATTCAAGGGCACAATCACACCTCGCCACTTTGTTGAGGTTCTATACACAGACATTGGTATTGAAGAACTGAAGAAGAAGATTACAAAACCATTAGACGGAGTGGGAATTGCAATACATTATGGTTGCCATCTCCTACGCCCAGCAGATGTGACAGAGTTCAAACCTGAATATCTGGACGAGCTGATTGAGGTCACTGGCGCATCAGTCGTTGAGTATCCATTGTGGAAACAATGCTGCGGCGCAACAGTATTACCTGTGGATGAGAATCTGGGGATTCGCCTCGCCCGTGACAAGTTGAAGTCAATGAAAGATTCAGGTGCTGTGTTTGTGACCGTCGTGTGTCCAGCCTGTGGAAACCAGCTTGATCTACAACAATTGGGCTTGAAGGAATCATATGGTGAGGAATACGGGCTACCAGTCCTTCTCTACCCACAGATACTAGGACTGGCTCTCGGAATGGATGAAGAAGAAATTGGCCTTGGAATGAACAGGGTTCCAGCAGCCCCCATCCTTGATCATTTGACCGGTTGAGGTGATTGAAAGTGTCTAAACCGGTCCTCATCATCGGAGCGGGCGTCGCAGGTATGACAGCTGCTGTTGAACTTGCAGATTCCGGAGTCAAGACAATCCTTGTCGAACGCCAGGAAACTGTTGGAGGAAATGCTCTAGACCTCTACAAGGCGTTTCCCACCGATGACTGCTTCTATTGTTTCGAGGGGAATCGTTGGCGTCCTGGAATCCGGAAGTGTTTCTACAGGAGCGCGCTCACTGACCAACCCAACATTGAACTGAGAATGAACAGCGAAGTGGATGATATCTCAGGCACCCCTGGTCAGTTTACGGTTAAGCTCAAGGTGGGCCCAGAGTACGTTCATCCAAAGAAATGCACAATGTGTGGCCTTTGTCTTGAGAAGTCAGCGGCTTTCCGTCTAATCTCACCACAATGTCAACCTCAAGCTGTAGTCTATGATCCAGAAAAAGCAGATGATGGCGCCAAACAGGCTGAAGAGGAGTGTCCAACAAAGGCGATCAATCTGAGTGCTCAATCTAGAGAAGAATCAGTTCAAGTTTCAGACATTATCATTGCCACTGGTTATCATGAGATGCAACCAGTCAACGTGGATGAGTACTATTATGGAAAGCACCCCAACATAGTCACACAACTTGAACTAGCCAAGATAATTGATCCCAATGGAGAGTCAGATGGAGTTCTTGTAAGACCCTCAGATGGAAAACCTGCAAAAAGAGTGATGATGGTACAGTGTGTGGGAAGCAGAGATGAGAACTACTATCCCTATTGCTCAAAGATTTGCTGTATTTTTGCACTCAAGCATGCCAATATTCTAGCACAAGAACGAGATGACGTTCAGGTCAGTGTTGTATACATGGACATTCGCACATACGATAGACATGAACGCTATTATCGCGAGTCTCGAGATTCAGGGGTGGAGTTTGTACGAGGTCGGGTTTCTCTCATTGAACCACGAGAAGACGGTAATCTGGACATTACTGTATACGACTCCCTTCTGAACAAATATCTCAAGTTCACAGTGGACATCTTTGTCCTCTCGTCAGCTCTAGAGCCACCAAAAGGAACTGACAAACTCATTGAAACACTTGGAATAAAATCTGCAAGCGGATTTGTGGGGATGGCAGATCCAGCTTCAGAGAACGAAGTCGTGGTGGGTGACCATGTCTATGCCTGTGGTAATGCCCTGGGTCCTGCTGAAGTTCCTGAAAGTGTGACCCAAGCACGCGCAGTCGTGTCTATGATACTCCAGAGCAGGAAGTGAAACTGATAGATGGATGACGAAAAATCAGCAGTACTCATCTGCACCTGCGGAAAACAGATTCAACTAGGATTCGACTTCTTAGAGGCTCAAGTCAAGAAGATGGGCCTGGTATCCTCCGTCATCGTTCACGATCTCGTCTGTCAGGAAGAAGGTCTGGAGAAGATAGCAGAGCTCCTCAAGGCCAATGATGGGCACCTCGTGATTGCTGCGTGTTCTAGTCAGAAGATTCAACCTCGGATTGACCAGTATCTAGACACAAAAGGTATTGACAACACTCAGATTCAGTACGTAAATCTCAGAGAACACTCTGCATGGGTCCATAATGATGAGGATGAGGCAAGCAAAAAGTCTCTAGATATGATACGTGGTACACTGGCAAGGTCTGCGAAATCAACAAAGAGATCACTGGAACAAAAGGAGATCGCTTCACATATCACAATCATTGGTGGAGGGATTGCTGGAGTAGAGGCTGCACTTAGTCTCTCTAATCTTGGCTATGAGGTTTCCTTACTAGAGCTCACAGATGAACTAGGAGGACATGTCAAGAGCCTCCCCGTTGTGGCTCCCACTGGAAAATCGGGCAAGGAGATACTCAGTGGTCGACTAGAGGCACTTCAGAATGATAACAAGATTACAACGATGACCAATGCTAAAACCAAGTACGTCACTGGAGAGATGGGGAATTTCACAGTTCATTACTCCTTAGAGGAAGATGAAGACGAGAAGACCTTGGACACCTCAGCCATAGTCCTAGCAACTGGGTTCAAGGAGTTCAAACCTACAACCATGGATGAGTACAGATACGGGAAGAATCCAGATGTCATAACACAGTTTGAGCTCTCGAGTATACTTTCAGAGGGCGAGCTTGCTCGACCATCTGATGGTGAACCAGTCAAAGAGGTTGTAATGGTCCAGTGTGTTGGTAGTAGGTCTGAGGACTACAAGAAAGATTGCAGCAAGCTGTGTTGTACATTTGCGATTGATAACTCACTAGAGATCCTTGATAGGGCACCTGACGCTAACGTCAGAATAGTCTACATGGACATCAGAGTGCCTTTCGAGAACGAGATGATATACAAGGAGTCCCGTGAGAAAGGGGTTGACTACATACGTGGTCGGGTTAGCATGACTTGGGAACAGGACGGTACTACATATGTACGAATCTATGACTCTCTGCTTGACAAGTACTTAGAAACACCTGTAGACCTACTGGTTCTCTCCTCTGCAATTCTCCCTCCTGATAGAACTTTTGAGCTCTCAGAAACCCTCGGTTATGCCATTGAGGATGATGGACATGTGAAAGAGCTCTATGGCAAACTACGCAGGAACGAAACACGTCGCCGTGGAGTTGTTGCGGTTGGTGGAGTCACACGCCCGCAGTTTGTATTTGAGGCTGTGACAGACGCCCAAGCTGGTGCACTCATTCTCCACAACGAACTGCAGGGTGGGAAAATCAAATCTGTTTCACGGGGTGCTGTTTTGGATGTGGATGACTGTGTTGGATGCAGTCTTTGTGCACAACAATGCCCCCGTGGAGTCCCTCTCATGATCGAACAGACCGAAGAGGAAGAAGCCGATGAGGAACAAAAGATTCTCTTCAAGGCAGCAATCGATACAATGAACTGCCACTCATGTGGAGTCTGTCAGAGCTTGTGTCCATCTGGCGCGACCCAGCTCAATTTCCTGTCAAATGACCAACTGTGGTCTGAGATAGAGGCCACACTTGAGGATGCAGGTCCAGAGTACCCAATCACACTATGTTTCTACTGTGAGGAGTGTTCTGTGTCTACAATCGACATCGTTGGAACAAGAAAAATGGAGTACCCTGCCAGTACACGTCTTATTCCGGTTCCCTGTGCAGGACGCGTCAGTATCATTGACATCCTCAAGGCGTTTGAACATGGGGCTAGTACTGTGATGATTGCAGCCTGCGAAACAGACCGTTGCCACATAGGAGGGACTGGCAATGAGATTGCTCAGGTCCAAGTGGATGTTGCCCGAGATATTTTAAATGCGATTGGATGGAAGGGTGAACGTGTTGACATGTTCAGGATGTTCAGTGCAGAGCCTGAACGTTTCATCAATGCAGTCGATGAAATGGTGAAACGTGCCAAGAAGCTAGGACCAACCCCTGTTCATGAAGGAACAGCTGGGAAATGGATGGAGGTGGCCAAATGAGTCAGACAACACCCGAGAAGGCCATTGCTCCCAAGAGACAACGCATGCTGGACATGATTCTAACCCTGGGCGGTCTCAAGGAAGAGTCTGCAATTCCTCTCAGCAAAGTCAAGCAGGAGCTTGACAATCTCAAGGCTGAGCTGGCACCCCTGACTGACATGATTCTTGCGTTTCCCAATTCCTACTACGAGAAATTCCTAGAAGCCTTTACAAAAAGCAACATGGTCGCTGCGGTGAATGACAGAGGGATTCTCAAGGAAGCGCTCTCAAACCTTGAAGAAGCGCTTTCAAAGGATGCATCTGAATCACTGAAAGGACTGAAAGACCTACTGGCTGATGCTCTTAATAGAATGACCGAAGTTGAGGAGGTTTCTGAGGCTGGTATCGATGTTGATGTGAAATCTGTCCTCTCGACTATATCGGATCTGATTTTGGAAATTGAAATAATCGTAGATGAATTTGAGAAGTCCGCAGAATCAGAGGCCGAGTCTGCAAAAAATGAGCTAGTTGCCCTGGTTGAAATCCTTGAAGACGCCAAAGTAAAAGCTGAAACAGACCCCGAGGCTGCCCTGGATGGAATCCAGCAAATCGGGACAAAGACTCGGTATGGACCCGGACTCAGAGCAACAGCTCAGGTCAAGCGGGGTAAACGCGACGGACGAATTGATGACGCCCGTTTCCACAACCTAGTCCGAGAGAATCTGTTCACTGAGGCCAACCGCGGAGTGATTATGTTCGTTCTGGGGAAGATGGGCTCCAAAACCGTTATTCAGATTGGCGAACTCATGCAGACTTCTCCTAATGTGGTACAACACGCTCTTGTGACCATGATTCAGAGGGGAGAAATTGAAATGGTTGGTCTGGAGGGTGACGCTCCAGTCTTCTCCAAGGTTCTCACTGAAACCCCGAACTCCACAATGGTAGCGAAGAGAATCGTGCAACAGGTTCGTGGAATAGTCAAGTCACTAGCTGACGACGTTGTTGGCTCCGCAAACGAGTCTCTGAAGAAGCTACAGACACTGCTTGAACGTCTACAAATCCTAGGGACGTATGATGAAACTGCCCTTGCAGAACCAATGGATAAACTCAGAGAAGCAGTTGATAGTGCCACAGAGGCAGTCTTGACATCTCAGACATCTGATGATGCTGAGAATCTCAAGCTACTTGTTTCAGCAGGACTTGAAGCCTTTGCCCGATTTCGTCTGAAGATCACATTGGAGAAGGGTCCGAACCTTGTGTCTGGTTACAATGTCTATGGTGAAAAACTGGACCCAGAAGTATACAAGACAATGATGGACAACTACCTTGACAATGAGCTCGAGAGAGGTACAATCCTCATTCTAATCAGAGAACTGGGAGCCCTAACAACCCATGATCTTGCTGAGAGAACAACCATCCCGCAAGACAGAATCCTGAGTCACCTACTCAGAATGAAACGTGATGAACTTCTCACCATCGCTGGGGAGAGCCATGGCTACATTCTCTATGATGTACCCCGAACCCCTTCCGAGGCTGAAATTACCATACAGACTGCTTGCAATCTTGCTCTCCAACTCTCTGAGGCCAAGATTGAGCTTCAGAGGATACTGAGTGAGCTGAAGGCAGCTGACATTGGTAATCTTGCCAACTCTCTAGAGGTGTTCTCTAAAGCCCGAGACAAACTTGCATCAGTACGTGTTAATGGAGCTGTGATTGATGAAAAAACACTCACCGAGGTCGAGGACAAGATACGATCTGCAGTCTTGCTCGCATATCGAACTCGTGCCAAGATGCCAAGCACTAGGCCTAAGGTCACACTCAAGGACTTGGCTGATGTCGATGTCCCATCGGTTCTTGACGAGTATAGAAACCAAATGGGCTACGCCCCACTCCTCGGATTTGGTACCATTGAGTGGGACCAGTCGAAGTGTCTTGGCTGCAAGTCTTGTGAGCTTGAGTGCCCTGAAAACGCAATAGAGCTGAAACAACGGATTGAGATTCCCAAGTTCTTTGAGATCTCAGACGAAGCTCTCTCACAATTGCCATCTAGTCGGTCGCTCTTCTACAAGACTGTTCAAGCACTCGCCACGGTCAAGCCCTCAAAGGACATAGTTCTAGAAAAGGAGGCGCCAGGATTTGGCTCTGTGGAAGTTGACCTCTGGCTCTGTGTTGCATGTCGTACATGTGTAAGGCGGTGTCCTGGTCCTGAAACCGGAGCCCTGGAACTGGAGCTAAAATGGAACCTACCAGAGGTTGTGAAACGCATCACCTCACCCTCATGATGGTGCCTGTGCCCTTTAGCAACTGACTTAAGCCACTTGACAAAAGGTCAGGAAATGCGGAATCCTTTGAGGGAGCACAATGGTTGACTTCAGGCTGACAGATGAACAACAGAAGCTACAGAAGAAGGCGAGAGAATTCGCACAGGAATACATGATTCCCTATGCACATTACTATGATAAGACAGGAGAATTCCCACGTCCAATAATCCAGAAGTGTTGGGAAGAGGGACTCATGAACCTGTCCATCCCGAAAGAGTACGGGGGTCTTGGTCTAGGTTCAATCGAACAATGTATCACTGTGGAAGAGATGGCTGCCGGTTGCGCAGGAATGACCACCAGTATCTATGTGAACACTTTGGGTGCTGAACCAATTCTTGTGGCCGGCAATGATGAACAGAAGGAGAAGTATCTGCGACCACTCACCGAGGAGCTCAAGTTCGTCAGTTTCGCGTGCTCTGAACCCGGAATGGGCTCTGATGTAGCTGGAATACAAACACATGTGAAGAAGGAAGGAAACAACTACGTGCTCAACGGGTCGAAGTTTTGGATTACCAACGCACCACATGCTGACTATTTCACGGTCTTTGCAAGCCTTGATCCAATCAAGCGCCACAAGGCCCTCTGTGCCTTCATTGTGGATGCCGACACTCCTGGAGTTAAGACAGGTCGTCCAGTCGAGAAGATGGGACACAAGGCATCGACAACATCTTCAGTTATATTTCGAGATGCCAAGGTCCCAGAGGAGAACCTGTTGGGTGCTGAGGGGAAGGGCTTTGGAATTGCGATGCAGACTTTTGCAATGACCCGCCCCTCAATCGCGGCCTTTGCTACAGGTCTTGCACGGGCTGCGATGGAATATGCACGAGATTATGTGAACAAACGTGAGGTCTTTGCTCAAAAATTACGAGAATATGAAGTAATTCAGTTCAAATTGGCCGAAATGTACATGAAAATCGAGGCTTCGAGAGCATTATACCTCAAAGCTGCATGGACAACTGACAATGTTGGTGACGCTACTGTCCCTGCTAGTGTGGCGAAGGCATATGCCACTGATGTAGCAATGGAAACGGCAAGTGAAGCTCTGCAGATTCATGGGGGATATGGCTACATCGACCAATATCCACTTGAAAAGCTCTTCAGAGATGCTAAACTGTATCAGATTTATGAGGGAACTAGTGAGGTGCAACGACTCATCCTCGGTCGTCATGTATTAAGTGGGTATGAACCTGCCATGGAAAAGATACCAAAGTGGTATAACAAGAAACCTCCAGTTTTCTAGGAGATTTACAGATGATTGTAAAGAAACTGAAGGATCTCAAAGAAATTGTTGCACTTGATGACACAATAATTCGGGAGATGCTTAATCCAAAGCATGACACCAGTCCCCTTCATCTTGGATATAGTCTGGCTCATGCCACACTTCCACCAAAGAAAACCTCGCTACCCCATCGGTTCAAGACTGCTTCAGAGGTGTATTACATTCTCAGAGGTGAAGGAGTAATGCATATCGATGATGAAACTGAGAATGTGGGTCCTGGAGATACAATCTACATTCCACCCAAGGCAGTCCAATTCATTGAGAATATTGGTGAAGCTGATTTGGAGTTCTTATGCATCGTCTATCCAGAGTGGCAACCTGATGCTGAGGAACTGGTATAATCTAGCGAAGTGTCAAATAAGTCCCTTCAGAGAACGTGAAATCAACATTCTGACAATCTTCTTAGATATGAAGCCTTCCGCAACAACATCCGCAAAATCAAGTCTGTCAAAATATACTCGCAAGCTCTTGATCTTGTAGTTCTCATACACAAGAACTTCTGACTGTTTAGACTCAACGACTTTTCCATTTGGTAGAGTTCCTACAAGAATGAACTCCTCAAAGAAGACGTCCCCTTCGACCATGATGATAACTGGTTTGAATTTGACTTCAACAAGTGTATCAAATAACCATTCAAGCCATCTTCTAGCCCCATCCTTTCCTGAGAGATTTATTCCCATCAGTTCTATCTCGCAGTCATCCGAAAAGAACGAAACTATCTGGTCGATATCTCTGGACTCTATGGCATTATCTAACTCCATAGCAACCTCCTTTATTCTGTTCTCATCCTGAGTTTGTGTCATAAACAAATTACTCCTGTACCATCTACTTGTTCTATGGTTATACAAATTACGAAACTAAAATCATCCATGTATGCTGACATTACCATTACAAATCGTGTCTTAGCATTATAATAAATCAGTAAATCTGAAAATGAGAAGTGGCATACTTAGTTTCCCAAAACGCAGGCAAGCCACTCAAGTCTCAGATATGACAGTAGTCCGATTCCTCTCATCTGAAGGGACTGTCTTTGTCGTGTCTTGTATGATCGAACTGATAGTCCGACACTCAGTCCATCCGTTTGTCAACCTGCTTCTGTGCTGTGTTTGTCGCGGAATCAACGTTGGTTGAGTTCATGATTTCGCTCAACACGGAATGCCCAGACGTTGTCATCTGGCGCCGCTTGAGTGGCTTAACTATTGTTATACAACAAATGAAGATAAACTCTGGGGTAGGTGCACAATTCGGCTTCTTAGAAGATCAGTGATTACAGCTAGTTCTAGGGTGGTTTGTAGGAATCTCACAGAGCCAATCAAACAGGTATCGATTCTAGCTTTTTGTAACTATCTTTACAGAGAACAGAAAGTTGATGAGAAGATGGCTCATACTTTAGAACAATTGGTTGGGAGGACTTGTGAATGGTCACAGAGAACTCTAAAGCTATTGTTGTAGCAACAATCATCATAATAGCTGTTTCTGCCACTGCTTTTCTGTCAATGTTCAACTCAGACAATCCGGTTATCATTCCAAGCTCTTCAGAGATTGCATCACTAACAATATGTGGTAACAGCTCTGATTTACTCTATCCTGAACTTGCTGAGGCGAACTTGGTATTTTTAGAGAATGAAACTTGGCTGGTCAATGCTCATTTCGTAGATGATTCAGCTGGATATGAAGACCCTGAGATATATGATCAAAACTTCACAATAACCACTGAAGAGATAGAATCCATAAATGATGCCCTTTATGAAGGACTGAACCAGACATATTTCTCTGAGATCTCGGTCCTAGCGTTGTTAGAGCCAAGCCCAAGCATCTGGTACGAAATCGATATCACCTACACAGATGGCTCATGGATATACATTGCCGTTTTCCAAACAAATCAAGGTCACATCATATTGAATAATGGCACAGGCACACTAGACAAGAACCTCTTGAACGGAGAAGTCTTGGAACCATCATCTGCTCTCGACTGTCTAGTTTCAGCCATATATACGGTCTTCACCAAATTTCTGGGTTAATACTCAATCAACTTCTTCTGAAACCTGACACAGGTCGGTGCATGCATCCGAAGACATTGAATCCTAACTGAAAGATTATATGTCGGGCAGAATCCAATCGATTAGGATTATAGACTGGAGGTCAATTAACACTGCCCCCTAAAGACATGAGGCTCATGGTGCTGGGTTGTATGCAATGTATGTACGCAGCATCAGATCTTGCAGGGACCATGAAGCTGCAATATGACATAACGAGCAGGATTATCCGAATGCCGTGCACTGCGAGATTGGATATCAACTTCATCCTGAAGGCGCTACAAGAAGGGGCTGATGGTGTTTTGGTTGTGGGGTGCCATCCTGGAGACTGCGCATACAAGACTGGAAATCTAGGGGCAGAGAGACGTGTCCGTTTTGCGAGGAAACTAATTGCCCAACTAGGTCTTGACGAGAACAGAGTGAAGATGGTCTTTGTGAGTGCAGCTGAGGGTGATTTGTTTGCGAAAGAGGTCAACGACTTCGCTGATGAGATTAGAGAGATAGGTCCCAATCCCATCAGACTTTAACGATACCACTTAATTAATGGAGTCTATATCTCTTAGGATGTTGAATATGTCAGACACCGTTCTTCTTGTGGTAGATATGCAATTGGGAAATTTCCAAGGAGAAAGTCCTATCGAAAACGGAAGAGAGTTATTGCATAATGTGAATACTTTGATCGACAATGCTCGAGAGGCTAATGTTCCCGTATTCTACATACTGAACAGAGGGTCTGCAGGAGATCCTGATGAGCCTGGTACGAAAGGTTGGGAGATTCATCCTGAAATCGCACCCCTTGAGAATGATGTAGTAGTCGAAAAGGCAACCCCTGATGCTTTTCATGAAACCACACTCAAACAAAATCTGGACAAGTTGAATGCTTCAAGAATAATTGTTACTGGTCTTCAGACCGAGTATTGCATCGACACAACGTGTAGACGTGCGTCGCTACTTGGTTATGAGGTCGTTCTAGTGAGTGATGCACATAGTACTTGGGATAGTGAATTATTCCGCGCAGATCAAATCATTGCACATCACAACAGAGTACTCGCAGGATGGTTTGTGACTCTGAATGAAGCAGATAAGATTGATTTTTGATGACTCCAAAACCCAAGATGAGCCATGAAGCAATCCTCATAATCTAGGCTAATTGGTTCATTCGAAGTTTCTTGTCAATTGTTCCTGTCTTGGTCCTTGTGAGTGCCGCAGAGGTTGACTTGTTTCCGAAAGAGGTCAATGACTTCGTAGATGAGATAAGGGAGATTGGACCAAACCCGATTAGACTCTAATTAGTAGAAAAATGGCCATGCTACTCAGTCTGTGCTCGCGTCACCAATATGGTGAAATCGTGACCGCCCAGATGGATTCTGAGCTGTTCTCCGATCTTCAAAACATACAACCCATAAGTCCATTCCTTCAAATCCTCATTTGTCTGAGCAGCATAACCAACTTGTACCCAAAAGAGATCGATTGTTTGAGGAAGACGGTATACAACATATTCCCCTGTGGTCGTATTAGGTCCAAACATGGGGGCTGAACCTGACAGTCTGTTGTTCTCGCTAATCGCATCTTGTGGGCTACTATAGAACTCAAATCTCATATGGAATGTACAGTTCATGGGCTCTGTCCATATTGTGATGTTGTGTGTGGGCTCCTCATAATGGTCAAAATGCGGAGGTTGTCCAAGAGGCGTCACTACGATATGAATGACGTATACGAAAAGTATCATAAAAACAAGTGCTAGGTACAGTTTGTTCTTCGTTCGTTCTGGTACATAATAGGAAGGTTCATCCACTAGACTTCCACGCGCTCTATGGTGATAGACCAACACCAGCACCTACACATACACTATATCCCCGTGTACTCTTAATCTCTATGTCCAAAGGCGGAAAAAAGGGAATCAGAAAGGGCCAAACAAATCCAAGACTCTAGCAACAATCACCCTTGATTCCAATTGCTACAGAAATTGCGTAGTTACGAGATACAAAAAGGCGAGGTAGAATAAGTCGAGCGAAATCGTATGAATGAAAAATGGTTTCACGACTTGACAGAGATTAAGCGCTTCGTAGTCTTATTTGGAGTCTTTCAATTCTTTCTTTTGACATTCACTGCTGCGTTTTTCTATCCTGGAGGATATGACTACTTTAATTACTATTTCAGTGACTTAGGAGCTGTATTAGCAAGAAACAATCAGACAAATATTATCTCTGCAACATTATTCTTCTTAGCTTTGACCATTGTATCGATTACCTTAGTACCCTTCTGGTTAGATTCTCTCAAATTCTTCACTCACTCGAAAGCAGAAAGATTCCTGGGTCAATTGGGGTCAGGAATGGGCTTTTTGTGCAGTCCTCTATTGATTGGAGTTGCATTGTTTCCCCTAGACACTCAATTAGAAACTCATTTTGGACTCGTGATAACCCATTTTGCTTTTTTCTCATTTGCTATTTTGCTCTACTCAATCGCATTCCTATTTCGCCGCAGATACCCACTCACAGTTCTTGGTCTGTCAATACTAGCAATTGGCATGTTTCTTATGATAAATCCAATGAGTCCATTCGCAGCTTTTCTACAGAAGGTTGTAGTGTATAGTTACTTCATCTGGGTTGGAACCTTGACATGTTCAAGAGCCATTGAAAATGAAACATGAACTCAAAAGAATGTGTTATTGCAGTGAGAGTTCTTACAACAAATAATGGTTTGACACAGACCTGCCGTATTCAATTAGTTCATATTGAATCGAATGTAGCCATTGTAAAGAAAAGAAAGAATCTGAACAAGCTCATCAGTTATAGAGTAGGTCGAGGGGAATCCAAACACACCTGCTAGATTTGAGTTGCACAGTATCTCATTTATTACTGAATTAGCGCTAATCAGAATTGAACAGAGAAAATGAAAGAAGGGGCAATAAAGAATGAAAAAGAGCCCAAAACAAAGAAGCACACTAAAAGACAGAGTACGTAGAATATTCAAGACAAACAAACTCTGCCAAGTTGCATTTGAAGAATTAGAGAATGACATCGAAGTTCAGACCATGCTAGAAGACAGCAATCGCATGGCAATAGACCGTATGGGGTATTCAGACCATGGTCATACACACTCACTGATAGTCACAATGAATGGAGTACGTCTTTTTAGACAACTCCTCAAAGGAGTACAACCAACGATAGTTCAGGAAGAGACCGGTGATGCCAAGGACTCAGAGCTTGTGGTCATGCTTGGCTGCTATCTTCATGACATAGGTATGGTGGTTGGAAGAACGAATCACGATGAATTCTCAGTAGTATTGGCTTTGCCAATAATCGATCGAATTCTATCCAAGGTCTATCCTGATGACAGACACAAACAGGTTCACATCAGAAATCACGTCCTACATGCGATATATTGTCACGATAGGGTAGCAATGCCCTTGACAGTAGAGGCTGGGGTAGTAGGCATTGCTGATGCATTAGACATGACAAAGGGTCGAGCACGAATACCATTTGAGGCCGGAAGTGTCAATATTCACAGCACCAGTGCTCGTGCCATAGAGAGCGTGAGAATCCGAAAGGGTGAATCAAAAACAGCTAGAATCGAGGTTACCATGAACAACGCATCTGGGATTTTCCAGATTCAGGAACTCCTAGAGGAGAAAATCCGCAATGCAAAATCACTGGTAGATCACATAGAGCTCTATGCAATCATGTCGCCTCGAGAAGATGTGATAATCAAAGAAGAGCTTCGCGTACTCTGAGTCCATCAGTGAAAGAACACTAACTTGCTCAACCAGATGTCTAACGAATCCACACACATCAGCTAATATATATGCTCGATATCGAACATTCGTCGCGTTTCATACTGGACTATGAAGAAGAGGCTAATACAAATGCGACTAGATCCGATTGATTCCCAGATAATATCTATGCTTCAAGATGATGGTAGAAGGTCCTTCAGCGAGATTGCAGATGCTGTGGGCAGAACCGAAGTCACCATTCGACGTAGGGTGAAGAGGCTCGTTGACGAGGGGTATATCAAACGGTTCACAGTTGTCTTGGACCCACTGAAGATGGGTCGGAAAATACGTGCGGTTATTCGGGTTAAGACGGCTATGAAAGAGGCTGCAGTGATCTCCAAGAAACTTAGGGAGTTCGACGAGGTCAATGAGGCCTACTTCCTGGATGGGGCCTGTGGTCTGATGATCATGGTGACAGTTGACGATCTCACTGAACTAAAGGCATTCCTAGAAACACGACTTGGACGGATTCCTGGTGTTGGTGATGCTGAAACCTGTATCGTGCTTGAGGAAATCAAATCCGCTTTCTAGACTCTTGAGGGACTTCTGATGCAGTACACACTGCATCTCTCAATTATGGACTTGAAACATCTTCACAAACATGCCGAAACCAATCTTCCATTGGAGGCTGCTGCACTTCTTTTTGGACACGTTTCTGACCTTGCAGTCGAGGTTAGTCATATCGAACTTGTTCACAATGAGGCACCCTCCAGTATGACCTCCTTCATGGTAAATCCTGAAGAGCAATACCGACTACTAGTGGAAGCCGAGGAACGGGGTGAAGAGCTCGTTGGGATATTTCATTCACATCCCGCACCTCCATTTCCTTCTAATAGAGATAAACAAAACATGAAACTCAATCCTGTTGTGTGGCTAATTGCCTCAAAAGACAGTGGGAAGTGGGTGAGTAAGGCATTTTTGATGGAGGGTGACCAAATCCAAGAAGTAAACCTCCAATTGACTTAATCATGTACTATCGCTTGAGAGCTTTGATTGTACCAGAGGTCTTCTTAGGCTCAAATGAAACCAGTTTCTTCCCAATAGAACCAATGAGTACAGCTGATGTAATTACCTTGTCTAGTGCATTCGCAGTACATTGTAGAATTCCTTCTCCACTCTTTTCGTCAAATTCCACAAGATAGAGTTTCGAATCTGCTGCAGAAACCTCTCCATAGAGGGACATTAGATTCTTCCAAATCGCAGTACTAAGTTGCTTTTCATCTAACGCAGAATTTTCCGAATGTAGATAAAACGACAGATAGCGTCTACGAATCCTCTTCACTTATCGGTCCCCCTCCGAATGATTTCTACTCCTTCAGCTACATAATCAGAACTGAATCTGCTACGGTTTCTCTCAACAATATCCAAAGGAGTTTTGTTGACAGCATTCTTTGCATATTTTGGCTCCATACCCAGTAACTCACCCAGATGCTGGATAGCCAAGGATGATCGCATATGCAATGGGTGTGTAGCACCACTTGAAAGAACGACCTGCATCCCTGAATCAATTGCAGTTCGTATTGACTCTCGATATGTCTTGATAACTTTCGAACGGTTCAGGCCAGCCAAATGCAGTAATGGCTCGAATCTAATCTCAAGGGCTGTATCAGACGCAGCTGCAAGTCGAGCTGTCGTGTCGCGAAACCGATATTCTCGAGAAGGATCAAGTGTCAGTAAATCCACTCTTTTGTCCTCAGCAGCCCAGTTTGCCACTTCAATAGAGGTGAGCTTGACGGCCACAATCATTGAATGTCTTCTAACATTGTCAACCTGTTTTTTTATGGATTTCAGACCTCTTCCAGACACATCCACCCTCTTCAGAATAGAGAAACCGTTTTTGAAGGACTGGTAAGAATCACCTGCAATCTCATCCGCTGCAAAACCTGTGAAACCGATCTTTTGTGCCATCTGGACGAACGACTCTAGTTTTTTGGGGTCTGAAACACATACCCCTAAATCAATAACCACTAGTCGTCACCACCAGCTGAATCGAGTCGATCTTCCAACATTGTCCTAGCATCTTCCTGCCTACACTTCGGATATTGTTGGATATGTACTTGGATACTAATAACATCAGGTCCTTTTGCTAATTTGATGGTGTCCAAGAACGCTGCCTGCTTATCAATCCTGACAAAGAAAAGACAGTTTCTACTTATCCTACGTAGTAACGAGTTACGTAGACGTCTGCGGTCCCTCTCATCCAGCCCTCCAAAAATATGATCCAGAGTAGCTTCACACCCAGACTTGTCTTTGAGTATAGACTCAACAATCAGGATTGCATCGCCTGAATGTCCCTCAACTTTTGTTGATTCAAAATGCACGAGTTCACGGGACTCCTCAGCATATAGATTGAGGATTGCTTCTATAATCCTCTCTGGCACTTCTGTTGCTCGTGAGAATGCTCGAGCCTCAATTTTGGCAACGAAGGACACAATACGCCCCCCAAGTCAGGGAGTCAGGACTACTTACCAATATTGCCTTTGGCACCAAGAGATGGTCTAATCTTCTCAGCGCCTCTTCCCTTCTTCCGTAGTCCTCTACTTCTTTTTCCTGCAGATGTTAGTCCCCTGTTTTCTCTACCTTTCTGAACAGAGTCACATATCCAGTTAATATTGGGATCGTTGTATATCACAGGATGATTTGGATCGACTAGGATGACCTCATGCCATACCCATTTGTGGTCTGATCCAACCCAGTAGGAGTTTAGGACCCTAAGATTGGGGAATTTCCTGCCAACACGCTCCTCAGCAATCCAACGTCGTGATTTCTGAGGTGTATATTTAGCAACACCCATACTTCTGGGCTTACGTCCCATTCTTGGTCTGGGTTTTTCACGAGGACCACGACCAATCTTGATTCTGACTACCACATACCCTTGTTTTGCCTTGTAGCCTAAGGATCGTGCTCTCCCGAGACGTGAGGGTCGGGCAAGTTTGACAATACTGCCCTGTTTTCTCCAGACAATCATTCTACTTCTTACTAGTTCTGTACGTTCGTTCTGTTCCTTTAACCAAGTCTTATTCATATGTTGATATGCCGTTGGCATTGTGTAATCCCATCCTTTGTCGTAACTATATTCGCTTTGTTTGTGGTTCAGCCTCTTTGGGCCACATCCCGTGCGGACGTATCCGCCAACACAAAGGAAATGGTTTGGTTTCAAGCATAGTCTGAAACCTATTCGTCACCCATGATATTCGCTTAAAGGTTTGACGTTCTGGTTCTTTACTACTATTTGAGCCCAGCAATGACTCTGTCTGCAGTCAGTTCACCGACTCGAACCTGAGCCTCTTTTGTTGAGGATGCAAGGTGAGGAGTTGCTACTAGTTTGGGATGTTTCACAAGTTCCCAATCAAGAGGAGGTTCGTTCTCAAATACATCTAATGCTGCACCTGCAATGTCACCATCATTAAGTGCCTTGAGAAGTGCCCTTTCATCAACAACTCCACCACGTGCAGTATTGATCAGGTAGGCAGTCTTTTTCATCTTCTTGAACTCCTTCTCCCCAATCAGGCCTCTTGTCTGCGGAACAAGTGGTACATGAAGAGTGATATAGTCAGCATTTGCTATCAACTCATCAATACCACATGGTCTTGTACCCAAGTCTGCACAAACTTTTTCGATATCCAACACATCATAACACAAGATGTCCATATCAAACGCCTTTGCTCTTGCAGCGACTTCATACCCAATTCTACCAAAACCTATGATTCCAAGGATCTTGTTCCAAAGCTCTGTACCTGCTAGTTTCTTCTTTTCCCAGCGTTCATCCTTCATAGAACTATCAGCTTGAGTAACATTTCTTGCTAAAGCGAACATCAATGCCAAAACCAGTTCTGCCACAGAAACCGTTGGAGCCTCAGGAGTGTTTTGGACCTCAACCCCGTTTGCCTTGGCTGCCTCTTGATCCACATTGTCAAGCCCAACACCAGCTCTGACAACAAGTTTCAGGTTGTCTGCAGCCTCAATGACTTCTCTGGTTATTTTGGTGGCACTCCTGACAACGACGCAATCAAAGCCCTTAATCTGTTCTTCAATTGGTCCATCTTTTTCTTTATCTCTAATTATTACTTCGAGCCCTGCCGCTTTTATCTTAGCCACAGCTGACTCTGCAATTGGATCTGCTACAAGTACGCGTCCCATGACAACAACCCTCTAGGTGTCCTGAGCTCTGCGTTTCTAACTTGGACTTAAATCACACGGCTCCGACATTTTCTTAACTCAGTTGATATACTGCGTCAGTATGAAAAGACAAATGAAGCCCGGAACTGCACTGGTCCCCTGCCCAGTTGTTCTACTGAGCGTAGCAGGTGATGATAAGCCCAATATAATCACCCTGTCTTGGGTGGCTAATGTCTGTAGCAAACCCCCTACAATCGTAGCTGGCATTAGACCAGAACGCCATAGCTATGATCTTGTCAAGAATGCAGGGGAGTTTGTACTGAACATCCCCTCTACAGAGCAGTTTGAAGGCACAGAATTCGCGGGGACAAAATCTGGGCGTGACCATGACAAGTTCACAGAGTGTGGGTTCACACCTGAACCTGCTATAGAAATCAATGCACCAATGATTAAGGAGTGTCCAATAAACATAGAGTGCAAGACAACTCAGATTATCCCCTTGGGTGTACATGATCTCTTTGTAGCAGAAGTGGTGGCAGTGCATGTTGACGAGTCTATACTCAATGAAAATGGACGCTTTGATGCGTCGAGGACATCCCTGTTCACATACTTGCCATTGAACGGACAATACTGGGCTCTTGGAAAACAAATACCCTAGACTTGCTATATGCCTCTATTGGATTGGAATCTCAACAGACTCATCATCCTCAAATTGGCTAGGAGGCTTGAGTCGTTTCACGGAATAATGGGGGTCTGATTCTGTGATAATCCAAGCACCTGTGGGTACGTGAGACTCCTTCAGAAAAATATCAAAGGTTATTCCTGGAAACTCCACGACTATTGGATTGTGACCAAGTAGAACAAATAATCCAGTGGCCTCTTGAGCCATTTGTAATGTGTCTAGTCGTGCTAACACTGGAACCCAATCCTCTCCGTCCCACTTCAGAAATGGCCAAGACTTTCTTGGAGGCCACTCCCCCTTGCTAACGAGAATGTATTCATGATCGAGGCGTTTGTAAATAGTGGGGAAGTGGCCGCATCTGGCAAGGAAGGCGCCAGCATCTTTTGCATCATCAAGGGTTGAGAAAATCTCCAATGTTAGTCACCCATCACGTTTTTTTCCTTCTAATACTGAATCAGTTTGACATCTGAGAGTACACACTGTGTCTGTATAGCTTGGATTGAAACGATAACATGACGAATCGGCATCAATACATCCTAGAAAACTCGTGAGGATTTGGCGAGTATATATTGGACTAAGAAGAACATGTATTCTCTAATTCGAACAGTCCTAAATCATTCATTTAGACCCCTTGGCACTCACAATTTTAATGACATCTCGATCTTTTAGCTCATGCTTGTCACTTATTCTCATCTTTGTCCTGGCATCTATTCCATGTATAAATGACTCTATCAAATCGGTGTGTATATGTCCTGCAAACTCCTTTGCAGTAGTGCCTTCTGGAACCAGGTACACATCAGGGAGTATGTTTCCATCGCTGTCTGTGAGCGAATTTGCATCATGGACTGGGTATACGGTAATCATATGCAGGAAATCAAACACTGCGCGGTTTAGTATGTTTTGCACACCGGATCCTCCGTATTTCTGCAAAATGTGCTCCTTTATCTTCTCTAACTGATCAAGCTCTGAGTCCTTCAGACTCCCTGACTCGAGTATTTGGAAATCATCATCCCCAGGTATGTATTTGATCACACCTTTTTTTTCCAAGTCCTTCAACACTTTCTCTGCAAGAGCACTCACAGGCACTACTAGGTAGTCAGGAAACTCTTCTTGCAGGCGTTTGAAGTTGTCTTCAGCTGTTGGCCTGTCAATCTTGTTGGCTGCTATAATGATGGGTTTTGCAATCTTCTGAAGCATCTTCACAAATCCCCTCGTTTCCTCATCAGTCCATTTGTCAACAACCTCAGACTTGAGGTTGGAGTCTCTCAAAGCCTTGAGAATGTGCCCCCGTGTTATCTTCAGACCTGATAACTTCTCCAAAAGCAATTCCTCAAGTTTAGCCCCCTCAGATCTAACTCGACCTGTGATCCGTCGCCAGTCCTTCTGAATGATGCCCAACATCCACTCTATCAACTCCTCCTCGAGGAACCTCACATCGTCTGCTGGATCATAGCTTCCTGCGTCGACCTCTTGTCCCTCTGCATCCAGCCCTCCACTGGAATCTACGATATGAATGAGGACATCAGCCTGTCTGAGGTCATCAAGGAACTGATTTCCCATTCCACGACCCTCATGGGCTCCAGGCACAAGTCCGGCCACGTCAATCAGTTTGATAGGGACCAATCTGACTTTATCTATACATATTGAGTTCTGAGGGTTGTCCTCCACATCAAAGTCAGCACAAGCACATGTTGTACGAACATGAGTTACTCCTACATTCGCCTCAATTGTGGTGAAAGGATAACTTCCCACCTTGAAATCAGTCATACAGGCTGCATTTGTGAATGAAGTCTTACCACATGAGGGCTTACCAACAATCCCTACACTGAATCCCATGACAAAACTCTCCATTGACGTTCAATCTATTCCCTTACTAGGAGATAAACGCTTCACTTTGCGACACCAACTCAGAGTCCTTCATCATTGAAATGCGCATTTGAACAATTAAAACACGGTAATTGCGAAGGTCACAAACGGTAATAAGAAACCTCGCCAATATCTATACGGAGATTGAAATGCATAGGCGAAGAAGAGGTGGCCGTGGTAGGTTCCCGATTCAACCTAAAATAGGAAGAAAGCCTAGAGCAGAAAAGATGACTCCAGATCCCTCAAGTGCAGGAGAACCAATTCACATCGACCTGGCAGAGACAGAGGTTCTTCGTCTTGTAGACTTGGAGGGATTGTATCAAGAACAAGCTGGTCGTGCAATGGGAGTTTCACGAGGAACAATTTGGAGGTTGCTCGCCAGCGCCAGGGAAAAAGTAACACGGTCAATATACGAGGGAAGACCGTTAGTGGTCGGCTTTCCGTTAGAAGAGGACACATGACAGACGAATAGTCGCTGAGTTCACACTCGGCCAACGTCGTATCAGTGGCCATTTGTTAAGTAGTAAATTTCTTACATTTACTTCCCTTCCCTTCCACTGCAGCATCTTCCAGTCCTAGGTATTACTAACAGTTTAGAGTGGCCTCAGAGTCCATCAGAATAAGGCTTCAGGGACATCGCAATACGCGATGCCCGCTTATATAGAGAACTTGGAATCATACACATAATTGGAGAGTGCGCAGTATTCAGATAGAGATGCCCAACAGAACTGGACAAATCGCCAACTATGTAATCAGACGTCCCGGTATTCCTAGATGGTGGGACCCTGTGGCTCGACCACATGTTGCAGTGATCATGAAGAACCCCGCTAACGGTACTGCAATCAGGTATTTTCTCTCTAGACGTGGAGCGAGAAACAATACAGGACGAACGGCTCTCGATGTGGGTGATATTGACAAGCTTCCAGAAGGTACTCTCCTTGAAATAAGATACAGTGCCACAAAGACCAACCTGTACCAACTCGAGATGGTCGGTGCTGTGGCTTGCTGGCGATGGATAAATCGCAGTAACGGTCTCCAGAGTTTTGAAACCGATTCATCTGACTGGAACTACCGTGTGGACAGCTCACTCGATCCGAATAGCCATTTACTATCCTAGTCCATATTCAATTCTTTATATGCTTCAACTCCGTGGTCGGAGTGAGGTTGTTTTATGGAACCATTTGAAATCATGAATGGAGTTCACTGGGTTGGTGCATTAGACTATAACATCCGAAACTTTCACGGTTTCAGTTATACAACACATAATGGCACAACTTACAATGCCTATCTGATAATAGGAAAAAAAGTAGCTCTGGTTGATTCAGTGATGGGATCTTTCGCAGAAGAAATGCTCTCAAGGATATCTAAGTTGATAAATCCTCAAAAAATCGATTACATGATCTCGAATCACTCGGAGATGGACCATTCCGGAACAACACCTACAATTCTAAGTCAAGCTCCTAATGCCAAACTTGTCTGTACATCAAGAGCTGTCGACCAGCTCAAGAAACACTACGATGACGGATGGGAAATTCAGACAGTCAAGACTGGAGATGAAATTGATCTCGGAGGCAAGACCCTCAGGTTTTACGAGGCTCCTATGCTTCACTGGCCTGAATCCATGTTCACTTATTACATTGAAGAAGAGATGTTGCTACCAAACGATGCTTTTGGTCAGCATTATGCTACTGAGAAACGGTTTGCAGACGAGGTAGACCAGACCGTTCTCTGGCGAGAAGCTGAGAAATATTATGCTAACATCCTATGGCCACTGAGCAGGATGGTTCGTCGGAAAATTGAGGAGGTTATTGAACTTGGTCTTCCAATCAAGATGATAGCACCTTCTCATGGTCTGATTTGGCGGAAAGACCCACTCCAGATTGTCACGAGATATCTCGAATGGGCGAAGGGTGAGAGGGTTCAAGACAAAGTTGTCATTACTTGGGACACAATGTGGGACAGCACATCAAAGCTCGCACGTGCAATTGCTGAGGGTGTCCACAGTGAGGGCCTTGAACCCATACTGAAACTCATTCCTCACAGTGACCGCAGTGACATAATGGCTGACCTATTAGAAGCCCGAGGAGTCCTTGTGGGTAGTGCCACTATACACAACGAAATTCTTCCAACTGTTGCACCTGTGCTTTCTGACCTAGAGGTGTTGAAACCAGTTGGTAAGAAGTGTGCAGCCTTTGGATCCTATGGTTGGGGTGGAGGCGCTGTGAAGAAAATTCAGGAATCCATGGAAAAGGGGAAGATGGACATAGTCATGGAGCCCTTCACTGTCAAGTGGGTCCCAGATTCTGAAGAGCTGAAACAAGCTTTCAACTTCGGAAAAGAGTTCGCTAAAAAGGTGAAGTAGTCCAGTCCTACGAATAACTTTGCTTCCCTGATTATGGCACATCGCTGTTAGTTTCAAGTGCCTGAAATAGGCGTAGTCCTTCATCTTTATGATATAGGGGGACTGGAAAGAGCGCTTTCCTTGACTACTGGACAAGCACAAATGGTTCAGCATCCGGCATTGTACGCCTATCTCTACCCACCTATCACTGGATTTCATGCTAGATTTTTATAGCTTTAATTATTTCAGTCCCAATTGAGGGAATTTAGAATGAAGATTACGGCAGTGAAAGTCATCAGTTTCTCCCCAACCGGGGGCTCAAAGAAGGTAGCTGAAGCCATCGCCAAAGGAACCCAAGCCCCATTTGACCACGTAGACTTAACACCGCCCAGTGCACGAACAAAACAATTTACGGAATTCAAGGATGAGCTCGCCATTATCTCCGTTCCCGTCTACGCAGGACGGGTACCCACTGAAGCTGCCTATAGGATACGGAGGCTGACAAGTAAAAGAGAGCCATACGGAGCCAAACGCGCACACAAAATCCCTGCCGTAATAGTAGTAACTTACGGCAACCGAGCCTATGAAGATGCACTCCGCGAACTAGCAGACATTGTTTCTGAGGTGGGATTCCAACCTATCGCTGCTGGGGTCTTCCTATGTGAACACTCGTTCAGCGTCCCAGAAAAGCCTACGGCGCATGGACGACCCGACGCAAAGGATCTCGCCAAGGCCGAAGAGTTCGGGGAAAAGATACGAGACAAGTATGAGAAAGCTCCTACCATTGATAGCCTCTCTCCAGCAACTCCTCCTGGCACAACTCCCTACTCGTTGTCGATGCGCGCAAATCTCACTTGGTACGACTATGGCGAATTAGCCACGCCCTACACCAATGAGGATCAATGCACGAAATGTGGGACATGTGTGGATGTCTGTCCTACAGCGGCAATTCGGATTCAACATATTACATCGAATCCTTCGCCAATGATTGGATACAACCTTCGTCTGATTTCCACGGACCATAATTCCTGTATCTGGTGTTGTGCTTGCGTCAAAAACTGTCCAACCGGTGCACGAGTAATGAGCCGTCGCATTCTACAATCACAAGATGACTTGTACAGAAAATACCGGGACAGAAAGGAACCCGAAACATACCTCTAACCTCTAGAACAGCGAAGTAACCGAGTCCTACGAATAACTTTAAAACTCCCGCAGGCAAAGCCCTTTCCAAGCATAGCGGGTTGGGTCTTAAGACCCGTCTGTTATGTTTAATCAAACAAACGTTTAAGTAAAAGCGGGTTGGGGAAGCCAGTCCCGTGCGGACTCGTCCGTGCGTGGGCGAAGCCTATCCCGCAGGGCTCATATGAGTCTTGTACTCGGGGACACCCTGAGATCGGATGTTCAAATCATCCACCCGCTACCATTTCTCTTTCTATTCGCAGTTGTTAACTCATCAATCTTCAACACTGTAGATGATAGGCGTGTACAAGAGAGAGTCATCATCAAGTATCATGACCCTGAAATACTCGTCCTCTACTACACTCTCTAGAGCATCTCTAATTTGTTGTAGAGAGTGCTCTGGAAATCGATCAACAACATCATCCTCTGAAAAGCCATCGGTTGAAGATCCGAACTCGCGTACAATCAGTTGATTGAGTTCTGCCACGCTGATGAGATACATACGTGAGTGTTCCTTTTTTCTCTGCTCTTGATTATACTCTTCAGTCATCTCAACCCGCTACCATCAAGTTTCTTCTCAAGATTCTAAGTGTCCGAGGCTCTCCAACAAGGCAGGTTGCTCTCACACCGCACCCACTTCCAACCCAGCTTTCCTGACAACTTGGCAACATTACTACACTGACAATACCACTCTGTACCGATGACCCGCAAGGACTTGGAGAAATAGCACTTCCGGCAGTTCTTGATGGGCTCGATTTCTGCAGGTTGGATACCCGCTTTCTTCTCAACAGCAGCGAGCATCTCATCCAGTTCAGTATCAAAGGGTGGTGATTCTTTCGGTGGTTGAGATGAGTCCTTTTTGAGCCTCTGAAGAGTACGTCTGGCTGACTTCTTGAGCATCATATTGACGTAGTCCTCGTCCTCTGATGTGAACTCGAAGAGAACTTTGCGGGGACTAGGAGGAGTTGCCTCCTGCTCTTTCTTTCGTCGTCGAATCAAACCTCTCTCTCTTCCTGTTCTAGGGTCCTCCCCCTCCTACCGGTTCCTTCTAGTGTCCCATATGTCCTAGTAGCTCTCTGAGTGTCTTCTATCTTGAAGGGAGAGAGGTTCATCTCAAAATCAGGGTATTTGGATCTCTTGGGTTTCCTTGGCTTTTCCTCTCTGTTATACAAGATGAATAGGCAAGTCATCACAATTGTTGTCATTGTCAGAATGAATATCCACTTGTTGATTACATCAAATACTTGCAAGAAAACCCCTCCCACACTCATGGCCCCCTTTGGCGTCCAATACATACTACGACAATCACCAAAACAAGAATAGTCCCAGCCATACCGGTAATGAGGAAGATAATAGGATCTGGTAAATCTCCCCAATTCCAAGTTCCGTTGGTTGATCCTGGATTGGTGGAAGTAGTGGATGAAGATGTGGGTGTCGTTTCTGAAGGTGAAGTTGTAGGTTGAGTTGTAGTATCTGGAGGAGTTGTTGGTGTGGTTGTAGGAGGAGGTTCAGAGGGTGGTATATCTCCCCATTCTAATCTGATATCGTGGAGTCTAACTATCGAACTCATAGGATCTGTTTCGTATTTTATTCCATGAATTGAAACATACGATATTGTTCTAGTAGTATTCAGTTCCTCAGAGTCCATGAATTTGTATATACCATTCAATGGCAAATCTGTGTATAGCCCTGTTACATTCTTCCATACTCTGAGTGTTTCATTATAACCTCCATCTATGCGATGCGGTCTACCATAGCCAAGACGAATAATGCTCCTATTGGAAAACATCCAGAAGCCCTCTGGAATCGTTGCATTAGCATCACTCCAAGCATCCCATACAAGGAGGCCCACTATCGGAGTATTTTCCTGATCGTTGAGTGCAACATAGATTCCACCAAGCTGATTGATTGACGAAGTGCTGACTTCTATTGATGCCTTAAACTCCCTAAATTCCTCAAGAGGTATCAATGAGGACAATTCATAGGAATAGAGGGGTCCGTGCACCATGGAACCCGATCCCATATCTGTGGGATAGATATACGAACCAGAACTCATCAAAGAACCAGGAACTACATTCATTTGCCCCTCAGTATTCGAATACAGAGCCCAAGAATTATCACTCTGAGGAGTGAATGCAGTCAGATTTGAACAGTCATGATGCCATTTATACACCGAATCGGATTTCCATTCGAGGTTGATGTCATAAATCCTACTTGGCATATAGGTAGAGAACTTCTTTCCAGTAAGAATGAGAACGTGAGCAATTTCTCTCTGAACCTCTGTTGCATTTGGTGAATAGAGAAGTGCTTCACCGTAACCAGTTACAGATGCATGGACTCCCGATTCATTGTAACTGAACATCATGGTCCCATCAAAGCCTGTGAAGGTGGATACGGTAGTCATTCCGTGCTGATACTGATCTATATCTGGTGTGAAATATTCAGCAAAAATATGCCCCTGACTTGATCCAGTCCAAGCATCACCCACATATGCCAAAACAACTGGAAAAAGATTCGAATCCATGAGAAAGACATGAATCTTACCATTGTACCCATTCTGAGAATTATCTACTTCTAGCTGTACACTGAAATTACTCAATTTGTCGAGACTGAATGGTTGACTCAGAGTATGAACATATGCCGGCCCATTCCAATCAGGCACATCGGGAATTCCAGTGAAATATAGGTATTCGCCAGTTGAGAGCACATCTCCCTCAGTGATGTTCCAAGGTGGTACATGAATCCAATCTAAAGGCCAGG
>JASFEF010000006.1:0-46365 GCA_050124975.1 Candidatus Thorarchaeota archaeon | reverse complement strand
TTTTTTGATGGATTGGTATCAACGTCGGACGGAGAATCCTCTATGTCTTCAGATTGCGTGAAATAGTCCTCGAGAGAAGACTGATTCTCATCTGCTGGTTGTTCGTCCTTGGTCAAGACCTTTCACAGCTTAAGTGGACAGCTTATCCCTGATAAGCACTTCCAATTGTTGTCAATGATGCGAGCCCTTCATTAGTCCGTTATACACCCAAAGAAGACATGGTTCATTCAGTTCAGACCGAGAGCAAGCGAGTGATCTTCGCAAGAATGTATCCCGGAGAAGATGTACTAGAATCTATAGAAACTGTCGCAAAGAAACAGGGTGTTAGGTCAGGTCAGTTAAGCCTGATTGGGGCTGTTTCAAAGGCGAAGCTTGGGTACTTCCATAGAGAAGCAGTCGAATACAGAGAATTCACAGTAGATGAGGATGTTGAGGTGGTCTCATGTATGGGCAACATCGCAACCCATGAAGGGAAACTAGTCGTTCATGCCCACATGATTGTGGCAGATGAGGCTGGAAAGTGCTGGGGTGGTCACCTGCTACCAGGATGTGAGGTCTCTGTGACCATTGAGCTTGTAATCATTGAAACAGAGCTTGAGCTGATTAGAAAGCGTGATGACAAGACAGGATTGAATCTGCTTCACATAGACTAGATAGCTTCCCGAATCTTTCTAGCAACTTCATCGAGGACCTCTCTTGGGGCCATCGAGTCCCTATAGTCGGGAGGGAACTTGAAGCCAAAAGGGGATCCTTTGCTGCGGGGTATCGCATGAAAGTGTAGATGAGGTATTTCCTGTCCTGCGCCTTCGCCATTAGCTGCGATGTTTATCACACCTTGTGCACTCGTAGCTTTCTGCACCCTCCTTGTCAAGTCTGCAAGGTTCTTGGCAAGATGTGCGACAACATCAGGGTCTACATCAAACATGTTCTCATAGTGTACCTTTGGAATCAGCAGACAGTGGCCCTCAGTTACAGGAAACACATCCATGAAGGCTATACTGTGTTCATCCTCAAAGATGATTGACGATGGCATCTCACCACGGACAATTTTACAGAAAAGGCAGTTCTCCTCACTCATACCAACAATCTCGTAACACTATGAGATAAAATGTTCGAATAGATGAGACCATCTACGGAAGTACTATTAGCGCAGTCGTCATGCTGTGATTACAAACCGTTACCATGGGTGCATCCACTTGAGCGGAAGGAGAAAGAAAGTCTTCTTTGACCAGACACAGAACGAAAGAGGCAGATTAGAGAGTACGTATTCTGAACTTGGACAACTTCTTCGAGACAATGACTTCGATGTGGAAGCATATACCGAGTTCATGATTCTTGCCAAGAACCTCAAAGGTGCAGATGTAATGGTTTTTGGTTGCCCTAACAGCTCGAAAGTGAGGCCTGCTGAGATAGATGTTCTCCAGAAATTTGTGAAGAATGGAGGTGGGCTGATGCTCCTCTCGTTATCAGGTGGAGACCGTGGACTCATGAACAACATGTCCAAGATTTCAGGAGATTTTGGGATTACTTTTGAGAACACAGCTGTCAAAGATGATAGGAGCAATGCGGGACTACCAACGATGCCAATTATTTCTGATATTGTAGCTCATCCCACAACAGAAGATGTTTCTGATCTTCTGATTCCTTCTGCTTGTAGTTTGAAAGTGACAGGAGATGCTACGGCTCTGGCCATTACTTCTGAAACAGCAGATCCTGGAAGAGCTACAGTTGTTGCTGTTGCTGAGATTGGGAAAGGCAGAGTGCTCTGTGTAGGAAGCTATGAGATCTTCAGAAAAGGTGGAGGTCTGAAGCATAAGGGAAACAAGATATTTGCCCTGAACGCATTCAGGTGGTTGAGTGGAGAGCTCCAGTTGGCTAAGCCCAGTGCAGTTGTGAAACAGCAAGAGAAGGATAAGAAAAAGAAGAAGGTTGAGGTTGAAGATGCTATGGACACTGCAGTTACAGCCGAGTTTGAGAAGACATTGAAGAGACTTGTTAATGCCGTGTTTGACCTTCAGAAAGACATCTCCAAGATAAAGGACCAAATTACAAACGTTGATGACAATATTGAGATGTTGAGAGATCAGTTCCAAGACTTTGCTGAGAAGACTCAGCACCAGTTGGGGATAATGATTCCATCTAAGCAGTTCAAGACTGCGGATGAAAGTAAGAGTGCATCAATAGAATCTGACCTGAGGGCACTACAGAAAGAGATGAAATCTGTTGAAGACCTTCGCAAGCACATAGAGAATAGACATAGCTCAGGAGCAATGCCAGAAGAAGCCTATACAGAACAGGTAGCAAAGCTGGATACTCAGATAAAGAGTCTCAAGAAGAAGATCGATGAAAAGTCAAAGGAACTAGAAGCTCTAACAAAATCTGAGTAGTCATGCAGACTCGTTTTTGATTTGACCAAAGCGCGATTTCAATCTCTGGAAGTCATAGACTAGTGATTCTCTGATTAGACCATAGACCTCTCCAAAATTCCTATAGAGTATGTAGGATAGCATCACCAAGACTAGTAACCCGATGTAGATATATCGACTGGGAAAAAGAATCGCTATTGTAATCAGTAGTGGATTGATGACCATCATAATCGACCCTCGTATCTTTTCCTTACCACGCGACATCATCCTCTCATTGGAGAGGATCGAAACAAGAGGTATGAGTGCTACACAATAGTACTTGTAGATCCCTCTAGGCGAGAAGATATGGACACATAGCAACAACAGCAGGGAGAAGTACAATATCCTACGCCAGTAACTACGAAGGTTTCGGTCATCTTTCACCTCAGTAAGCATAAGATAGAGCAAGATTATGATGCTAATGACAAGGAACACTGAGTAAGCCGTGGCCAAATTCACAAATTGAGTGAGTGGTTCAGGTGCACCAGCGATAATTAGAAGGACTGCTAGAGTCATTGGCATATTTCCTTCAGGAATTACTGTTATGTCGTCTATGAGAGTCGTGCCAGGTCTTACGATGAGGTAGTAGAGATAATTCCCAAGATCTAGGATGTATGGTAATGACACGATTACAACAAAGACTAGGACTATTATTGTCATCTGTACTAGTCCAAGAGGGTCAGTATCGTCACCTGCATAAAGCTCGTAGTCTTCGGAGGATTCTTGATCATTATCTGAAGCATCCTTTGGAGGTGGGACTTTGATAAGATAGGCAATGAGCGGCAGGGCTAGGAAGAACGCAGTCTGTTTAAACATGGCTGCTGTAACCATAGCCAAAGTTCCCATTGTACGATGTCGCTTCATCAGGAGGTAGAAAGACAGCATCATGAAGAACACAAACGGAGCAGGGTTCAACCATTCGTAGACTGTATGATAGAGAATTAATGGATTGAGTAGGTAAGAGGCAACCGCTATCTCCCCGACTCTCTTGTTCTGAGACAAGTACTTGGCTATTCCATAGATTGGGAACGCGGTTGCATAACCAAACAAACAGATGACTAATCCAATTCCAAATGATCCAAAAGGAAGAGCAGTCCCGAGTGCACACATATACACATAGAGGGGAGGGAAGAAATACGGAGCAAAATAATCTGAGTCCCCATAGTTGAAGGCTTCTGTGTAGGGAGTATATCCTGCAAGAAACCTTTCTCCCCAGGTTTCATAGTAATAACCATAGTCCACCCAGCCCTCAAACTCCACGTGTATCGTAAAGCCAAAGATGCTGAAGTCACCTGAACCATTCCAATTGCTCATCAGAAGGTAATCTGATACAGCACGAAGGAACACGAAAGACCAAACAAACGCAGCCACAACCAAAACTGTGACTAAGACAACATGTGAGCGAATGAATAGCCTGAAGCGGCTGCTTGTTTCATTCATTGACACGACGCCCTCAGAGGGTATGTTCAACTTCTTTCTCAGCATGCTCTGGTTCTGGCTTATAAGTTGGAGGTGATGCCAGCCAACTATCAACTGAGTGGACAGTAAGGACTAGTAGATGCACCAAGACTGAACAAACTGCAATCCCTGCAAATAGGACGAGAGGCAAATTGTTTAATGAGAACAAAGCACAGAGACTGACTCCTAGTCCCCCAAGAATCATTACATCTGTCAAAACTCGCGTGCGATTGCCTTGGTCTATAAGAAGAGACCCAGCCCAGAGTGAGATGAACACACCTGAGAAGACAAGTAGCTGCCTTTCCATTGTAGAATCAGTTGGCCAGCTTAGGAAATAAGTCCAGATTCCAAGTACCCAGAGAATGGCCACTGTCACTGAAGAGAAATCCCGCAAACATTTGTTCAGATGAGTTAGTCGTAACTCAGAGAACAGAGTGAAGCAGAAGGATAGTGAAAGAATCTGGAAACCAACAATGAATGAGGCACTAAAGACTACGATGACCTTCAGTCCAGTTACTATGTCCACTCCAATTGCTAATTGTGTAATCCACCCACCAAGAATGATGATGAAGAGTCCTAGTCCCAATAAGACACATTGTGTGAGAAGATTCACAAAATAGCGTTTTCTTTCTATTATTGAAATGTCGAATTGTGGCGCTTCGATTGTAAGTGGTTTCTTTGAAATCTTTGTTAGTCGCTGAAAGAAACGTTGAATGAACCTGAATGGATACTTCACATAGTGGTATAGTCTGTCGATTACTGGAGCTAAAAGATAGCCTATGAAAATCAGGATTACGTATGCAAGGTAGAAATTACGATCAGGAATTAGAATCATAAGGGTCAAAGTGATTGGTACCCAGACCATTGAGGCAGAGAAGGGCACATGTTCTCCCGACCTGCGAATCATTCGAGCTGAGGAGAAGATTGAGAAGAATGGCATGAGCATGACAAAATAATACTTGAAGACTCCTCGCGGTCCAAGCAAGGTTACAATAAGCAGAAGAATAAGCGTCATGAACAATATTCGACGTAGATAGAGCTTCTCCTCACCAATGAATTTGTCTTTGAGCACCATAAGCCCAGCACACAGTACAACTCCAAACCCTAGAGGACCGCCTGAAACAAGAATTACGTGCAGTTGCTCTGCAAGCTCAGGCATCTCAGCCAAAATCGCCAAGACTGGTAGTGTCATCGGGATATTGTACGGTGGTGGTTCCACAAATCTCTCGAGGGGGTATGAACCCAAAGCAAGCCTCCAATAGTTCAAGAAGTGAGGTTGGGCAATGATATAGGGAAACATCACTGCTCCCATGAAAATTAGGACCAGTACAACACTGATCATGAAGTTTCTAATGTCGAAATAGTCGATATAGGGCTGTATTGCAGACCGAACCTTATCGTACATGCTAGATTCTTTTTCCTCTGATTCCGTTTGCGATACGTCTGTCTGTGATGTTTCATCATCATCGGTTTTTCGTTCTCGGGGTCGTACTAAAAGATAGACAACAAGGGGTATTCCAAGAAACCATGCGGTCTGTTTGAACAATGCAGCACACACTATTAGAAGAGTACCTGTGAGTCGTTTTCCTCTGACAAGCATGTAAAAACCTGAAAAGAAGAAGAAGACAAAGGGAGATGGATTGAACCAAAGGAAATCTGTGTGATACAGCATCAAGGGATTCAACAAGTATGTTAGTGCAGCTACTTCTCCAACACGTTTGTTAGATGACAGCTCGCTGGCCACACCATATACAGGGAGAGCAGTCAGATAACCAAATGCAGCGATCAGAAAACCAATTCCCCAATTTTCCCAACCCATGATGTTTCCAAGCGCTATTCCACTAGCATAGAGGTATGATGTGAAAGGTGGAAACATGTGAGCACCATTCTCATTTGTAATCCCGTTCAGTTCTAGAATACCATATTCAGGAGAATAAGGCATAACTCCGTAGAGAGAGTTGTATCCCCACTGCACGTAGTAGAAGGAGTAGTCACTATAACCTTCAAACTGATACTCGACAGTAAACCCAAAGATTTCCACGGTGTCAGGATCGGGGAATGGTCCCACCCAAGCGACACGTGTATTCCATCTGCTTGTATCTAAATAGTCAATGACTGCGATGTTGAAAACAATAGCCCAGACAATGAAACCAATAATCAAAACTGAGATGAGATAGCGGTAATCAATCAGAAATTTGGAAGTTCTCTGTCCCACTCGAAGAAGCCATTTATCGACCCTAGTTGTAGCGAGTCGAACTCTCTTTCGGCCAACCTCGAGCGCAAGCATGATTCCTTCGATGTCAGTTCACTGATTAATATATGTTCCAACGCTTGGTTCTAATCACATCTCAAGGATTGCATTACTGTAGGCACCAGTTTTAGACACATCAATCACTGGGATACCCTCCCAGCCTTGAACATCAGTGTGTGTGATGAGAAGAATCTGCTCGAAACTTTGGTCATTGACAAGGTTTCTCACTACAGCCTCACGACGAATCTTGTCAAGACCTCCCAACGGCTCATCGAGAAGAACGGAGCGAACACGGGGAGTCACCACAGGACTGTCTTTGAGAGGACGAATACTACTCATTGTACGACTGATTCCCATACGGAGCCCAAGACTGATGGCAGTTCTATCGCCAAAGCTCAGTTGAGATGTTTTTTTCCAAGCTTGATCTCGTTCATCCCAGATCTTTAGAAGCAATCCAGCTCCACCCCGACCCTTCGCAGCTGTTGGTTCAAGATCGATTGCTGTATATTGTCCATTCGTGAATGAACGGACATATGGATTAGTTGCCCCTCGAATGATACCGAGTAGTCGTTTCTGGAAGACATAGTCAGTCACAAATCCACTGACTAGCTTCCTTCGAACATACTTTGCGTGTTCATCCATATTCTTAAATTCTGCAATTTCAGAACCGATTCGTTCCATTTCAGATCGTTTACCTTGAAGCTTAGTAATTTCATCCTGTTCTCGTTTGACGTTTCTTTCAATCTCCGTTATTTGGATATGAAGTGCCTTCAAGCTGGTTTGAATGGATGTTACTTCATTTCTGAGGTCAAGTACACTCTCCTTACCAAATCTCTTCAGCAACGTGTCAATTTTCTTGATACCGCTATTATCCAAGAGCTTTGCATACTCTTGCTCAGACTTGGACGCCTTCTCCTTTGCCTGATCAACCCTTTTCTGTCCTTGACTAGCTCTCTTCACTGCGTCTTCGATCTTGGACATCCTAGTCAGCTGTTTTTCAAAGTCGTCAGATGAGGCAACGCGGTCTCTTTTCTTTATCTCCAAATCCTCAATCTTGGCTTTTCCATCTTGAATTGTTGCCTTGTACTCATCAACTAGCTTTTCTCTATCAGCATGGGAGAGAGGTTTTGCACAAGTCGGACATTCGATTATGTCATCAACACCTGCAACCTCGAGTGTTTCTATCTTCTCCTCAAGGTCTTGGTTTGTACCTGTAATTGATCCGATTTCCCGATCCAGTTTCTGAATTTTCCCCTTGAGCCCTTTGCGTTCCTGTTCAATTCGTCTCCGGCTCTTCTCGAGCGCATCCAGCCGTGCATTCAGAATCTTAGCACTAGCATCGACGACTCCTGCGTCTTTAAGGTCTGACTCAAGCCCTTCGATTTTAACCTCAACTTCTCGTTTGAGAGTTTCAAGCTTTGTACCGAGTTCATGAATCTTCTTGAGAACATCAACGTCTGGAGTCCCTTCCAGTAGTTTTTCGGAAGTCTTGAGTTCATCCTTTTTCTGACTCAATGCAATTTCGAACTCTCTGATTCGTGTCTTGCACCCTTCAATCTGCGCATCCACCTGTTCAGGTCGCATGTAATCCGTTTCTAACGCATTTACTTTGGACTGGATGTCTTTCTCCAAACTCTCAAGATGACTTGACATCTGATGGAGTAGGTCAATGTCATAGATTTTCACAAGTAGGTCTCTCAAAACGGAGGCAGTAGCATTAGCAATCACTGCAACCTCTCCTTGACGGACTAGAAGTGTGCTCAATGCCTGTTTGAGTTCGAGACTCAGTATCTCATCAAGCTTTGTGTTTACAGATTTGCTCTTGTCAGCAATTCGTTTCCAAGCACCATCTCTCTTCATGAACAAGACTACAGCCATTTTATTCGCGGGATCATAGGATCGGTCGATTTTGTACTGGGTTCCCGCAACCTGAAATGAAAGAATCACTTGACATGATGTCGATCTGAAGTTGATGAGCTCATCATTAGTTAAACCAACTGCATCTGCGCCCCAGAGGCCCCAAAGAATGGCTTCAAAGATTGATGACTTTCCAGTGGAGTTTGGTCCTTTTATCAGAATCAGTCCATCTGGGAGTTCAGCGTCACCATCTGGTAGAGTGAGATTGCTGAAAGGTTTGAAGTTTCGAACCTGTATCTGAAGGATTTTCATTTTTCATCCTCCATGACTGATTCGGAATTCAAACGACCCTCTTTCTTTCCTACAGCATACTCAAGAGCACGCACGGCTATCTTAGTGAGAACATCGGTGTCAAGGCTCTTGTCAATCTCTAATGTGTTGAGATATGCTTGGAAATCCTCTTCTGGGTCTTGAATGAGGTATTCGGACTCGATTTCAGGGTAGGAGGCCGCAGTGAACTCATCTACTGATTGCTTGACTTGCCATACGAACTGAGCAACGTTATAGTCTGAGTCCTTTGATAGTATCTTGATTCTCAGAGCTTCAAGTGTCATTCCAAGATCAAAAGAGCTTAAACGGGTCGCTTTCCCTTCAAACATTAGACGAATTCGAGCTGCGGTCTTTGGATCCCAGTCTGCCTTCACGCCCTTTTTATCAAATAGTGCATACACTTTATCCGTAACAGATTCAATTGTGTCATCTTTAGCAATTTTCAGTTTCTCATTTAGGACAAGTCGGTCATATTTCAGAATCTGGGGGGTCACTACTGGTTTTGATCCTGCTTCAATATCAATCACGAGAAACCCTTTATCGTGACGAATCTCATCGAACCTCCACCGTTCTGGAGACCCTGCATACCATGCTCCTTTAGATTGCTGATGTTGATGGTGATCATGTCCCAAGGCTATGTAATCATAGTCGATTGAGAATATACTCTTGAACAGGGTTTCATCAAGGTCCATCCCATGTGCCGCTGCAATTGAGGGTCTCGATTTGAGTCTAGTCTGGTGTAAGGTGATCCAGTCGTCAAAGCTAGCAGTCAAACCTGCTGACCTGAGAACTGCAGCATCCATGAAGGGAAAGCAGTAAACATCCAACTTGTCAAAGGAATGAACGAGAGGTTCGCCATCTCTAACTGCCTGCTTCAGGTCTTGTTGCGTAGCAACCTCAAGACCCGGTACAGCAAGCTTCAGACTATCTAATAGAGAGACCTCAAGGAGTCTATAGAGACCGTGGTTACCCTCAATTATGAGGACAGGAATCCTTGTTTTTTCAATGAAATTCTGTAGGACAGTAATTGCGGTCTCTTGAGCTACCACAGGAGGTTGAGAGGGATTTCCCTCCCATGGTGAATTATACAGGTCTCCAGAATGAACCACAAGGTCAACAGGAGGATCAAGCTCTGCTATCTTGTCAAATAACTCTTGGAATCGCTCGTAGAAATCGTTCTCAATGAGTTGAGACCGCATCTCTTCTCCCCATACATTGTGACGTACGCCACTTCTTGGTCGTGTGCCAAGATGGGTATCAGAGATGTGAGCGATTCTTGCTTTCATCTATTCATCCTCAGAGAATGTGTTCTTCACTTTTCTTAGAACCCTTGTCCTTGTATCTATGTTTGTCCTTTTCATAAATGTCATCAAATAGTGGGATTTTGATTGGTAAGGGGAGTTCCCTGTAGGATTGGGTCACAATGGCTTCTCCACGAGACATGACTCGAAATTCGTTCTCAAACCCAGAGATATTCACACTTGCATTCTCAATACAGGCACGTATCTCACGTTCATTCCCAAGCCTGAGATTAATCTCAGTGTTCATTTGACTAAGGATTACGTTGTCGAGCACACTTACTTGTTGGCTGACAACCAACAGGCCGATGTTGAACTTTCGACCTTGTCGTGAGATGTCTTTGAAGACGGATTGACCTTTCATCAGCTCAGGATTGAGAATGGATGGCGCCTCTTCAACTGTCACTTGAATGACAGGAAGATCTCTAGGGTCTTGCACAGGAGTGTTGTCTTCAACTCCGCCAATACCATAGAATGCTCGAGCCTGTGCCTTTACACTGTTGAAGAATGGAGTTGGAAGACGCATCTGACCCTGTTTCTCGAAATCACCCAGATTCCCAGCACTCTTCAATGCCCGTCTCATGTCTGAGAGCGTCCTAGTGACAATAGTCGTAAGCAAGAACTGCTCTCTGTCACTCATCAAGCTTGTATTTACGACAAGGATTCGACCGGTCTCCATAGCAGAAAAGATGTCACTAAGAATAGATGTTCCAGATTCAATGTAGATAGGAGATCTTCTGAGGAAACTAAGCCTGCGTTTGACAGCTCTTAACGTGCCCACTTGGACATTGGCCTCTTTTGCTTCCTCCTCATTCATGGAGAGGATTGAGGAAATCCAATCTTCTCGTTTAGCTGTGTATTGTGAGTCTATGAAGGAGGTCATCTCAGCAGTAAATTCACGTATTGAGTACAAGTCTCTTGGCTGTATCTCAGACCACAGAATTCTGATTTCTCTAGTGTATTTTCGAATATCACGTCGGGTTGCTCTTTTGTGAGTCGTAAGATAGTAGTAATCACCAATTACCTCCGACCTTGTCGATGCACTCATGTTGTCAACCACATGTTGAATTCCAAACTTATCAACACCCTTGGCAAACTCATCGTGTGGATCTATACAGAAGGCAGAGATTCGGGGTAATTCTTGTTTGGAAGCGCGGAATGCATTCAGATTATTGTCAATGACTGACTTGATCAAGACCATCATCAGGTTGCTCTTCCCTGCACCTGTGGCCCCAAAGATGCCAACGTGCATAGGTAGGAATTCTGATGGGATACGAATTGGCACATCAAGTGTCTTCTCACCTACCTGTAGGTCACCGATATAGACCTCACCCTCAGTCTGACACTCCAACATCTCATTGACAAACTCATCAGATGTGCCAGGAATAGGACGATACACAGAAGCCAAATGGTCTGGAAGTCGCCTTGGAGAGTTGAACACCCATTTACCTTCCTTCTCCTCAGCGTATCCTAACATCCTGCCCCCTACTGACAACAGCATGTTACGTTCGATACCAGAGAGGTACGCATCACCCTCCACCATGAGAGTCCCTGCAACACGGGCCAAATCATCGACCTGTCTTAGGTAGTTCTCCAGACCGAGGACTCTGAAGAAGAACACTCTCTCATGACCGTCACGATGGGAGTAGATCATGAAGATTTCTCCCACACTGATATCACGGTTATTTCCCATAATTCCTAGTGTAGTCTGGTTACCTACACCAACCTTTCCATAAAGTTCTCCAAGTTTGTCTCTGTCTAAACTCATGTTTCATTCCTCGGTTTACATATCATAATCAGCACGGAGATCCTCAGCTTTTCGTCTTTCAAGACCCATCTCGGATCGAACATCCATGCATACCTCTTTTGCAAGTCGCAGGTCTTCATAGCTCAGCTTGCATGTTTCGTGGGCTAGTGCAAGAGGCACAGGATATCCGTACCAACGAGCATCTCTTGACATGAACTCTAATTCTGCAAAGAGTGTTTTCTCATTTGAACGGGTTGCTCCTGGGTTTCCTGGGACAAATATATTCTCTAGCCACCAAATCCTGTCAAAATCAATCCGTGAGGGTCGATTATCACGTGAGAAGCTATACAGGTATGGAACTGCTAACATAGGGGGGATGTATGTTCGGTCCTCATAGATATGGAGACCTCCCTCTGGATCCTGAGGACTTGGTAGATGACAGAACCACTTTGCACCCTCTCCAAAAACATCCCTTGCCATACCTGCAATACGGTGAGCAAAGGGGATTGTATGATTCTTGCTAACTGCACATAGTACAACATTCTTCGCTCTAGCTAAGGTGCAAACATCTCGAAGCATGAATCCACTTGGCATGGAGGGGTATCCTCGGGCAGGATGCATGAAGACAGACAAAGCACCATCTAGCAGGAGATACTTCAGTTGAATGTCACTCATCAATATTCGACGAGCTGCAGCGTACTCGCTTGTCTTTCGGATTTCTTCATGGACTGTGGGATTTGTCAGTAGTTGGCCTCTTGAGATCAACGTGTCCATTTCTCTAAGGCGGGGAATATATTTCTCATATCTAGTTTCTACAAAATCAGAATAGGATGATATCTTCCCCTCAGTGAAGTCTTGGAAGAATGGAAGTGTTAAACTAGTGACATCCTTCAGTGGATAGATATTAGCTAGAGTTTCTGCCAGCTTATTCCGAGCATCATTTCGAACTCCAGAGTGCCAATGGATGTCAATATGGGGCTGTTCACCCAACTCCTTCTCAAGGGTTTCCCTATCAATAGGAGAGAACAGATTCTCTGAATGTGTGTTTGTACCGACCACAATTGTGGATGTACTTAGGAGGTGTATCCGAATATCATCCAGTGTCATCAGACTGTCAGTACCAGAACCATCTATGGCAGCTATTCGATAATCATTCTCCAAGATGACATCAGGACTATAAGGTGTGAAAGTATCGAGAAGTCGTTCTTTGATTCTGACTTCATCTTTTGCGAACTCCTGTTCATCCCGGCGATCTTGTTGATTCTTGATATCTGTAAAGACCATCTTCAATGTTCTTCTGAATTTCTCAGTGAGAATCTTGTCTAACATAGAATCCAACTCGCTCTACGCAATTCCGCAGGATCTGCAGGACCTCTGAAACTGAGTCCTGCTAGAATCATAAAAAGATAGCACTCGGTAGCCTTGAGCACGTGCGAAAAGGCGCTCAGAAATGCTCTGAACAGGCAATTCCGATGTGGCCAAGCATTGGTTCGAAATTACCTTATTAAGAACAGTCTCAACGATAGTAGTGCAGCAGTCATTCTGGCTTGACCGTGCCAGTGCGCATTGACGGGATGTGATTCGTTGCTCAAAATAGTGTACTTTGGAAAAACTTCATTCGCACTCGAGTATAATGAAACGACAGTTCTTCTGAATCCTGGAATTTGGGATGGCAAGAAAATCGTTCCAAACGACTTCAATGCGAGAATTGTCATCGCGACGAATCAATCAGACGACGCGGTCGGTAATGCATCAAAGATCGCAGTCAATTCGAAAGCATGGTTTCTTGGCAACCAGGGAGCAGCTGATAAGGCTTCCAAGAAGGGTGTCAAACCATGGCTACTTCATGTTCTGAAATCCGAGGTCCCCTACGAGATTCCAGATGTGAAGATCACACCCTATGCTCTATCAAGGATTGATGAGAATGAAGGGGGACGAATTGAAAATCTTGGCCTTTACATTGAGATTGGGGATATGAAAGTCGGATACCTTGGTGACACGTTGATACGAGGTCCATTCGAACACCTCGATATGGATGTCCTCATAGTTCCAGTTGGCGGAGATGGTGTCTTCGAAGTGAAAGATGCAGTCAGTCTATGCATTGACGCAAAACCACGAATTGGAGTTCCTATGAGATGGTCATCAGAGGAGAATCCAAAGAAGTTCTCCAAGTATGTTCAACAGTTCGGTCAAGGAACGGTTCCAGTTATTATGGAACCAGACCAAGTCTTAGAGGTCTATTGGGCAGCAGGAAACGAATTCAGATACGAGCTAAACTGATATTCTCCTGCGGGGTCGGTACACGAGCCAGAAGACTCAGAAAACGATGAATGCAAAACAATGGGTGTGCATTGAATGAGTGAAAGAAAAAAGGTCGTAGTTGACCTCGAAGAATCAGAAAAGGTTCAACTTGATGGACTATCGGAGATGACCACTATTGATGCTTCGGGCGTCCTAAGCGTTAACAATGTATCAGAGAGAAGTCGTATCTGGAATGTGAAGGTCCTCCTTGGAGAGACACGTGACTCCACAGACATTAGTAATGATTCTCTCAGTGCAGGCGAAATCGATGCAGGTGGTTCGTGGGAAACCAGTTATGGTGTCACAGTTAAAGCACCGATAATGCTCTTCAAAGAAGTATTCGACACATGTGGAACTATTGAAACAGAAGAGCCACACTGGGCATATGTCGCTGGCAAGGATAATCCTGTTAAGATTACACTCACGCTCACCAATGAAACGGATGGTGAACTGGACAATATCATACTCAACAAGACCATTCCTCCTGAGCTTTCCAACATCGAAATTGTGTCTGCAAAATCAGGCACGGCCGAATACGATGAGGGAACAAAACAGGTTGTCTGGAAAGACTTTGTCATCTATCCTCGTGAGTCATCTTCACTCGTCATCAGTGCAACCGGTTTAGTTGAAGACACAGAACCCAGGAAAGCTGGAGAGGTCGTCATCACTTATCGAGGTGAGGGACAACAAAGATCCGTTCTTGATCCAGACCTAGATGCACTCACAGAGTTCTTGACTGGAATTGAAACTGCTGAAACTGAACCAAATCAATGGCAATGCACACTTGAATGCTCAAATGAAAGCGACCTCATCGTTAGACTGGACAAAGTAGAGGTCTATCTCACACCCGAGGATGGCGGTGAGAAACAGAAGATGATTGAGGAAGAACCTGGCATAGAGTTAGAACCAGACCAGGAGTGGTCATCTTCATTCGATGTTGAAAGCAAGTCAACTCCAAAATGCACACAAGACCTTGCGTACACACCTGTCAAGGAGGTCACAAAGCGAGTTCTTGGGACTGTTGAGAAAGCAGCTCAGGAAATACCGGTGTACAGTATAGACTATACAAAGGCTTTCGACCCACCCTCAGTAAGCAGTTTCGACAAGACACCTGTCGAAGTCACAATAGAAGTGACCAACAATGGTTCTGCGAAACTTGATGATTTTACAATTGAGGACAATCTACCGGACGATGTAATGCCTCCGAAAAGTGAGCACATCACTGTGTGGATTAGAGGTGAGGAGTATACAGGACCCTATGAGTTTCTGATTGATCCTGAGGACCAAGACCCAGAAAAGCCTCACAAACTGACCTTCAGACTGGAGAATCTGAAAGACACAGTTGGAGAGCTTGAGCCTGGTGAAAGCCTCAAGGTTAACTATGCAATAATGGCTTGGCGTAGTCGACCTGAGAAGGAGTATCCATCTCCAGTTATCTGCACTGCAAACACCGATCCTGCAGGAATTCCAGCAGTGATGGAGAGTCCTGAAGATGGCCACAAGCTTGGTGTGATATACAAGAAACGTGCAATATCCACTAAGAAGGCAATCAACAAAGGCGCAGGTGCTGGGGAGTACATTGTTGTCCTTGTGGTTTCCAACAGTGGTGAGGTGACAGCAGAGAATATCGAGGTGACGGATTGGATTCCAGCTGGTTTCGAGTATATCTCAACAGATCCAGAAGATGAGGCTCCAGAAATATTGTCGGTAGATACAGGCGGAAACTACATGGTCTGGACATGGCAACGAATGAATCCAGGTGACAAGAAGAAGATTAGAGTCACCGTGCAAGGTGAAGGCGAGTACGAACGTCGTGAACCTGAAGTTACCTCAATCTAGTTTGACCAACATGCTGGAATGGGTTATGGGTAACACCCAACCCATTCTATTGCACTATTTCGTTTCTTCATTCTCAATCTTTTCTAGCTCTTTGCGAGTTTCCTCTAACTCTGCATCAAGATCCTCGAGGGGGATATAGTCATCGCCTTCGGATAGATGTGTGTCGAGATTGTAAAGAACCTTGAATCCAGAGAGGGTCTTGTGTAGTGCATTTGAAATCTCAATAATTGCGTTTCCAAGGTCCGCTTCGGTCATATTGTCATCAGTGTGTTCATATACAAAATCATGGGCACCTCTAACTGGTTTGAACCCAAGTTCTGTTAGCTTGCTTAGCACTTGAGAAGGTGAAGCGCCTTCGCTGTAGAACCAGACGGATACACGAGTTACATACTTGGACATTGTTAATCTCTCTAGATTATTCAGAATATGCGACCGCCATTTGATTTTCTTTATGACCTTTTTCATAAGACAGTTGTTTCATCTATGGACAATGAGTGAGAAGTCCTCGTGTTTCAAGGTGTGTTCCCACTGTTTCTTGCAGTCACAGGTCAGGTTCTGCAGAGTAGATGAATCCTGACTCATTGAGAAACGGTGGATTGCTTCAATGATGTCATTGTCACAGATACCGCAGTTATGAGCCCCCCGTTTCTTCCCGCCAGCCACCGGATCACAGACTATCTTTGTCCACTCATCAGAGCTACTACCCGCTTCACGAAGGACCTCTAGAACGCTCCACAGCCAAGGGGGTCGGTAGTTGCCTCTTGTCCAGAGTCTCTCAACAAGTGTGTTCCTCTGAACATTGACGGGATTCAGAGAAACGGTGGTGACCCCCAATGCTTTTGCCTCTTGAATTGTAGAGAGAGCATCCAGGAGTGCATCCCTTTCTGTGAGTAGTGGAGGTTTGAGTAACACATATGCCCGCATTCCAATATTGTAATTCCTAGCAGTCTTCAGAACCTCTTTGAACACATGTAGGTCGAAGTTCTTGTTGATACACACAGTCCGAACTGTGTCACTCGCGCTCTCGAGACCCATACCAATCTCGATAGTCCGATCACCGAGTATTCTGCGAACATCTGAGAGGATAGTGTCAGTAACATATTCAGGTCTGGATTCAAGGACAACCTCACGTATCCGTTCATCCTTAGCAATAATCCCTAGAATCTCAACCCTTGCTGGTTGAGGAATCTCATCATTATCCAAGAAACTACCACTCGTGTAGATCTTAACAGACAATGGGGGATTTTTTCCTTCCAACTCTGTCATAGCGACCTTGAATTGAGTGACTATCTGGTCTGCTGTTGGTCTTTCCTGAACACCATCAAGAAGATAGCTGCACATAGTGCATCCTCCAGAGTCACTCCTTGCGTGGGCACAGCCAATAGTGGACAAGACCACAGCGAGTGCAGTTCCTTGTTCACGACCTACTCTTGCAGGAGCTACCCACTTTGCAGATGGTCTTGAGGGGTCTCTTTTCTTCCTTCGTTTGAGTGAACTTCCACGAGCTTGTAGAGTGACCTTCTGAACAACCTCATTGATTCGTTGTAGTGGTTCTTCCATATCACTCACTCCTTCTTATGGCGAACAGATACAGCTCTCCCGCGTTTCAGTTCGCACATCTCTCGACCAGACATCTCACTTCGACCAACTGCAATGACCTCTCCAGATTTATTGATGACAATTACCTCGTCACCTGGTCGTATTGCATAATCAGCCTCTTGAACACCAACTGCGAAAATAGATCCACCTTTGATTTTCGGAACATCAAGACGGACCCAATATCGGTTGAGGGGAGCAAGAAGTCTTCCTCCAGCTAATGTCAATGAGAGAGCCCCACTCTCAGCAACATAGGAGCAAACCTGATTTTCATCAACGCTGCAGAGAATCAATCTGTATGGTTTTCCCCTTAATTTTGCATGTTCAGGAACCAGCACCCTACCAGCTCCTGCTCCAAATTGATAGTCTGCAGTTGCTGATACTATTTCTTCCAGTTCAGTCCTTGGTCCTGCAGATATGGAGAGGATCTCTTTCAATTCAGTAAGCGATTCTCCTAATGCGTCCAATGACTCACGGCTAGTTGCTCTATTCTCATGTGTCGTATAGATTAAGCTCTGCTCAATCTTGGGTTCAGCAGATTTAACTATGTCCAAATATCCACCAGACACGTGAGCAATGACAACCGAAGTTTCGCTGAATTTCTTGAGATGGGTCACTAATGCATTAGTTCCAATCTCAATTTCCTCAGTGTCCCAATCACCAGTAACAGGAATGTCATACTGCCCTGCAGGATAGATTCGCTCTAGCTCTCGTGGGACCAATCCAAGAGGTGAAGTGAGTATTACTTCAGCAACTCTTGACTCCATACCAGGCATCGCAGACTCCAACACGGATGCAAATAATCTGTGAGACTTAGAATCTGAATAGGGCTTTTTCGCAGAGCAAGGGAGTAGTAGAATGATTGGTTTGTTCGGAGGAGCAGAATATCTGTCTGCTACGAAATTTCGGAACCTTTCCACAACAGGAGCATGATATGACTCTGAACCAATCACGGGTAGAGCCTCAGGACCTGTTGTAGGAGAGAACTCCTCGATGAATGGATAGAGCTCTCTGTTGACAAGTCGAACGAGCGATGCTTGAGCTGGACTGTGGTGCGTGGAGCTCTCCACCAACCATCTGAGACGACCAGACCTCATGGCTTCCTTTGACTCAGAGATTACAGATTTGTAGATGCTAAGATTGTGCTCCAAAAGAATACTCGGTAAGTCTTCAGGTGAAATGTTATCGAGTTTTGCGCATGCAAAGCATGAACAATAACGTCGTTCTTTTCCTAGGTCAATCTTTTCTGATCCGTTCTTCCACAATCGTTCACCTTTTGCAGCGGACTCTTCGGCATGACCAATGTCGATGATGTCAAATCCGGTGTAATAGAGAAGGGGGATTAGACCTGGCTCTATTCGCCCTGCAGCCAAGGTAATCATGTAGAGTGGAAGTCGACTTCGCAGGCTAATTGCACCGAAATCATGAGGCCCTAATTGACCATTGAAAGTGAACATAGCACCATGTGATCCGAGTTCTACCAACTTAGGAATAGATGCAGGTTTCGTTTCAGACGGAATACGAATAATGGTTCTTGATGGATCAACAACTGGTGTGATTCGAAGGAGAGTTTCACGTTGATAGTCAATAACCAATTCGGGAGCATCTGGAGTTAGGGTGGCAAGAGAGAGGAGGGATGGCAGAATGACCGTATCCGGCTCTCGCACGTCTATAAGAGGCAATTCATCGACTTGACTGAGAGAAGGTAGTGCAATCAACATAGGGTCCTGTGAAAGAGGTTCATCTCTTCCCAGGCTCCCATAAGCGATTATTGAATCACTGGAGGTGAATGAGGCGGCTAGTAGGGGAGTGGCAAAGGTTGTTGATCCCAAGATGTACTCGCCTACACGAGCAGGACCATCATGACCACGGCCGACACGAAACTCAACCATTTCTTATTCACCTCATCATACGAGGGGTTGATACCCCATGTACCCTTCAGTGTCAACTGTTGTTTCCACCTTATCGAGGATTCGTTTGATACTTTCGAGTGCTCCTATTTTGAACAGAGGACTGTTGTTATTACCACACTGGTATGAATATGTGCATAGAGGACATCCGTCTATAGTTTCACAGTCGCACTTCTCAATGATTGTTTTTGCTCGTTCGAACGCCTCAACTAGTTTTGTGAACAGAAGTTTAGATGCACCATTTCCTCCAGGACTACCATCATAGACAAAGATGATTCCAGAGTCACCCATTGACACGCCACCAATCTCTCGTGTACCACCTCCAGTGAGCATGTCACTTGACTCAATCAAGACATGCTCAAGGGCATGAAATGCTCCTCCAAAAAGCTCTGCAGGACCCATCTTTGGCCCCTTCAGACCGCTCAGCTTTCCTGAAGTGTGGTCATTGACCGCCTTGACCGGTTCTGGGGCTGCAAAAGCAAACCCGCGGGTACGATATTTGAAAATCAGTGGTGTTGGAAGACTATGACGACTCAGCGTTCGACCGGACCTCGTTTCCTTTTTCACAAATCCATCAACTGTCTGAGTCATCTCAAGAGTACAGTAGACTGCATTCAGACCAAGTATTTTGCTTCGTTCAACGATATCAATTATTCGTGGCATAGTAGAGTAGAGTGGTTTTGTATGCGCCCTCCTGTCAGTATGAGGAACAACGGAGGCTCTTCCCAGTCCTGGAGTGTACTTGAAATCTACAGACATGTAGTTCTTGCCACCATGGAGATAGATTGCTCCCGGATGGAGTTCCTGAGCTGCCATTGGCATTGACCGCTCACCAAGACCTTTGTTTCCAGTCTTAATCTGAACAGTGTCCCCAATGCCCCTAATACTATAGGACCTCCATTGTTTTCTGGCTTGATCAAAATCAACAATCCGAACCTTGTCATCATCTTCGATGTGTACAAGCCCTTCACTCTGGAGAGTTTCAAGGATGTCTTTGTGTCTTGCAAAATCAGAGACCTTCAATTTCCCACTCATGGCTGCAGCGATGAGTTGGTAATATCCAACGACCTCATTCTCAGGCTCCATGTAGGCAGCATCAATGTCTGAGAAGTACTTGTCTGGTTGGTGTCGATAGAAGGATGATATCGGATCATTCTCTCTGAGAGCAAGTATAGCAACACTCTCTTGCCCCTTTCTTCCTGCACGACCCACCCGTTGGGTCAATCGAGTGATTGACACAATCATGCTGACCACACTGTCGAGGTCGCCAATATCAATCCCCAGTTCAAGTGTTGGTGTGGATACTATGACTGGGAGGTCTCCTGACCTGAACTGATCCTCAACTTCACTCCTATACTTCTTTGGCAGCCCAGCTCTGTGGACCTTCGATTTAACACCAGTATCTGCAATGAGCATATTCAGGACTTCAGCCTCAGAGTGCGTATTGCCAAACACGAGGGTCTTGAAATCGCCCTGTTGTAGCTGACCAACAAGGTCAACAATCATGCTATACTTACTTCGCATCCCAGGATAGTACATCATGAAATGTATCGGACCCCGTCTTGCAGTCTTTGATTCAATAAGTCTTACTTCCGAGTCAAAGAGAATATCAGCAAACTCTTTGGGATTAGATACAGTGGCTGATGCCCCAATCTTCTGAAACCGTCCAGACTCAAGCTCCAACCGTTTGAGGATGTAGTAGACATTTGTCCCCATTGACCCTGTGTAAAGGTGAATCTCATCTAGGACTACAAACTTCACAGTCCGTAGCAGGGGCATCAATCGAGATTGTGCCCAACCTAGGTGGTAATGTAGGATGTCCGGATTCGTCAATAGGATATCAGGAGGTGCCTGGTATATCTTCTGTCGGGCATTCTGCGAAACATCACCATCAAATATCGAAACAGTGAGATTAGAGGTCTCACACATCTGCTTTATTTTGTCATACTGATCTCTTGCCAGCGCCTTCGTTGGGTAGATCAACAAAGCTCTGACTCCAGGGTTCTCAAAGGACTCCTGAACTGTGAGGAGAAGCTTTCTGATTATTGGAAGGACGAATCCCTCCGTTTTACCTTGACCAGTAGGTGCAGCGAGGACAATGTCTTCCCCATTCTCGATGGCATGATAGGAGTCCTCCTGGAACTGATATAGCGTCGTGATTCCTCGGTCACGAAGATGTTCTTTCAGTCGAGTTGGTATGTTGAGTTTGTCAGTTTCAATTCCATAATCAGCGTCTGTTGCTGGCATGAGTTCATACTTGACAAGAAAATCCCGCCCACTGATGAGTAGGTTCCGAAGTGAGTCTGCAAGATCATCTAGGTTGGCTCCACCCTCATCCACTAGCCTTTCAATCACCTCTCTTGACTGGACCCGAGAGCTAGGATCCAATTTTCTCTTCTTCCTTGGCGTGTCAGCTCCAGACCCAAGATACTTCTTCTTTCGATAGTCTGTGATGGCTGATGCAGTACCCGCCTGAACCTGTGTAGTATATGCCTCATAAGCATCAAAGAGGTCAGTTTTCCTTCCTCCAATGGAAACTTCCACATTACAGGAGGAACAGGTCACTGTCCATATGTCGCCGCCTTTGTGAAAGTCAAGACGAGAACCACATTTTGGACAGTGTAGAACTGGCACAGTTATCACCAAAGCATCTAGAAATCAAATCCATCGACTGCCTCTTATCAAACTTTGGCACTGACGGACACTAAAGAACTACAAGGTGATAACAACAAGTTTATAACGGATGTGCAAACAAAATGCACAACCGACTCGCACCGGAGACGGGAGATAATCACTATGGTCGAAGACATTAGTTCCGATGACATTCCAAAGATCATCGAAGATCACAAAGTAGTATTCGTTGACTGCCATGCACAGTGGTGCTCGCCTTGTAAGACCCTAGGTCCAATTCTAGAGGAGCTAGACGAGAAGTACGCAGAGAAGGGTTTGAAAGTTGTAAAGCTTGATGTTGATCACAACAGAGAGTTCAGCATGGAGAACCAAATAACAGGTGTTCCCAGTGTGCTCGTATACTCTGAAGGCAAGAGAGTTGTCTTTGATGACGGATCAGGCAGAAAGATGGACAAGCTGGTTGGTGTGATGCCACCAGAGGTCTATGACCAAATTGCGGACAACCTTCTAGCGACAGAAGCTGCATAAAGTTTAGTTCTGGGGATTCTTTTTCCCCGCCACCTTTTCATTTCTTGTAGTCAATATGCTATTCTTTTTGATACTGGACAAGCTTGCAAATTTCATTCAACTCTTGTGGGAATGGCTGGAAGACAGTCTGTTTCAGGATGTAGTCCTGCTCAAATCTCAATGCCCAGAGTAGCAATGTTTCCCGCAATGATGTGATAGATAACTTTCCCTGACGGTATGAATCTAACCTTGATAGGAAGAACTTCCTTTCATCAGCCTTCAGGTTTTTCGAGAAGTATCCGTAGATCTTTGAAAAAACATTAACGACCATGGAACTTTTTGGTGTAACTGCCAAGGCCTTTTCCAAGATTTCCAGATATCTCTCAGCAACCTCATCAAACTGTACCCTGTCAGGATTAGAAGTTATCCGACCCAGTTCTCTCAATCTCTTCTGGCTGAAGGTCATAAGCAGGTATTTGTTGTTGGTATGAAACTCAACCAAGTCGCCCATCTTCTTACTTTCGAGAACCTGTTTTGCAGCTGCGAGTGTGAAGATTCTTGTAAGGAATACCTCACGAATCTTCTGATTTCTTAGACGACCATCACTTTCTATTGGGAGATGACCATATCTACCAAGAATCGCTTCCCCAAATAATCCCGGACCTCCGCCACCAATCTCCGCATCTTTCTCAGAACCGCGGTAGTATCTGACTCGACTCATACTACATGAGGGTGAGTTCTCCTTCAGAATAAAGCCATCCAAGTTCTGAAGCTTGGGAACTGTCTTTTTGATATAATCAGACATCTCCTGGGTGAAGTCCCCATTCGTTGCGGGTTGCACGAATGTTTTGATATCACCATTCAAGACTATTCGAACAAATTTCCTAGGTGCTCCAAGACCTATTTCAACTTCAGGACAATGAGTCACAAAATCTACGAAAGGCTTGATTTTCTCCACAAAGTCAGAATAGATGACCGTACCATTCCACCAGCATGGACAAAAGCCTAGACATTTGCTACAATATAACTTTGGTTTCACTGGAGCATTCATGTTGATGATTGTATTTGTCATCCAACCTTATGATTTCTTAGGTCCATTTCTCCTCTATGAGAATGTTAAAGAAAGAAGTGTCAATAGAGAGAAACGGAGGTTCTGGATTGCCAGATTATAGACGAATTGGAATTGCAACGATTACGGGAGCGCTTCTCGGAGTATTGTGCATAATTGGCGTAGGCTCGAGAATTGGTGGATACTTGCCGAATATACTATTTCTAACTGGTATGTGGTACAATCGAGTCATAATGGGAATTCTGATAGGATTTGCAGGGGACGTTGTTCTTGTCAAGAGTGCCAATGAAAAGAACCTTGGAAACGCAATTGTCAGAGGATTGATTTTTGGAATACTTGTTTCGTTTGCTATTTTCCTCTCGACAGAGTTCAGAGACGTTCCAGCATTGTTCGCAGGATTTGCATATGGTCCAATAATCGACTTAATCGCGACCTGGACTGAAAAATGATTAATGAGTCGAGTAGTGCGTTTCAAGTAAGATTCATAGCCTGCCACGTAACGCAAAACGCATGGTCGATGACGCTTCACCAGAGGATGTCGAACAGGCAACTAGGGAAACACGACTCCTTTTTGTGGACACTTGGGCAGATTGGTGTCAGCCATGCAAGGCACTGACGCCTATTCTCGAAGAGCTTGATGAGAAGTACTCAGATGATCCGGACATCAGGTTCCTGAAGGTGAACACGGAGGCACATCGCCAATTCGCTATGGATAACAAGATTCATGCAATACCGTGTGTCCTGATCTACTTTGATGGTGAACCTGCAAAGTATGACGTTGCGAACCCAAGAACAGGCGAGATAAAGAGTGTAGATAGACTGATTGGGCTAAGACCAGCAGAGCACTATGAAGATGTGATTACCTTTTTCTTTGGTGAGAATTGATTCAGCAACAAGTCGCATGATATTTTATATGACTGCGCGACGGGTGTTATTCTAGATAGAACAGAGGTGCGAAATTTGCCAGTACTACCATTTGGTGATAAGAGTCCGAATATTAATGCCAAGGCGTATGTCAGTCCCCAAGCAACCATCATGGGAGAAGTTGATATTTTGGCAGGAGCAAACATATGGCCAGGAGCAGTGATCAGAGGTGATCAAGCCTCTGTCCGTATTGGTGAGAACACATGTGTTCAAGACAGTGTTGTTATTCATGCTCACACAGAGAACAATCCAGCAATCATCGGTAACGATGTCATAATTTCTACTGCAACAGCACTCCATGGTGTCTATGTTGGAGATAGTGTATACATTGGAGAGGGTTGTGTTATTTTCGATGGTGCTACTCTAGGAGAAGGTGTGTCTTTAGCGCCAGGAAGCATTGTCCCACCCAACATTGTGATTCCACCTAGAACCCAAAATTCAGGAGCACCAGCAGCTCAAATCAGAGAGATTTCAAGGGAAGAAGTTGAGAAACACATGATTCGTGTTGAGACCATAACTCAAACCTTCTTGAAACTGAGAAGATGGCAGCACTCAACATGATTACATCGTTTCACGAGCCAATTTTGTGAGGTTCTCACATCCATCCTCAGTAATTAGGAACACGTCAGCAATTTTCACTGCACCGACCCCTGCTGCAAATCCAGTTGGATGTATGGAGAGTACCATTCCAGCCCGAAGAGATTGTTGAACATTCGGTACGATGTAGGGCGGCTCGTAGAGGTCAAGACCAATTGCGTTACCAAATGGCTGCACAATAGTACCAGGTGGAAAACTCTTACCCACCTTTTTCAATGTCTTTTTTGCTACATCCTTGATCTGCGCCTCAGGTTTGAGTCGCTTCTCTAGCTGACGTGCAGCATTACTGACATAGTCAAAGAGCTTCCTCTGTTTGTCCGAAGGTTCGCCAAGGTGGATAGTCCTGGCCACCTCTCCAAAATATCCTGAGTGGCTCACTGTAATGTCTATGACTACTAATTGGTCAATACCAATTCTTGACACCCCGGGTTCAGTAAAGGGAAGATGTGCCTGTGCTCCAGATAGTACTGCTGCCCGAATCCCACGTTGTTGAGCCCCAGCTCCTCTCATCGCAGATTCAATCTCAAGCGAGACCTCCTCTTCAGACTTTCCTGGGGCAACCACCTCTAGTGCTGTTCGAACTCCAATTTCGCCGATATTCACTGCTTTGCTTATTGCATCAATCTCTGCAGCATCCTTGATGTACCTCAGTTTCCACAAACTCGGAGAGAAGTCCTTGAATCCAGCCTCAGGTAGAGCTTGTTTTAACATCTCGAATTCACGAACCGAGAGCCAATCATGCTGCAACCCAATCATACTACCAGTAAGACCTAGTTCTTTCAGAATTCCTGTGGTCTGGTCCCAGAAAGCGGCTCCACGAGTACGTGACCAACCCTCTGACGTGGTCTCGTAGAATGGTCGAATTTTTGCCATGATTGACTCGCGTGTAGATATCAATTCCTTCTTGTCAGGAAGAACCAGTTGCGGTTGATGATTCTCACAGATCAAACAACCGATTGGCACATTCACACCCCCATACTGATAGCCAGTCAAGTACTGGACATCTTGCCTTCGAGTAACGAGTAATGCATCAATCTCTTCCCGACGCATTGCTCGATATACTTTGTCAAGTCTTTGTGGTGTGAATTGCATAATCTAGGTCTCTCGTTCTTGTGGAGAATAATTTACCCACTTATAGGTTGCCGATTTTAGCACTGCATTTAAGCTTCTTGTCGAGTTTTGGAATGATGAAAAGGAGTGGCGGGACCGCCCGGATTTGAACCGGGGATTACCAACTCCGCAGGCTGGTGCCTTATCCAGGCTAGACTACGGCCCCATTCAACGGGGGGCTTAATTTGACTTATAGAGTCTTCGTTGTGAAAAGATAAGGGATGGTAGATTGGTGTTGGACATCAGGCTACCTGAAGTTCAAGAAACTCTACGACTGCTTTGCCATTCTTCTTCGTAACACGGAAGGCGTGATCTGAGGTGTGTAAAATGAAACTCTCACCATCCTCAAGACTTTCAAGTACTGTTTTGCCCATCGGTCCGTTGAGATACTTGGTGAATCTTCTAAGGATTTGGTCTTTGGATGAGCCACGATTACCTAGGAAACTCATGAGACAACCTCACTTTCATAATTCACTGAAAATGATGTCTTTTAAACTCCGAGAGGGTGCGAAAAAGAAGGTCTGAGTGGCGGGACCGCCCGGATTTGAACCGGGGATGACCAACTCCGGAGGCTGGTGCCTTATCCAGGCTAGACTACGGCCCCAAGAGCCTGTCAGGTTTGCGTTCTTTAAAGATTTGCTAAATCAGATAGTGACATGCTCCAAACCAGTGATCCACCAAGCGCCGCGCTTGTTCTTAACAAACCCTTTCTTATATTCTAGAATAGGAGTGCCAAAGAGTTTCTTCGCTCGCTTGTTCAACCGATCTATTCTGTCTAGAATTGTTCTGCGTTTGGTCGAATCTCCGAGAAGACTCTCGGCAAGTTCGGGTGTTGTTGCCCCCTCACTTTTAATAAAATATACCAGCAGCTTCCGATCAAGTTCGTCACTACACAGCTCCTCACGGGCTACATCATTGAGTTCGCCCAGATGAAAACTTGTAGTACTAGAGCTTTCTAGATGTTCAACCCGTAATCTCAACTCTTGGACTTCTTGAACTAGGTCATAGACAACGGGTGGTAGCTCCTCATCCAATCTCCAGACAATCGCATCATGGATGTATCTCTGACGACCTCTTTCGCCAGCAATCTGATCAATCCGGTCTAAGAGACTCTTGTCAATCCTAAAACGGATACTGACCATCTTGGGCTTTTTCTTCTTGCTCATATCTAAACCACCCATAGATTGGGATTACACAGCATTTGCATCGACAATGAAAGACAAAAGGCTTGTCCAACGGAGATTACGACACAGTTATAAAACAATCACAAAGTGACGCTGTTATTGCGACGGTGATTCGATATGGTAAACAAGGAAAAAGCCATCAAACGTGAATTGACTCGTCTCAGGAAGACCCAGAACCCAGAGCAGATTGATTTCAGGAAAATGAGGAAAGTCCGTGCTGCTAAGACCAAACTGTTTGAACTAAGGCGCAAGGGAACCGTCGCCCCAGTGAAAGTGGCTCCGACTGAGAAGAAGAAGAAAAAGAAGGCTAAGCCAAAGAAGAAACCAAAAGAGAAAGAACCAGAACTTGAGGTTATTGACCAGGAGCCTGAACTTGAAGTCCTTGAAGATGAACCAGAGCTAGAGGTTATCAAGGAAAAGCCCAAGCCTAAGAAGAAAGCAAAGAAGAAGAAAGAGAAAGAACCAGAGCTCGAAGTTGTTGAGGAAGAGCCTGAGTTAGAAGATATCAGTCTTGAAGATCTGTACACCTATGACGAAGACATAGATGAAGAGGATGTCTAGTAAACAGTTCAGAAGTCATGCAAAAGAATAAGACTGAGGTTACTATCAGCCGTCTGTGTGAATAGCAGAACCGGGTGATATCATGACCAGTCTTCTTGAACTAATTAAACGCCTGCGCGAATTATCTCCAAGAGAATACACCATTCGAGGTCTTGAGAGTCGGGTTGAGATAGGACCCCAAACGGAAACAGAACAAGCAAACACCACTATCAATAGAGTTCTGATTGCCACCTATCCATCAGCGAGGGTCGTCACAAAAGCAACACAGGACAAGGTCAATCTGTTGGTCACTTATCGCCCGTTGTTCCCATTCGCTATTGATAGGTTGTCGGGACTGGATCTTGTTCGGGTAAGACTGCTTGCAAAGAACTACATCTCCTCCTATGCTATTGGGAGCGGATGGCTTTGTACACGAGATGGATTGAATGATGCCCTCGTGGAGTCTATGGGATTAAAGAAAAAAGGAGAGTTCATGACTGAGAGCGACTTCGGAGAACTTGTAGCCTTCGGTCGAATTTGTCAACCTCCTGGTGTCAAGAATCAATCAGGTTTTGTGAATTACTTAGCTGGAAAGATGGGGCTTGACACAATTCTATTCTCAGGAGACCTCGATGATGAGGTCAAGGACGTGCTCGTAATCGCGGGAAGCAACGTGGATATGCCTGAGATTATAAATGCAAAGAATCAGAATCTGGACACATTGGTCACAGGAGACCTATCCCCAGAAATCAGGCTGCTTGCAAATGAAGAGGGTATCAACACACTAGAGCTTGGTGCATTCAATACAGAAGAACCAGGGATGAAAAGACTCAGAGATGTCATCAGTCTTGATTTTCCGGAAACGAAGGTTGAATTCACGGAATCAGGAAGCCTTGCTAGAGCACTAAGACCATACAAAGATGATATGGCATAGCACATCTATTCTGTATCCGGAGGCATCCGAATAAGTACAACATTCTTGTTCTTGGGCACTCCAACATGCTCAGCTACAGGATTGCACTTGGTTCGCATAATATGGATAGTGGGGCAGGACGGTTCGAATTCAGTCAATGACTCGAAGTTGCCCATTCCTTTTGCCACGATAAGTTCAGCAGATGAGAACAGCTTTTTGAATTCCTCAGAGTTTCGATCCAGATTCACTCCGATGGCTGATGCACCGGTGTCACGGACCTCATCAGCACAATCAGACAAGCCCACTTCTTCAGCATCAATCATTGTGGCGTCGTTTAAGACAGGTCCACCTTTGACAACAGCAATGACTCTAGGACCAAGGCGCTTTATCTCCCGAATAAGTATCATGTCTAGAACGACTTCACCGGCATTGTCCATCAGATAGAGGACCTCTTCTACATCGTTAAGAAGCATACTGAATTGATCTACATGGTCTATAACGAGGTCAGACTCGACATTATCAAGAATCAGACGAAGCTCATCAAGACTGAAGTCGCGTCCTGAAACATCGAACTCTATGGCGTTTGCTGCAGCTGTGATTAGAGTAGCAATTCGAAACCGCATCTTTGGGTCTTCATGTTCATCTACAAGTTCTTGGAGCTCTGGGAGGATACTGAGAGCCATCTCATTGGATTGGTGTTTGAGTCCTTCATATGGGTCGCTTCCCGTCATTTCTTGGACAAGAAGGTCTCTATCGGTACCTATGTGACTAGGAACAGCTTCACCATTGAAGTTCTCACCTAGAAATTTGGTCATAGCCTCGACTACCCTCATCCTAAGTTCAGGATCATCAGTAGCCAGCTTGATTTGATTGATAGCTCGATCAAGTAAGCAATGAGCACACTCCAAGGTCACTTTCAAAGTCAGTCGCCTAACCGAAGCGCTCTGTGTTCTGTGAAAAATCATCCGGAAGGTACTATTTTCTTAATGGACCTGCAAGACTCTTGAGGACATCAGTAGGTTTGTCAGATTTTGCCACAGCTGAGGCTAGAAGAACTCCCTGAGAACCTAGCTTCATGGCTGCAGAAACGTCATCACCATTGCTGATACCAGCTCCGCAAAGGATGACGACATCCTTGTTCACATTGCGGATCAGTTCAACAGTCCCACTAATCACCTCAGGTTGTGCTTGAGAAACAGAGATGCCTGTACCTATGAGCTCAGGAGGTTCGACGGCAACCGAGTTGGGCTTCATTGTAGCAGCAGCCACGCTGACTGCAGGATTGTTAGTACAGACAACTGTGTAGAGTTTTAGATTCCTTGCCTTTGTCACAGCCAGCTCAACATCTGCAAGTTGCATCCTGTTTTCAGAATGATTCAGTAGAGTTCCAGTACAACCTGCCTCTACGAGGGCTTCACCTAACACATGACCAGTGAACCGTCCTTGTTCACCAGGGTCCATGTGTTGCGAGAACACAGGGATGTCAACTGACTGAGCTACTCTGAAAATATCAGATATCTGAGGAGCAACCACGATAGGAACATCGAACTCCTTTGATACACTTTCACAGGTTTTTGCTAGCGTAACAGCCTTCTCACCTGTAGCCTGCGGATATGTCTTGAAGTTGATTATTACAACTGGAGTCTTGATATCGGACAAGATACAACCACCTGAATGTATGAGATTGATTTGATGCCCGATTTAAATTATTGCTAGCGTGTTTTCGTCTATCGCGCCGCTCCAATGAGTAACTTCAACACTGGAACTCGAGCATATCCTCTGCGATTCAAGTCGGAGATAGGTTTTCGTGCCTCAATTTTGATGAATTTTCCAGCTTCTGAGGTCTTGTAGTATTTTAGATAGAGTCTTGAGAAGTCTGCGAATGTGGCAGCAGTGAGTAATTCGCTGACCGCATCATTTGAAAGTCTGATGTGAGCGTCTTCATCATCAGCTTTGCCCACCTTTGTTTCAATCTCACCAAGAGGTGCTTTTCTAATCCAGAACCGTTCACCCATTGCCATGAACTCTAGCTCGAACTCATGTGTACCTTCTAGACCATCAGCCATCCGAGGATCATTGAGCATGTACACCAATCGATCCTGAATGGAGTCATGGTAAGGTATTGTATCTCCTCTACCTTCAGGTACTTCTTCTGCAATCTTAGCTGCTGCAGCTTCTTCTTCAGTTGGTTCAGGTACAGCTTCTTCTTCAGCTGCTTCTACAACTTCAGACGCTTCTTCTGGCTTTGGCTCAGCCTTTTTTTCCTCTTTCTTTTTTCGTCGGAAGAATCTTGACATGTTTGAGTTGGCTCCTTATATGGAGAGCAATACTTGTCCCCGTCTTGCTACTGTTTTTGTACATTGTAGTTATAGAAAAAGATAGTTCGGCTGTATCTATCATGATGGAGGTTCTTTTGGAAGCTCCTGCACTTGAGCCAATTTCTGGAGTTGTGCAACGAGAGGCAGACTGTTTGAGGGGTTACGGTCTCCCCAAAGCTCATCAACAAGGAGGTCTCGAATAGCTATTCTGATGACTTCAGAGCGATTGGGATACTTGTTCTGACCAATCAGCTCATCCACACCTTCGACATAGGACTCAGGGAGGCATATAGTTACGACTCTCATTGTACACCAAGACATTCCAATACAAAGAACATAATGAAAGGGTGTCTGATTGTGGTGCGTATTGGGGTATTACTAGGTTGGTTGTGGATTCAACACCAACTTCCCGAATTGTTCGCCATTTTCAAGAATCTCATGGGCTTGCTTCGCTTCTGATAGTGGAGGTTAGCGTTGCTTTCATGTGACTTCTACAGTAGACAAAACACAACTCATCATAATACCTCAGGTAGGTGAACCATTGGACAAGTTTAAGACCACGCCGATATGTTGCAAATTCAGAATCTTGGTGATTTAGATGGCAAAGGGAAAAGCCGGTAAGGTCCGTGCGAGCCACATTTTAGTTGACAAGCACAGTCAAGCACTTGCTCTGATCAGTAGAATTAGAGAGGGCGATGATTTCAGAAGCATTGCAAAACAGTACAGTACATGTCCATCAAAGAAGAAGGGTGGAGACCTTGGTTGGTTTACTAAAGGTCAGATGGTTCCCGAGTTTGAAAAGGCCGCATTCAAACTGAATGTTGGTGCGATGACCAATGAGCCAGTTAAGACTAAGTTTGGTTATCACATCATTAAACGAACTGGTTAATCAACCAAAATCCAATCATTTGATGAGATAGACGTTGTCCCAGAAGTCAGGATTGAGTGCAATTTGTTCAAGATAATTATGTAGGAGTCTTGCGTCATCCTTGACAGCTCGGGCATATTGTTCCGGATATAGGCCAAGAACTTCCCACACATCCCCTGTATCATTGTAGCCAATTAAGAAACCAATTCTGTTCATTTCTGGATGAGTACAAAGAAGAATCCAAATCTTGCCAACTTTGGTCAGATCTCTGTCATCGGCACTAGTTATCTTCTTGATAGTGTCAATGATTTCATAGTGATCCTGACTATCGAACTGCTTCAAAACATCATTCATGAATTGGGCAACAAGATAGCCCTTAGAGATATCTTCAAGGAAAAGAGTTCGATCTTCAAACATTATTGTGAAGTCTTCCTCCGGTCCAGGTTTACCGCCCTTGCAATCCACCTTCCAGGTGAAGTATCCGAATAGACCCATAATACTATGACTCCCTGAAATAAATCGAAAGTCTTCTTGGACATATCATACCATTAACCCTTTCGGATTTGAAAATGAGAAGAGGGGGACTCAAAGTCCCACTCATAATTATTCTGCTGAATCAGATGTGTCCATTGTCTTACCCTTTGGCACAATCTCTTTTTCGACAAACCGATTCTCACATCGTGTGAGGACCTTGGGCAAAGTTGTGTACTCCATCTCGTTCTCGCTCAAGCGATGGGGTTGGAATGGACCTATGCGTCGGAGATAGTCAGCAATCTCCATACCTCTCTGACGAGTGATGTCAAAGGCTACATCATCAAACAGGTCAACAGGACCAACAAGCATCCCATTTGATACTTGGAATCCGAGTCCAACAACACGTGGAGGACCATCAAATCGTGTGCACCTAGAGTCTTTGAGTGACACTGGTAGTAGTGGTCCAGCGTGTGAACCGCGCATCCAGCCCGAAACAAGATGGGGCATTGTGAATGCCTCTAGGATTTCTCCCATTGCTGGTAGTCCTGAGTGAGCCCTGATAATCGCGACTGGATCATCCTTTCCTACATACTTTCCAGCAACTGCGTGGAGTTTGTCAGTGCTTACTGAAGCTGTGATCATACCATCATGACGGTAGACTTTCTTGATTGTGTAACGACCAGTGCTTCCAAGAAGAGCTAGCACATCATACGATTCCTCTGGCGTCTTCATGTCGATGAAACAAGGGATATCTTTCATGATGTCTTGAATGATGAAATTGAAACCGTCGTGTAGGTTCGGATCAATCACAAGTCCAGCGGTATTGAAAGGATCCGCGTAGATTTTATAGACAGGGAGATTGAATGCACCAGGTTCGGTCTTGTCAGCCATGAAGATGGCAACTGGTTCCGATTTTCGTTCCTCAAACACCATCTCAGCAGACCCTGGACCCATACCTTTTACATTTCCACTGAAGGTGTCAGCAAGCATATCCTGTCCAGCTGCATAGATCTTCTTCTTACGGGCAAGCTCAGTACCCTTCATGAAGGTGTCCCAAGCCAGCTTGTGGACATCCTCGGCACCTTCACCTTTGCTGTGAGTCATAATCAATTCAAGGTCGTCACCAGCGTTGGCAACGTAGAAGTCATTGATTATTTTCTTGTTGACTGCTTCTTTCATCTCCTTCCTTGCTAGTTCAAAGAGAAAGTCGGGTACAACAACATGACCAGCTAATGAGCCAATATCTGCTTTGATTACGCTAATGGTAGTTTCAACCATACGCATCTCGCTCCATTTCTTGAGAATTTTGCTCCAAAACTTGAAGCCTCTCAATCCTTCGGCTATTCTTTACCCATATAATAGTTCTCATCTAGTAAAAGCTGCAAGCGGGGGTTACACTGCGAAACTAAGCCTTCAGCATGATGTCTTTGAGAGTCTTAGTCATATTCAGAGCATCATCCCAATCCCTCTGCCAGAGATTGCGACCAAAGATGATTCCAGTGGCACCCTGCCCCATGCATATCCTTGCCCGTTCTATGACCTCTTCATCAGTAGCCATTCCACCACCAGAGAAGAGGACCAATGTCTTACCTGCGGATTTCACAACTTTTGCAACCATCTCTTCAGTGCTAAGATTGAGCTTATCATACGGTGGGCGTTGCATTGATCTACTCTTGGCACTAGTAATCGGAACATTGAGCTTGACAACATCGGCTCCAAGTTCATCAGAAACCCTAGCCGCATAATCTACAGCGAATAGAGAGTCTCTACCACCTTTTGCATCAACTGACTCTCCACGGGGATATGCCCAGACAATAATCGGTATTCCATAGCGTTCAGCATCCTCCTTCACCTTTCTGAACTGTGTAAAGTCTGTGTGTTGATTTGGACTCCCAACGTAGAGCGTATAACCCACTGCATCGGCACCTATCCGAACAGCATCTTCTACTGAACCGGTCATGGGAGAAACTGGTGCGTTCGCGGGAGGAATGCGAGTCTTTCCATTGATCTTCAAGACAATGGGGATTTTGCCTGCATATTTAGGAGCATACTTCTCAGCTAATCCAAGATGCAATGCAATACCAGAATACCCACCCTCGACAGCCAGCTTGAACTGGTATTCAGGGTTCAAACAATCATGGTCCGTGAAGAAATCGACTGGACCATGTTCCATCCCTTGGTCAATTGGTAGAATTATCATGGTCCCATTTCCAGGTCCGTGTTCATACATCATTCTATGAAGGCGGACTCTCTTTCCAAGATTCAGGTGATGCAGTTCATCAAGTTTTGACATGTCAATTGGCCTCAGATATCTTTCTGTAGAAGATGTATTCCCCTATATGCTTAGCGAGTGAAACAAAAGTAAGAAATCATAGTTTTCCTGCGTATTACAGGTGATTTTTCATGAATGGTAAGAAGATCTCTGCAACTCGACCGGTCACTGAGGACAGAGAGCAATATCACCTTGAGGTAAAGAAAGGTGATGTAGCAAAATCTGTATTGATTCCAGGCGATCCTCAAAGAGTGGAACGCATTAGCGCTCTCTGGGATGAGGCAAAACAAGTTGCTATGCACAGACAGTTTGTCACTCACACAGGAAAATACAAGGGTGCAGATATCTCGGCTTGTTCAACGGGTATAGGAGGTCCTGGAACAGCAATTGTAATAGAAGAGCTCGCCAATGTGGGAGCAGAAACCTTTCTTCGAGTTGGATCATGCGCTACTCTGAAAGAAGAGATTGAGATTGGTGATATCATCATCTCCACTGCGGCTGTTCGTCTGGAGGGTACGAGTAGACAGTACGTCCGACCGGAGTATCCTGCCTCAGCCTCATATGAAGTGGTCTTGGCATTTGTTGAGGCTGCAGAGACCCTTGGAGTCACATATCATCTCGGTATATCGGCATCAACTGATTCGTTCTACCTGGGACAGTCTCGACCGGGATTTGGAGGATACACTCAGAACATGAGTGAATCCCTGATCCAAGATCTGACAAAGGCAAACGTGGCAAACTTCGAGATGGAGGCTGCAACACTCTTCACACTTGGAAACATCTACGGATTCAGGACCGGTGCAGCGTGTGCGGTCTATGCCAATAGAGTCCGTGACGAGTTTGCGGTTAAGGGGGAGAAAGATGTCATTAGGTGTGGAAATGAAGCAGTGAAGATTCTTGCTGAAATGGATGAGGAGAAGTCAGGGAAGAAGTATTGGAGTCGCAATCAGTGAGCTGAATACTCTGGTGAAACGCATGGTTGAGGTCACTAAGAAGTTCAGGATTGTCCACAATCCAGACATCTCATACGAGATGTCGTTACAAGATGTACTGAATCGACCACTCAATGACATTAATCTCTTCATTGGATATCTAAAAGAACACCACCCTGAGTTAACAGACACTTTTGTTAGCAGCCTTCAGCCGAAACTTAGAGAATTAGTCGAAGGTGCAAATATTAACATTGAAGTCTTCCAAACAAATCCAGAAAATATCAGTGACTACCCTGAACTTGAAATTGACTACAAGAAAGCCGTTCTTCATCTGCTTCAGTATGATAAATACTCGTCAAAGGTGTCTAACGGGAAGGGTACGTTCCTCTACAAGGATTTCCTTCGTTCATGGCTCATTCCTGCAGCTCATATTGCAGAAACTACAGTAAAATTGCTTTCCAGAGAGGAGGGTTTGGAGTTCTACAGAAACTATGTCGACTACCGAACTGATCATGAAAAACTGGTTGAGCCTATGAACAGTTTGGACGATATCTTTGACTCTTTGAAGAGTGACGAGAGTCCTCTGGGAGGGGTTATTATTTCTGTGAAGGATGGACCATTATATGTAAAGATCACAAGCTGCCTGTGGAAAGAAACGTTGAAGGCGTTCGACCCAGAGATCAGATATGCTGTGTTATGTCACTTCGACTTCCATGCTACAAAACATTACAATGAGAACTTCGTGCTTACAAGAAAAGGGACACTTGCAAAGGGAAACCGTTTCTGTGATTTCTGTTGGCAAGACAGGAGATTCGTTACTAGAGATCATCCGGATGATGACTTCTGGGAGTATCTCTCCTGAAACTACTAACCCTTGCCAACGTAGTAGTATTCACCAGACGCTTTCTGCTGTGTGTCCAACTGGGACCCATCCTTGTTTACTCTCGGTCGACCAGTCTGAGGGTCTCTTCTGAAAGTCACACCCATTTCTTTCAGGAACATGTTCATACCACTCCTCAGTGTCCTGACCGAGGATGCAACACCTGACCTTCCAGGGATTCCTCCAAACACGACCAGACTATCGCTGAGATAGTCAGCCATTAGGATGGAGTGTTCGACGATGAATGCTGTCTTCCTGTTATTTCTAATCAATCGGCGAATTGCACGAGAGCTAGCAAGCCTCTGTTCGATGTCTAGGAATGCTGATGGTTCGTCAAAGAGATAGATGTCAGCCTCTCGGGCGAGACATGCGGCGATAGCAGCCCTTTGTAACTCTCCTCCGCTGAGTTCTGGAACCATATGCTCCAGTAGATGTTCAAGCTCGAGCTTCTTTATTACTGAGGTCTTGAAGTCAGCAGAATCAACTGTGTTCCCTCCGGCCTCACGGAGATACATCCTAAGGCTACCATCAAAATCCGATGGGATGTACTGTGGTTTGTAGCTTATTTTCAGATCTAGACCTGTGACTGTCTTCGTGGGAACCTCACCCTCATCAGGCTCCAATTCTCCAGATAGCATCCTGACAAAGGTAGTTTTTCCAATCCCATTTGCACCCAGAATCCCGACAATCTGGCCTTTAGAAACCCTCCCACCCTTCACCTCGAGAGAGAAGTCCTCAAAGCTCTTCTTCATGTCCCCATATTCAACCATGGCCTCTCGTGACAAATACTCCTCGTCATCTGCACTCATTCCTTTGAATGAGATAGCGGTTTCACGGAAACGCATGTTCTCATCAGGGATGAACCCATCGAGGAATATGTTCACACCAACTCGAGTCCCGTGTGGATGTGAAACGATACCGTAGACACCGGGGTTTCCATAGAACATACAGACCAGGTCTGAAACATAGTCGAGGATTGAGAGGTCGTGCTCAACCACGACGACTGTCTTCCCCATAGCAGAGAGGTTTCGTATCGCGCGGGCCATTCGAAGGCGTTCTCGAACATCCAGATACGCAGTTGGCTCGTCGAAGAAGTAGATGTCCCCCTCTCGTACGATGGCAGCAGTGACCGCCACTCGTTGAAGCTCTCCTCCACTCAGAAACTTGATGGGACGGTCCCAGATTTCATTGAGGTTCATGTCATCCTTCAGCTCCTTCAAGCGGCCTGACGAATCTGAGGCCTCTAGAAGGTCGCTAATGGGTCGGTCTGCGAGGTCCTTCACCTTGGGCAAGTCGGTGATGTTCTGAGGTTTCAGAACAGGCACTAATGTACCAGCCTGTATCTTTTCAAAGAAGGGTTGTAGCTCAGAACCTCGATATTCTGGGATGATCTCATCCCAACCCGGAGGGTCATCAAACCGACCCAAGTTAGGTGCCATCTCACCTGCTAGAATCTGGATTGCTGTTGTCTTTCCAACACCATTTGGTCCGATGAGACCTAGCACTTGACCATCCTTAGGTGTGGGGAGTCTGAACAGCTTGAATCCGTTGACACTGTACCTATGACTTGTATCGCTCTCAAGCTCCTCGGGCAGGTTCACAATTCGAATGACATTGTAGGGACACTTCTTGACACAGATCGCCTCTCCAGAACATAGAGCCTCCACTATGACAGGAGGTTTGTCAGGACCTTCTGGAAAGATAACGGTCTCATCACCTGTTCTGACCCGTGGGCAGAACCTCTGGCATTCATGAGAACAATCCTTTGGTCTGCAACGATACTTGTCAACTATTGCGATACGCATAGGATGTGTCAACACCTATTGGGGAGCTGCTGTGGGATGTTTTTGTTGAGTATTTAGCACTTTGGCTGGGTGCTGATGACTGGATAACAATCCTTTTCTGCGATGCGGAGAAATCTTTGTTGGAACGATTTGCAATGAAAATATTAGACAAACTTCTTGATGTGTTTGGAAAGCGACGTGCACTTCTTCTAGGTGCTACCACACAGCCAAACGATTTGATGGCCTACATTCATGCAGTTCGTGCCAGTGCTTATTATCGAATCACTGGAAAGAGGCTTCCGCTTCAGAGTCTACCATCAAGTGAAGATGTAGGAGATATGACAAAGAATCTTTCACCCTCTCGTCGGCTTGCGAGAAGAAACCTATGATTTAGATATTACTTGTCATCAACTTTATAGCCTCACACGAAAAGTCGTTCAGGGGATAGAAGATTTCGAAGAAAGCCTTGGGAGTCGTCATCGGTCTTTTTCTTCTATGCGCAGCCTGCATGCCCGTTGTGTTTATGGAATATCCTGATGATGACACACTAGGGAAGTTGACAATGGTCTATGATTTCTACGAACAGAGAATACAAGATGGATCAGACTGGAGTCAGAGAACAGACGATTTTACATTCTTTGTTTCTTATAACAGTATGAAATCAGTTTTGAAAACAAGCTACTATTTCGGATGTCCACTAGCAGCTGATGCAGAATCGTGGGAATATAATGAAACAGTGAGTATCGGAATGTATTCTGCTACGGTTTTGGGCACAATCGACGCTTATGGTCATGAAAGTTGGATGTGTAGGATAGACAATCAGACATTTCTGCTATATGACATGGACTCGGGATTTCTTGTTCATTACAATTGGTCTTCTCAAGAGGATCAGAAGAAATCGACTTTGATGGAAATGCATCTTGAGCTCCCAGGTCCATATGTCAAAGATGCAGGAGTCCTTCTTACAGGGATTTTCTTGGAGCTAGCAGTAATAATCTGGCTAATCGGTCAGCGACTGGAAAAATCTTGATGATAGTACCTTTAGAAAGCATATTTAGCCTTGAGCAGACTACTTCATTATTGTCGGGATGATGATGAAGTAGGGATGGTGAACGACCTCATCAGCGTGATGACCCACTAAACCGCAATCTGACCGATGCATCAGGAGCACACAATACCTTGACCCCATTTGTCTGCAACCATGACGGTTCATGTGAAAAGGTCCGTCTGTGTTGTACTGAAACTGAGATGACCCTGACTCGAGAAGATGTTGAGAGAATTGAATCCTTAGGCATCGAAAGGAAAGACTTCGCGAATCGGGTGATGGCTGGTTTTTGTGAACTCAAGAATATCGATGGGAACTGCTTCTTCTATGATCCAGACACAAAGGTGTGTCGTATTTATGAGAATAGACCAGAAGGATGCAAGTATTATCCAATCATCTATGATGCTCGAAAGAGGAAATGCATCATAGACAAAGACTGTCCATCAGGAGAAACTGTGACTCGTGAGGAGATACGAAAAGTATGTCACAAGGTCAGAAGACTTGTAGAAACACTTAGACAGGAGGCAGCGCATGGTGAGAGCCCGTGCTGACCTACACACTCATTCTTCAGCTTCCGATGGGAGCGATTCACCCTCCGAACTGGCGAGAAAAGCAGATGCTATGGAACTGGGAGGCATCGCTCTCACCGATCACGATTCACTTGACGGTTTGGAAGAGTTCCTAAATACCAAGGTATCTGCTGAACTAACAAGAGTTCCAGGACTCGAGATAAGCGCTGAGTATGAGAAGACTGAGGTGCACATTCTTGGATATTTTGTACCCCTGGACTCTAAACCTCTAAACGACAGACTGGGATATCTGAGAAAAGCAAGGCATGAGCGCCTTCCTAAGATAATTCGTAAACTAAACGACCTGGGAATGGATATCACAATTGAGGAACTCTATGAGGACCTCGAGGGAGTAGCAAGTCCTGGGCGGCCGCATGTGGCACAAGCACTGATCAAAAAGGGGTATGTGAAAACCACACTAGAAGCATTCCAGAAGTATCTAGCCAGTGACAAACCAGCATTTGTAAAAAAGGAGCGAATGGATGCATTAGAGGCTGTGGAACTCCTGAAGTCAGTGAAAGCTGTTCCCGTTTTGGCGCATCCTCTTACTATCAAGGTTCAAGACCTTCGAGCCTTCATCATGACCTTGATCGACGCAGGTCTTATGGGCGTTGAGGTGGATTATGATTATAGCTTCATGGGAATGCGGCGTTCTTCGGACGATGTGAAGGATATTGTCCAAGGTTTGGATGTAGTTCACACAGGAGGAAGTGACTATCATGGTACCATTCATTACACAGGTCTCGGAAGTGTTACTGTTCCCATAGAGGTCATTCATGAATTAGAGAAGACTCACGATGAGTTGTAGGAGGTATTGACGTGAAAGTCATAGACGCACACACCCACACGTGGACCAGAGATATAATCAGTAAGAGAGACTTGGAAACACGTCGCATTGTAGCAGAGCAGTTGGGAAGAGACCCAGTTTTTGACTCTACGATTGATGACCTACGTGATGCGATGAATGTGAGTGGTGTGGAGCGTGCTGTAGTACTCCCTATTGATAGTGCGTTTCACCAAGAGATGCCGCTTTCACTCACTGAGAAGACGGATTGGCACGCAGATGAAGTAGAAGGCAACTCGGACATTGTTACTTTCGTTGGTATTGACCCCAGAAGAGGAGAAGAAGGACTGAAGGAGCTAGAGCGTGCTGTGAGGGAGAAGGGATGCAGAGGCTGGAAGATGTACCCGCCAAATGGATTCTATCCCGATGACAAGGAGTTTGATCCATACTATACACTCAGTGTAGATCTAGAAATTCCTATTGTCATTCATCAGGGATTCACACCAAGGCACAAGCATGTAAAGTACGCAAGACCAGTGAATGTTGATAGAGTAGCTGCAGACTTTCCAGATTTGAAAATAATACTAGCACATGTTGGTTTTCCGTGGCAAGATGAAGCCCTAATGATTGCTGCTAAGAACCCGAACGTTTCTGTTGATGTTTCTGGGTGGCAAGCGCTTGCGGCCGACGTGCCAATGAAGGTCTATCAGATGATTGGTGATGCTAAGGCAATGAGAGTGTTCCCAAATCGAGTCCTCTTCGGGAGCGACTTTCCTCTATTCGAGTATGCAATGCCACTCAAGAAATGGGTAGAGTTCTTCACAAAACTACAGCTCCCACCAGAACTCCTGGATCAGGGTTACAAGCAGGTCAGACAGGATGAGATAGAGAAGGTCATGTGGAAGAACGCTGAGCACCTAATCTTCGGTGAAACTCAATGAAGACATTCATAGTCGATGCTATGCTAGGCAAACTTGCTACATGGCTTCGACTCACAGGACACGACGCATTCTACTCTACTAAAATCCATGATGACGAGCTGCTACGAATTGCACTGGACCAGAGCAGAGTCCTGTTGACATCTGATTCAATACTAGTTAGGAGGGCAAAAGAGGCGGGGATTGAAGTAATGCTTGTACGAGGGTCTGTAGATGAGGAGGTTGCAAGTGTATTCCTCAAATTTGGAATCAGTCCGGAGGCGGACCCCTCCATATCGCGTTGTACAAAGTGTAATGGAAACCTTACTCATATTGTGGATGATGAAAAACTTCGAATCCAAGGACTCGTTCCAGACCAGACCTACAGACACTATTCAGAGTTCTGGTTATGTGAATACTGCAAGAGTGTCTTCTTTCAGGGCGGTCAGTGGACGAACATTGAGGCATACATGGTCAGGATTGCTGAATTAATGAAAGAACTAGAATCCTAGTCTATTCTTCTCTTACTAAAATGTCATATTCAAAGGGAAGACAGTCTTTGATTGTTCTTGTGAGATGACAGTACTGTTGCATGAGTTCAACACAACGCTGACCAGTTTCTAGCTCATCTTCGCCAACCACAACCTCGCCCTTAACGTGAAAACTGGTGATTTTGTATCCCTCGCCGTCAAAGATTGCCGTTGCTTTCCCGTTCAGATTAAGGGACACTAGTTCCATCTCAAACCGACGTTGAAAATCAAGGAATGTGTTGTTCAAGCAGCCAAGTACAGAGGACACAAAGATTTCATCAGGACATATTCCCTCACCTCGACCTGCATAGGTCTTTGGAGTGTCATACACTATTTGGCGGTCATCACTGGTTATGATTGTTCCACCAGTCTTCCCATCCCATTCACTCTCTGCGTTATACTCTATGCGCTCGGGGTATTTTGACTTGACTCGCATGACAATCAGTCCACTTTCTGGCTCTTACGTACAGTGGTTAAGCATTGCGGTTTGACAGTCAGGAAGTGATTTAAACGGGCTAATAGATGGTGCTCGGGGAATTGGTTCATGTCTCGTAAGATGAAAGCTGCAATGTACTATGGTGTCGGAGATGTCCGATTTGAGGAAACCAATGTTCCTGAGATTGGTCCAGGTGAATTGCTGATCAAGATTGGCACCGCTCTTACTTGTGGGACAGACGTCAAGACATACAAGAGAGGCCATCCAGTTCTCATCAAGAAGATACCATCGCTTTTTGGTCATGAATATGCAGGAACAGTCGAGGCGGTGGGCGAAGGTGTCAAGGACTTTGGAATAGGCATGAGGGTTGTCGCGACAAACTCAGCCCCTTGTGGTGATTGTTTTTTCTGCAAGAGAGATATGACTAACTTATGTGCCCAACTAAAAGACAGTCTTGTGAACGGGGCATTTGCTGAGTACATTAGAGTCCCAGAGCCAGTGGTCAAGTGGAACACACATCCGATTCCAAATTCACTTTCGTTCAGAGATGCTGCTCTCACTGAACCATTGGCATGTGTTGTCCATGGAATTGAAGAGTCAAACATCAAACTAGGAGATACTGTGGTAGTTATTGGTGCAGGTCCAATTGGACAGATGTTAATCATGTTGGCTAAGAAGAACGGTGCATCCACGGTCATCGCATCAGACCTTGCAGAACTCCGAAGAGATATCGCAAAGAAAGCAGGTGCTGATATCGTCATCAATCCTTCAGAAGAAGACCCAATTGAACGTGTCAGAGAAGAGACCTCTGGTTATGGTGCTGACGTCGTCATTGAAGCAGTAGGAATCCCTCAGACTTGGGAACAGGCAGTAGAGATGACCAGAGATGCAGGAACAACTGTCCTGTTTGGTGGAGCAGCCTCAGGTACGAAGTTTGAGATAGACACCGTGAGATTCCACTATGGACAACTGACCATCAAGGGCGTGTTCCATCTAAAACCAAGACATGTAGAACAAGCGCTGAAGCTCATTATCGCAGGTGATGTCAATCCAGACATTCTGATTTCGCATGAAATGCCTCTTGATAAGATACACGAAGCCCTCGAGAAGATGAGTAAAGGAGAGACCATGAAGGTCGCAATATCACCATAATCCAGAATTGGTGTGTCAATTGACTGAGGAGAACAATGAATCTAACAAGGGAAAAGATGGTTTATGGAGAGCTGTCGAACATAAGCGTTTAGCAAGACTAACTGAGAAAGAACGAAAACTGATTGAAAAGATTCAGACGCTTGATTCAAGATATCCAAATCTGCTTGTGATTGTTGAAGGGAAGCGGGATGTTTCAGTCCTTCGCAACCTTGGCCTTAAGGCACCCATTATCAAGACTCAAACTCGACTATCAAGACCCAGACTTGTTGAGAAGATCCAGGCTGAAGCTGGGGAAAATGGGCAAATTCTCATCCTCACTGATTTCGACAAAAAGGGGAAAGAGATCTACAAATTCATTGAGAGAGAGCTTGAGCTAAGTGGCATCAAGAACCTGAAGAGAGAACGTCGCATGATCCGAAAATACATGGAGCACTGGACAACCATTGAACAGCTTGTTTCGCTGTTCAAGAGAAGTGACTCGCCAGAAGCGAGCCTCTAGTATTCTTGAGCTTATACTGTGACCTGACTTCCACAGTTGGAACAGATGAACTTTCCACCAGGAATCTCTGAACCACAGACCCTGCAGATTCTTGCTTTTCTCTCACGCATCTGATCAATGACTTCACCAATCTGGGGAACCAGTATGAACTTGTCATCAACGTAGGTGAGTCTGAACTCTCGAGGATCACCAGCAAGGTCCAGGAGGTCAGTAGGCATGGGGAGTCTGTGTTTATCATCCAACCGAACGACACGGGTTGTGTCCAGCATATCGAGATCAATACCAGTCTGATGGAAACCAGAAACTACTCCATCTCGGAGCTCCACAGTCACATCAGCCTTGGATGCTACTTGTTGGCTATGGGTGACTATAAAGAACGATGTACCAATCGTCTCGTTCAGCTCCTGAAACAGGTCAAGTATTCGCTCTCCTGTTTCTGGGTCCAGGTCTCCTGTAGGCTCATCGCATAGGACCAAGCCCTTCCCTTCTGTGTCAATGAGGTTGACAAGAGCACTGGCAATGGCCACTCGTGACTTCTCCCCCCCACTAAGGGTTGTGGCTTTGTTTCGCTTGCGTTCTTCAAGACCTACGAGCTTGATGAGTCTGTCAACTCTATCCTTCCGGACCTGTCTCGGTACTCCGGCAATCCTAGCTGCAAGCTCTATGTTCTGCCATGCATTGAGATGAGGTAGGAGATTGTTCAATTGAAAATGGAATCCAATGAAGTTACGTCTTGCTTCAGTAAGGACCTTCTCACTCAGCTTCGTGATGTCAGTTTTGAGATTGGCCCAGTAGACTTTACCGACTGTAGCTTTTGTGATGCCACCTATCACATTGATTAGAGTCGTCTTTCCAGATCCGCTAGGACCAACTACAGCCATTATCTTACCTTCAAGAATTTGAAGAGACACACCACTGAGGGCGACAACTTCCAATTCTTGAGCCTTGTAGATTTTATAGCAATCATTGACACTGACGACCACATCGTCTGGTAGGTCACTGTACAGGTCAAGCTTTTCTCCAGGTTCGATTGTTGTATTCATTTTTTACTACCTCACATATTTCTCAATACATCTGCGGGGTTTGTGTTACCTGCCCTTCTCGCTGGGAAGTAACATGCAATAATCATCACTACACACTCCGTAGCCACTGTAAACAACATGACATAGAGAGGGAATGTCAAGATTTTAGGAAGAATAGGCCATATTGAAGATATTCCAATTGTCAGTAGTGTCATTGTATACCCGAATAATACTCCAAGACCAAGACTAACAAGCACTGCAGCTAGTACACTTCCTGCGAATTCACCAAACACTAAAGAAACCACTTGTCGTTTGGTACTTCCAATTGCACGGAATAGTGCATACTCAGGTTCACGTTCCAATACTGCGGCCCCTAAAAATAAGGCGATTGCCACAATTGCCATACTTGCACACATGATGAAGCTGATCATAGTTAGTCCCTCGATACCAGCAAGGAATAGACCTGTTGCACTCTCTGAACCAAACTCAATGTTGTCGATGTTGTAGACTACAGCGAATGGAATCTCACTAACATCCTCGATCAGTTCGCTTGCTTCAATAAGGGAAGTTGTTTCAACAAAGAAGAGTTCTGATGTTGTTTCTCCAGAGGCTGATGAGAGATAATCAATGTTGACTAATGCAAATCCTCCGCGACCAGGTTGAAACTCGAAGTAAGCCCCAAAGGGAATACCTTGAAGGTCAAAGTTGGAGGCCATCCCAAACCCAGGAGCACTCTTCATGAGTCCAACTATTACAAATTCAGTGTTGTTGCTGCTATCATCTCCACTGAATCTAATACTCAGTGTGTCACCAATAGTAACATTCCAGAGTTCCTTGTGGTACTCACTAATGATGATACCATTCTCAGTAGTACTTAGAGCTGTAAGTGCCTCCTCTGGAGTGCTACCTATGAAGCTGGAGGGCTTGAATGATTCCAGTCCAGCATAGACGTCAATATCTAATCCTTCAAGGTAGAAAGCGTCGGGTCCAACATATGATAGTACTTCGATGATAGGCGTCGCATCTACCACGCCCTCGTAATCCTTGATTGTTTCTGTCCAATTCAATGCTTGATCAGGGATTTCTATGCGAACATCGCAACCCAATGCATAAACTGCTTCGTTTTCGAGTGTGTCCTCGAAACTAGCTGTTTGAATGAGCATCATTGTTGTTGTTGTGAGTGTCAATGTCAAGATGACCAACAGAGGAATGAATTGACCTTTCCGTCTTCGTAAACTCTGAGTGAGATATGATTTCTTCTCACCCAAGATCCAATCCATCCTATCAGATGCCTTGGCTGTGACAAGTCGCATAGCTCTTGATCCTAGATAGGATGCAATGAATAGGAAAGCAGTTGCAATGAGGATTTCAATGAATGCAGTCTGTCCAACAGGATTGAACAGAACAGGGAGGATC
>JASFEF010000005.1:0-50286 GCA_050124975.1 Candidatus Thorarchaeota archaeon | reverse complement strand
TGTGGTGTAGACTAGATCATTGAAATCTGGTCAATTGCCAATAATGAGAAGATCAATACCTGGTTGATGGAACACATCTTCCTGAGTACAACGACAGCTCTAATGCCACGTTGGAATTTACCGTCTGCTTAGATGTGTATCAAAGAGATTAACCAGGCTTTGTTTTTCCTAACTTTGTCACACTACAATCATGATCAAATATCCTAGCAACGATAAAATTGAGGCAAAAAGATTGACCAACAATCTTGATGAACGTTCATCGAGCATTCCAAAAGAATTTCAGCATGGACCAATTATAGATGATTCACTCTTTTCACATGAATCAAATGAAAAACTATTGTTGATACTAGATAAGAGCAGCGGCTTAGCTCCCTATTCACATGAATTTTGCAAAGGTAGTTTGGATCCTCAAGTCATCTCTGGTTTCGTATCTGCAATAACGAGTTTCATGTGTGTGGTAACTGGCAAGAAACAGTCTCACTGGAAGACAGAATTTGGTTCAGACTCAGTGCTTCTCGTTGAAACGGGTGACTGGACAATTGGTGTTCTTACAGCCTCAAGAGAAACCAATGAGGCTCGTAGCAAATTAAGACGTGCAGTTCTTGAGTTTGAAGATTGTTTTGCTGTCCTCAGGAACGCTGATGGCATTGATGGTAGCGCGTTTAGAGATTTTGATCAATACATTAGAATGATGTTCGTCGATGATCGAATAACGGATAGAACTCTCGTAATGAAACGAATTGAATGGAGGAGTGCAATTTCAGATTTTAAATTACCAAGTGTTGCTTTTTCTGTTTCAAAGATTCTACTCGGAATCGAAGATGCACAAACAGTCAGAGAGATAGCTGAATTTCAGAACCTTCAAATCGAGGAAGTGATCAAGATTGTTGCCAAAGCGTTTTGGTGCAATACAGTTTTTCTTAAATTCATCCCCGCTGAGAACGATATCCTTACACTTTCAGAAGGAACATCAACAATACTATTTCAGAAGTCAAATCCACTGAATTTGACAAATGCAAGTTTGAATGTGATTGCCTGGTTTGATGGTCGCACACCATTGATTCATTTCACGAGCCGCATGGATGACCATGAAGTGAAGGTCCTTCTAGATGACCTAGGTACTCTAGTCAATAGAGGCTTTGTCCAAAGAATATCAGTAGAGCGCCGTCGAGTTCTCCTTAATGAATGCATTCTCTCAAATCTTACCTCTCGAGGGACCTCGATAATTGGGCATAAAAAAATGAAACAAATCTTTGAAAAAAATCGTAGAGTGGGGGGACTCCATCACCCTTGGATTAGTAGAGTCATAGTAAATGATAGTCTACAAGCTCGATGCATGCTTGAAGAGAGCATGACCCCAACCGATCTAGATGATCTGGCATATGCGCTTGAGTTTTTCATTGAAGAATTAAGCAGGCAGCTCTCAAAACGATGCATAGGGAGGATCATCAGACGAATACTTCGTAAAATCCGAAACAACTGCCAAGCTTCTTGGACTCCCCATCTTCAAAACTAGTGGGCTGAGATGAAAGATGCATAATCATAGATTGAAAAAAATATCCGAAAAAAAACGCCTTGTGAAGAGAACAGGAGATCTATCCTAGATGATTAGTACTAAAGACGAAGCAGTGCTTCGTGCATTTCTGGATAATACTCACGAATTGATTCAGAGTATCAGACTAGATGGCTCTCTTGAATATGTAAATCCAACTTGGTTAAGCACTCTAAAATATACAGAGGAAGAAACTAACAGCATTAAACTGAAGGATTTTGTTTTTCCTGGTTATGTTCGAAAAACAGAGGAAGCTCTGTCAAACGTATTGGCTGGCCAAAGATTACACGACTTTACTACTACCCTTCAAACAAAGACAGGAATTCCTGTCCAAGTAGAAGGAATTATCTTCCCTAGGTATAAGGATAAACATATTGTTGCTGCTGGTGCGATATTTCGAGATATCAATAAGCAAGCCGATGTTCGGGATGAGCTACTACATGAACAGAGTAGAGTTGAAACCCTATTTGATCTAATTATCTATGATCTGAAAAACTTCAACAAAGAAATTCTTACAATTCTTGAAAATACACTTTCTACAAATGAACTCTCTCAGCCATTAGAGAATCTTTTTCGAGAGGGGGTGAATATAGTAGAACATAGTTCTTGTTTTCTCTCCAATATTGTGGAACTCTGGAGAGTTGCCAGAAGAGCCCCCCACTTGCTCAGCTGTGATTTAGGAGAAACATTCCATGCAGCCAAAGAGTATGTTGAGAAGACTTACCCTCATAGGAAATTAATCCTAACCACTAGTCTTGAATCAGGTCAATACTATGTAACAGCCGATGAATTCCTTCTCGAGGTTTTCAAAAGTTTATTGCATTATTATATGAGAAACGATACTAGAGCCATTGTTCAGTTGGATGTTGAAGTCGAATCGTTATCTCAAACACCATTTCTAAAAATGCAGATCAAAGATCATGGTCCAGGGATGAGTGATGAAGAAAAATCAGGAGTTTTCAATCACTTTTCACAAAAACAGTCAAACTCAAACGAGCTGGGATTAGATCTTACCCTCGTATGGCATATATTAGAGAACTATGGTGGTTTTACTCGAGTAGAAGATAGAGTTGAAGGTGCGCCAAAAGAAGGATCTAACTTTATCCTACTTCTTCGTCGTTCGCAAATTGAACAGAGCAGCCAAAATGCAAGACGCACTACGGGGAGGGATGAAGCTCTATAGTAGTCGAATATGTCAAAATGACTTGTGACAAATAGTGTAGAGTTTTGATTTCCCATTTGAGGTGGATCTGATTGCATGATAGATGTCGAAATAGAGCTATCAAAACATGTCATAGACATGTGTATGAAACATGGATGACGTTTCGTCAATGGTGGGAAAACGAGGAGGAATTGTTGAATAAAGGCCCCTCAAAAAGCGAACTATTCCTATTAATCATGCTCTATCCTTCTCTCTATTTCTTTAGTGGTTTCATTCATGAACTCGGTCATGTTGTGGGTGCAATTGTTTCAGGAGTAACTATTGTTGAAATCAAATTCACTGCTAATGTGTTCTCAGTATCAGTCAATGCATTTAGAAAAAATCTGATACTTACTAAATTGCTAGGTGGCGGATTCCAAGGCATGTACTTCTTTATTGTATCAAAGCGTTATAGATTTCTGAATATTATCGTAGTTTCTTGCTTTGTTTATGCAATAGCGGAAGCAGCTGGTTTCTCAGCTCTAATGGTAATTTGCGCCTTTGTTTCTGAAATCGTTGGGCATCTACTTGTCATATATTATGCCCAATGAACACTGCAAGTGATAATGAACATGTGAGAGCGCCCCTCGCAATTCACTAGGTTCCCTCTGCGTATGCTCGTGCATAGCGTTCTTGTTCTTCTGTCCATTGGTCTATACTGATTCCCATTGTTTCGAGCTTAGCTAATGCTGTTTCGTTGTCCAGTTCCTTGGGGAACTCGTACACAGCTGGCTTGAGGTCTTTACCGTTCTTGGCCATCCAGATCATCGCGTTCAATTGCGAGGCGAACGAGAGGTCCATGACTTCACTTGGATGCCCTTCCGCAGCTGTCAGGTTCACTAGACGACCCTCGCCAAGTAAGTAGAGTCTGCGACCATCCTTCAGCTCATACTCATCAAGAGCATGACGAACTCTCTTCTTTGGACCCTTACTCAGCGAAATGAGGTCTGGCTCATTGATTTCAACATTGTAGTGACCAGCATTACCAAACATTGCCCCATCCTTCATTACCTTGAAGTGCTCTCCTGTGATGACATCCTTCATCCCAGTGGCTGTCAGGAACAGGTCTCCCTCTGAAGCGGCCTCACTCATCTTCATGACCCTGAATCCGTCCATTCTAGCTTGCAGTCCACGAACGGGATCTACCTCAGTGACAACCACGTTGGCACCAAGACCTCTTGCACGCTCAGCCATTCCACGACCACAATAACCGTAACCCCCGATTACCACGGTCTTTCCAGCAATCAAGATTGCCGAGGCTCTCATGACACCGTCAAACACACTCTGACCTGTTCCATATACATTGTCGAACAGGTGCTTTGTGTCGGCATCATTCACAGCCATGATTGGATACTTGAGGGCTCCATCTTCAGCCATTGCACGGACACGAATCACACCTGTGGTGGTTTCCTCAGACCCACCATAGAGATTAGGGATGAGCTCTTGGTGCTTATTGTGTAGAGTGAAGATGAGGTCTGCACCATCATCCAGTGTCAGAGTTGGCTCAGTCTTGAGTGTCTGTTCAATACACCAATAGTATTCCTCATTGTTCAAGTTGTACCATGCAAATATTGGAACATCATTTGCAGCAAGCCCAGCAGCCACCTTGTCATTTGTAGACAGTGGGTTACACCCAGACCACGCAACATCAGCACCTGCAGCACTTAGTGTTTCTACAAGTACAGCCGTTTCCTTTGTGACATGGAGGCAACCAGCAATCTTCATTCCTTTAAGGGGTTGAGTCTTTGCATACTTCTTTCTCAAATGCATCAGAACAGGCATATGTTTCTCTGCATAGTCGATTAACATCCTGCCCTCTTCAGCAAGATCAATATCTTTGACCTTATAGTCAGTCATTTGAATCACAGACCTCGCTGAAACCATAATATATATGAATGCTACATAGTAATTTGGAATGAAACGCACTAAATTTTAGGGGTAATTTTCCAATTGATATCAGATACAGAGCAGCAACTCTTGGAAATCTTGGTTAAGAACTCGCGGTATACTCCTGCAATAGTCGGACAAACGCTTGGTAAAGGGCGAAACTGGGTTTCTCGTACCATTAAAAAACTTGTGAAGAATGGAGTGATTCGGAGCTATACGACGATAGTGAATCCTGCTTTGGAAAAAACCTCGAGAGACACCATCTTATTCATGAAGAGCAATCCTCGGGAACAAGATGTGAGTATGAACGTATTGCAAATGGAGGAACTAGAGTCGTTAGATGGAATAGCTGGAGATTTCTCTCTAATTGGATTCCTCAAATTTGATAGTCAAGGAGCATTCGAAGACTTACTCGATAGAGTGGATCGCATCGTTGCTAGTTCTGGAGCCGGGAAATACAATCTTGTCCAAATCCTAACCACCTATAAGAAGAATGGATTCAAGATTGCCTCGGCTAAATCAACTGACTCGTTTCTTACACCAAAGGAACTCGCGCTTCTCAGAATCATGCGTCGTCAGAAGCCAACGGCAGAAAAACCCTATCCTCTTACACAGGACGCAATTGGGAAACTCATGGTGCCTCCAATGCGCCAACCTGCTGTTTCCAAAGCAGTTGAAAAGCTTGTGATCAAGAGAGCAATAGTTGGTCATTCTATTGATATCGATTTCAGACTCATAGGGTTGCTTGTGAAGTTCTTCGTGAGGATGAAGGTGTCTCCAGGGACAGCTAGCGAAACAGCGCAAAGATTAGTTGAGATGGATGAGGTATGGGACCTCTACCGCACAAGCGAGGACTATACATTACTCGCGACAGTACGGATTGAGAGCATTGAGTCATTCAATAGATTTCTTCGTAAACTCTACAAAAATGAGAACATTCTTGATACCCAATCCTACATCTCTCTTGAGGAATGGTTTGTACCAGCTCATTGATAGTGTTTTGAACTAGGTGTTCCAAGCCAATTGTTACTCCAGAGGTCATTATTCCAGTAGTAGATGAATATTGGAAGCCAGCATACTATCATTACTGCACTGGTTAGATAGTTCGCTATCCAATATGCCATTCCATTGATGGGTCCATAGGGTGCAAAGACTAGGACAAGTGGACCAACAACATCATAGGGATTCACCCAAGGCCACAAGATTGGATTGAACCAATGCATGGGATAGTCTAGTAGGAGATGAGAGAGAACACCGATTAGACAGGACACAACTAGCATTCTAGAAAGACTACAAGCTTCTTTCAAATCATCCTTGTCGACACGAAAGATGGCGGAGATAATCGGAGGGTACAACAACCAGGTGACGACAACTGTAAGGAGCGTACCCACCGATACAGCTCCTACTAGACTATGGAGGAAGAGATGGTCTGGTAGATCACTGAAAAAAACCCACATGATTGGGACTTCAATGTCCGGGATTACCGACCCGACAACCACTCCTGGTAGTAAAAACCTCTTGTTCGTCTTGGACAAACCAAATGCAAGAGGATAGTGAAGTGGTGTGATTGGCATTATGACCAGTCTCTTGAATTCCTAATTCCTATCATATTTCAATATGCTTAAAGAAGAAACATTGTACTCCTTTTCCAAGGTGCAAATAATGGGACTATACGAGTTCGATGGCAAAACACCAAATGTCGATCCTGAAGCCTACATATCACCCCGCGCTTCTTTGATTGGAAACATAGAGATTGGAGTGGACTCCAGTGTTTGGGAGTTCGCAGTCATGAGAGCTGACATGAACTTCATCCGTGTTGGAAAGGGAACATCAATCCAAGACAACTGTACTGTTCACACTACTTTCATGAATCCAACAATCATTGGGGATTATGTCACCGCAGGACATAACTGCGTCATCCACGCATGTGAGATTGGAAACCGGACTGTGATAGGGATGGGAGCAATAGTTCTAGATGGTGCAAAGGTTGGAAATGACTGTGTTATAGGAGCAGGATCTGTTGTGACTGAAGGAACAGTCATTCCTGATGGAAGTCTAGTCCTTGGTATTCCTGGAAAAGTAGTCAAAGAAGTTTCCGACTCAATGAAAGAGGCATTCAGAACCGGAGCTGAGTTGTATGTGGAACTCGGTAAGCAACACAAGCAATCGGGCTCAGGTAAATCGGAATGAGTCTCTCCTGACAAATCTAATATCATGTCATGTTTAGGCTAAGTTGAGGAAGACAACCAATGCACCGACGACAAACAATCTTGATGGCTTCTTTCATAATTTCCATTTTTCTCCTAGTAGGAACTGTTTCTGCTCAAGCCAGTTTGGTTGCTAATATCACGAGGGATGATGAACACATTTGGAGCGGAGAGTCCAACAGCTATGTTGCAGACTTGGATGAGGGTCACTGGACAGTAGTGGTCAATTCAGAATCTTTCTGGGATTTAGAGGTCAAGATTACAGTGGCGACTGATAGTGGATATACCAATGTGATCGCTGAGAGTGGAACGGACTATGGAAACTACCCTCGGGTTGATTTTGACCTTGCCTCGGCCACTACGGTGTACATTCGGGTGACTGAGAACTCGGTTTATTCTGACACAAGTGGATTCTATCGAATTGGTGTATACGATGACTCTCACATTCCAGGTTTCTTTCAATCTCTCTCATTTTTTGAGTTGATTATGTTAATCATGGTGCTTGCTTTCATAATTCCTCTAGTCGTTTGTGTTATTGCTATTCGACGTTCTCGTGGTACTTCCATGGGGATGTTTCGTCGTTCCCGGAGGATGATGGATAGTATCCTTGTAGAAGCCCCAGCACATGCACTTCCTGAAGAATATGAAGGAAGCGTCCAAACACATGGCACTAGAACAACAACTGTTCGTCTACCTATGAAGTGTCCCTCATGTGGTGCTCAGGTTGCACATGAGAGTGTGGACTGGGTTGGTCCTCTAGAAGCTCAGTGTGGCTACTGCGGAGGAACTATGAGAGCAACATTCGAGAACATCTAAGAAATACATGGGGCGGATTTCCTCCCCAGTTTCCTAGTTTATTGATCAAAGACTTTCAAGAGTTCATAACCCTGGAATACTGACCACAGCACCAGCGCATAGACCGAAACCTTCTGCCAGAGGGCAGTCCCAAAGTATGGGGACATGATTCCGAACATAGCGATTATGTGAAGTAAGCACACAATCACAACGATGAAACCAATCCCTGCGTAGATGTTCTTGTATTCACTATTCATTACTATGGCGATTGAGTAGCAGAGGATTCCAGCCATAATGAGTATGAAGAAGAGTCTTGTAGTGTTTCCATGTATAATAGGAGCCTCATTCCCTGCAAAGATTGCTAAGGCAGATAGGTTTGGAGCTGCAGCGAGACCTAGGATAGTGCCCAACCAGCTCAACACTGTCAGTCCTGTCGTTTCTGTGAACAATGTTCGTATAGTGAACAAGAACGGTATTAGACAGACAGCTGCACCAGTACACGCAGTCACGAACAAGAAGTAGTTCAACATTGAAGGTGTACTATTGATCACAGTGAGACCAAGTGCGCTGAAGGAGTTTTCTATGAAGTCGTATCCTCCCGGATAGGTCAACATTGCTATGAATGTCGTTACCACAAATATGATTCCACCAAGTATTCCTAAGTACGCCCCGATTCTTTTCCATGAAGGCGACATTCTAACCACCTCTAGATTGCTAAGAGTAGGAGTCCTTACCTCTGTCAGAACCTCCTAATAAAGCACACAGGAAACCTATTTTCCTCTCTCTTTTAGCTCCTCCTCCAGAAGCACACGTCTCAACACTTTGCCTACATTACTCAAGGGCAGTGATTCCATGATTTTGACCTCTTTCGGACGCTTGTACCCTGCCATCTTGTCCCTAGCCCACTCGATGAACTCCTCCGGTGTAGCAGTTTCACCTTCCTTCAGCTTGATGTATACCTTAACGAATTCGTTACTGGGATCATCATCTCTCGGAATTCCAACAGCGGCAGCTATCTCTACCTTCGGATGTGTGAATAAGATATCCTCTATCTCTCTTGGGTACGCCTTCATACCACCCACATTGATCATCTGCTTCTTTCGATCGCTGATGAACGTGTAGCCATTCTCATCCATATGACCCACATCTCCAGTGAGAAAGAACCTCTTACCTCCAAACTCACGCATCACGTTCTCAGTTTCTTCTGGTTTCCTCCAGTAACCTGAAAATACCTGAGGTCCATGGATAGCAATCTCACCAACCTCACCCACAGGCATCTCCTTTGTACCAGTTTCTATATCCACAATCTTGCATATAGTGTCGGATATTGGAAGCCCTATTGAGCCAAATTTCCTGTACTTCTTACTGGTTGGATTGATGTGTGTCACTGGTGAGGTTTCTGTGAGACCATAGCCCTCGAACAGTATTGCACCCGTTACAGCCTCAAATGCCTTTGCCACCTCAGGAGGTAATGGAGCTGCTCCCGAGCCACAGATGCTGATCTCAGACAGATTGTATTTTCCGACATTCGGATGATTTGCGATTCCAGCATAGAGTGCAGGTACACAATTGAATACAGTACATTTGGTCTTCTCCAATTCTGCCAACAAATCTGAGAGTGGTGGTTTCCCCGCCCTTGGGTCTGGGATGGCTACAAGCTGGCCCGCAAACCAGGTTGCTGAAAGCATACTGAGTGTTAGTCCATAACTATGGTACCATGGTATAGCACCTACATAGACCTCATCTCCGTACCTGACACCACCTTCCCTTCCTACATCCTCTTCTTTCAGGTATACCCACTCAGCAATCTGAAGCACATTGGATGTCAGGTTATAGTGGGAGAGCTCTGCTCCTTTAGGGGTTCCTGTAGTCCCACCTGTGTAAATCAGCACTGCAGTGTCTCTTGGGTTGATGTTGACCTGTGGTGGTGTTGGCTCGTATTCAATGAGAATGTCCTCATAGAATAATGTCTTGTCCTCTTCATAGTATGGACTCTTGGGGACTTTACCAAGAAGTCCTCCAATGACCGCTGACACCTTGGAGAGGAAGGGTTTGACACTGCACACAACAACAGTATGAACATCTGTTCCCTTGATGGCCTCATATGCAGTTGGTGTGAAGGTTGGATGGTCGAGAGCGAAGACTATCTTCGATTCAGTGTCGTTCAACTGGTAGTTTAGTTCGCCTGCTTTGTACATTGGATTACAGGTCACAACCTTGGCTCCCGTCTTTAGAATGCCAAAGAAAATCGCTGGGAAGTGAGGTACATTGGGCAAGAAAATTGCGACACTATCACCTTCCTTGATACCTTTACTAGCTAGAAAGTTTGCAATTCTGTCTGAATGCTCTTTGACCTCTTTGAATGTCTGCGACTTACCCATAAACACAGTGTATGGGCGGTCTCCACTCTGCCGCGCTGACCTGTCTAACATATCGAACAGTGGTTCTTCAGGATAATCTATTGTCGTGGCTGCTGTTTTAGGCCACGTATCCTTCTTTTGCCAATATAGCTCGTCCATCTCTCTCATCTCAATAATCTACCGTATGAAAATATCATAGGTTAGCTGTCCAGTATAGCTCTGCTCACTGATATTTGTTGAGGATGTTCTCGGATAGTAAAAAAGAGTGAAAAAGAAAGAACAAGGGGAGGGTGTTCCCATCCCCTGTTTCATGTGTCTTATTTCTTAGCGAGTTCTGCCTCTCTGAGTTCTCTTCTGAGGACTTTTCCGACAGAAGTCATAGGTAGCTCTTTGACAAATACAACTTCCCTAGGTCGCTTGTACCCAGCCATGTTGTCCTTTGCCCATGCAATGAACTCTTCAGGCGTGGCTTCAACACCATCCTTCAGGACAAGGTATGCTTTGACATACTCGTTAGTCGAATCATCTTCTCTTGGTAGACCAATGACAGCAGCCATTGCTACTTTGGGATGCTCGAAGAAGGTATCCTCAATCTCTCTCGGATACGCCTTCAGACCTCCAACGTTGATCATGTCCTTCTTCCGGTCTGACACTACGAAGAAACCCTCCTCATCCATGTGACCGATGTCACCTGTCAGGAAATAGCGTCTGCCTTTGATTTCTCGCATGACTTCAGCGGTTTCTTCAGGCTTATTCCAATAACCAGTCATCACCTGCGGCCCGCTGATGGCAATCTCGCCAGTTTCGCCCTGCTTTAGTTCCTTCATGCCAGTTTCTATGTCTAAAATCGTGACATAGGTATCTGGAATTGGAACACCAATGGATCCGAATTTTCGCAAGTTCTTCAGAGAGGGATTTGCAGTAGCCATTGGGGATGTTTCTGTTAGACCATATCCCTCGAACAGAGTTGCTCCAGTAGCATCTTCGAAACGCTTTGCTAGTTCAGGCGGCAAAGGTGCTGCACCAGAACCACACCCCCTGAGGCTCGAAAGGTCATAATTTCCCACTTTTGGATTGTTCACCATACCAGCATACAGTGCAGGAACACAGTGAAGTATGGAGCCCTTTGACTTTTGGATATCAGCAAGCAGGTCAGTCATTGGAGGCTTTCCAGCTCTTGGGTCTGGAACACACAACAAGGCACTTCCTTGATAGAAGGATGCAATCATCGTGAGAGTCAGACCGTAGCTGTGGTACCATGGCAAAGCTCCTACGAACACCTCTTCTCCAGGTTTGAGTTTTTCAGGAGGTCCGCCCTCTTTTGGTTCAAGCCAGACCCACTCATCAAACTGCATAACATTACTGTAGAGATTATGGTGTGTCAGCATCGCACCCTTTGGAGTTCCAGTAGTCCCTCCAGTATAGAGGATTAGTGCTAGATCCTCTTTTGGTTTGATTGACACATCAGGTGCTTTTGGCTCGTACTGTTCTATAATGTCACCATAGAAGTCTGTTCCTTCCTCGTAGAAGTCTCCCTTGGGTACCTTCCCTAGAAGACCTCCGATAATTGCCGTAACCTTTGGTAGGAAGTTCTTCGTACTGCAGATTACATGGATTTCAACATCAGTACCCTTTACTGCCTCATAGGAGGTTGGTGTGAAGGATGGGTGGTCAAACACGAATACAGCTTTCGCTCCTGAGTCCTTTAGTTGGAAATTCAGTTCATTCGCCTTATACGAAGGATTGCATGTGACTGCTATTGCTCCGGTCTTCAATATTCCAAAGAAGATTGGGGGATAGTGGGGTGTATTTGGTAAAAATATCGCGACTTTGTCCCCTTTCCCAATACCCTTACTTGACAGGAAATTGGCAATCCTATCAGCATGATCTTTTACCTCCGCAAAAGAACGTGATTTCCCCCTGAAAATAGTTGAGGGTGAGTCCGGATGTTCAGCAGTAGTCTTGTCTAAAATTGCAAAAAGTGGCTCATCAGGATAGTCCAATGACTTCTTGACAGTCTCTGGCCATCTTGATTTGTGCCATAGCATTTCTTCCATATTGTTCATTCTCCATATCTCTCGTCTTTAATCTTTAGTCAGAATTTTGACCAGAGGATGTCACCTACGACTGCAAATGCTATTGATAATGATTTCCACAGGCGTTTTTTTCATCAAAAACAATGAAAAATGTTGAATTCGTAGGACTCAGCGGAACAATTAAGATACTGATTACTGAAAAGTCAGTAATACCACCACAAACAGCAGCCTTGGAGAGAGGAATCCAACTTGAACTACAAAGGAGTTATCGAGCAATCATCAGTGGGACTGAAAGAACTGGTGGAATCAGGTGAGGAGATTATTGGTTACATCTACCCTCATGCCCCACTGGAGCTATTTTTGGCACATGGGTTCACACCATCCCTCATTCGAGCACTGCCCGGTAAAGCAAGTGGATTTGAGGAGAGTCTACAGACCTTTGCATGTTCATACATAAGAAATCTCTATAGCCAACGTGCGAATGGTCAGTTCCTGACCCTAGCTGGACTGTTATTCCCTGGAAACACATGTGATGCCCTTCAGAATCTAGGAGATGTCTGGAAGGTTCGTTTTCCTGATGATAGAGTGTTCCGGTTAACATACCCAGTAACAAGGTACAGTCAGGATGATTCGACAACCAAGTTCTTAGCCGAAGAGATAAGACTTCTTAGTGAAACAATCTCAACCACATTCAATCGACCTTTTCTTTCAGAGAGTTACGATCGCGCAGTCGAACTGGTTCAAGACTTTCGTAATAGTGCACAGTTCCTCTACTCCGCAAGGGTGGTCAATCCACAAATAATCCCCTACGCTGATGTTGTTCGTTTTGTCAGAGCTTTTCTGACGGCACCAACTATCTCATCAGTATCTGCCGTCAAGGATACTGCAACAATGGTTAGCAACACAGCTGATGAGCTAGGGCTATTAGATAACATCGAAGCAGTTAAACAAGCAATCAAAAGTGGTGACTATTCTGGAGTGAAGCTTCCTGATGATCTTGAAACACCTCGTATAGTCATTGCAGGAGGAATGGTTGAACCTCAAGCTATCGCCTCTCTAATCAGTGATATGCCTGACATCCCTGATTCTGTCATTGTGCTGGACCTTCTCTCATTTGGATTTAAAACGGTGTTCACCGAGTCGCCCTCCAAGTCTGATGATCCATTTTCTGCGATGGCACAATCTGTGTTGACTGCTCCTGGTGAACCAACTCATGAAGGTCTCTAATATCGCATGAATGCGATGAAGGGACTCCTCTCAAATCTCTCAATTCAAGGACTCATAGTATGTGAGCAGTCATTCTGTGACCCTGATCAATTCGAGGCTCCATCCATTGAAAGGGCGGCCTCTGAGCTAGGGGTCAAAACGGTTCGCGTACCTTTGGATCCAGAACTAAGCGATCGTGGCCGGATTGAAACACGAATACAGACCTTCCTAGAAACTCTGGAGTGAGTGAGAAGATGACCCAAGAAAGAGCAGCTGAAGAGAAACCTTACAGACGTCTTGAAACACAGGCACTTCTGCAGCAGATAGCACTTCGACACGGACTGGAAGCCATGGACGCAAGTGAGAACGGCAACCTCGCGTGGGTAACCTCAGGTTTCCCAGTAGAGATTCCTATCGCCATGAATCTTGGTGTGGTCTATCCTGAACAAGCAGGGGCTATTATTGGAGCTCAAAAGATAGGGCCCGAAGTTTCCAATATTGCGGAAGACCTTGGGTATTCACAGGAGCTGTGTTCCTATGCTCGTGTTAGTATTGGTTCAACAGAAAAGCCCGATGAGGTTCCAATGGGCTCACTCCCAACACCTCAGATTCTCCTTGCGTGTAACAACATCTGTGGGACTGTATTAAAGTGGTATGATGCAATCTCTGAGATGACAGGGGCTCCAGTCTTCCTCCTAGACACTCCTCCTATCGATAAAATACAGCTCCCCCACAATCAGGAGTATGTACGTCGAGGAACGGAGCGTCTGATTGAGTTCATTGGTTCGCACTTCAATCGAACCCTTGAGGAGGATCGAATTCGTGAGGTGGCTGAGCTTTCAAGCAAAGCAACAAGACTCTGGATACGTGCCCTTGAGGCCTGCAAGACCAAACCGAGTCCTTTGAACTGTGCTGACAGATTCCTGACAATGGCTCCAGTAGTATCAAGTCGAGGTACAGAGCATTGTGTCGAGTTTTACGAAACCTTTGTTGCAGAGGTAGAGAATCGTGTTAAGAATGGAATTGGTGCGATTCGAGATGAGAAGATTCGACTACTCTGGGACAACATTCCACCATGGCATACTCTGAGATTCTTCAACATACTGGCAAGCAGAGGTGTGGTCTTCCCTGCTGACACCTATACCCATGCTTGGACAGGCAACATGGTGGGCGTAGACACATCATCACTTCTTGATCAAGTTGTTGATACTTATTCCAAGGTTTATCTGAACATGGGACTTGATGCCAAGGTCGATAAAATGTGTCAGCTCATTAAAGACTATGACCTTGATGGATTTGTCATGTTTTCTGTTCGGTCATGCAAGCGATACTCACTCGGGCAGCTTGTTTCGAAGGAGATCGTCACTGAAAGGACAGGTGTACCAGGAGTCATTATAGAGGGTGACATGGTAGACTCTAGAGTCTATAATGCGGCACAAATCGAAACACGAGTGGATGCACTCCTTGAGATGCTAATGTAAGGAGAGAATATCTGTGGACATGGGTGTCGGAATTGATGTTGGGTCAACTACGACCAAGGGTGTATTACTAGATAGTTCTAGAAAGGTTGTAGCCAAATCACTGATGCTCACTGGTGCTTCAGCAGTTCAATCAGTGGAAAAGACGCTACATGATATCTCATCGTTATCAGGTATTGACTTGAAAGGGGTCCCCGTAATCAGTACAGGATATGGTCGTGCACGTGTTGATCTGGCTGAGAAATCAGTCACTGAGATTACTTGCCATAGCGTTGGAGTACATCACATAAATCCAGACATACGATTACTCATTGATGTTGGAGGACAAGATGCCAAAGTAATTCGGATAGGTCCCTCTGGAAGGCCTGAGGACTTTGAACTGAATGACAAGTGTTCTGCTGGAACTGGTCGGTTTCTTGAGGTCATGGCACGCGTTCTTGAGGTTTCCTTAGATGACTTGGGTCCTCTAGCACTCAAATCAAAGAATCCCAGCTCGATAAGCAGCACCTGCACGGTCTTTGCTGAGAGCGAAGTCATTGGTCATATAGGTGCTGGAGTAGCAGCTGCAGATATCGCAGCTGGAGTTCACGTATCAATGGTATCGAAAATCAGTGCGCTCTCGAAACGTGTCGGAGTCAAAGAACCAGTATGCGTCACTGGAGGAGTGGCACTTAATCCCGCTTTTAGACATCATCTTTCAAATCAGCTCGGTGTAGAACTATGGATTCCTGAGGAACCGCAACTCACTGGGGCACTTGGTGCCGCCGTCATTGCTTTGGATAGTAATGGTGACGGAAAATGAGTAGAAGAACAAAAGAAGAACTACACGAGATAATTCAGAGTAACCTACAAGGTGTAGATTATTCATCGCGGAAGATGTTTGGAGGCCTTGCTTTCTTTATCAACAGGAATATGTTCACAGGAACACACCAAGCAGACCTCTTTGTGAGACTCTCAGCTGAAGACCGTGAGGAAGTTCTCTCTCAGGATGGAATCACAGTCTTTGAACCAAGAAAGGGTATGGTGATGAGCGAATACGTGGTACTGAGTGACTCGGTCATTGATACGAAATTGAAGGAACTTATTCAGAAGTCAATCTCCTATGTTTCAACTCTTCCTCCAAAAGAACCGAGAAGAAAAAGAAGTGAATCATGAGATCTTCTTCACTATAGTTTCGCTATAACTAGCAAAGTCTAGGCACTAAATGGAACCGCCTCTTTCCCAGCTTTCAAGCCAAGTTTGAGTGCCTTCAGATTTGTTTCCTTAAATCTTGGCCATCTGTCAATTATCTGTTTTCTTAGACCCTTGGCTGAAACAATTCCAGTAATCGCAGTCAGAGCTCCTAACATCACTACATTCGTTGCCTGTTTCACTCCCACTTCTACGTCTGCAATCCTTGTAGCCGGGATTTTGTAGATCTTGACACCATCAGGTAAATCGCCCTCAACCTCAACCAAGTCCTCGTCAATAATAAGAATCCCGTCATCCTTGAGACCATCAATATACTCGAGATATGCCGCTCTACTCATGGCAACAAATACATCTGGCTCCTGAACCTTAGGATAGTCAACCTCTACGTCGTCTACTACTAGTTCACTCTTCGTGGCTCCTCCGCGTGCTTCTGGTCCATAACTCTGTGTCTGCACACATTGTTTCTTCTCAATAAGCGAAAGTGCTTCACCTAAGACAACAGCCATAGTGACAATACCCTGTCCGCCAAATCCACCGAATCGAATCTCATAACGTGACATCAAAATCACTCCTTGAGCTTCTGGTGCATCTCTCTAAGAACTGCTGTGTATTCAGGCTTCACAATGTCCACGAATTCTCCACAGACAATCCTCTTATCATAGTCGAGTTCAGCCTCATGTGGGGGAAGACCATTCTGAATCTCAGCGACCTCGAGCAAGTGTTTGTGCATTTCAGCACCATCACCTAGTCGGTTCATTCTACCATACTCTGTAGGACAGGCTCCAATTATCTCCACAAATGAAAAGCCCTCTTTTTTGATGCCCTTCTCAACAGATTTTGTCGCTCTCCGAGCCTGCACTGCGGTCCATCTGGCGACAAAGGTTGCACCTGACGAGGCTGCTAGTTTGACCAAGTTGAATGGGTGTTCGATCACACCTATTGGTCTCGGACTAGTCTGTGAATATCTCCCATGCTCGGTTGTTGGACCAAACTGACCTCCTGTCATTCCGTAATTGAAATTGTTGATACACACGACAGTCATGTCGATGTTTCGTCGAGCCGCATGAATAAGATGGTTTCCGCCAATGGCTGCTATGTCACCATCACCACTAACTACAATGACCTCTAATTCAGGATTTGCAATCTTCACACCCTCCGCGAAAGCAATAGCTCGACCGTGTGTGGTGTGATATGTTCCAGTCTTAAAATAACCTGAAGTTCTTCCAGTACAACCAATTCCTGAAACAACTACCGTCTTGTTGAAGTCTAAGCCGAGGTTATCTATCGCACGTGCAATCATCCCGGTGACTATTCCTACAGAACAACCGGAGCAGTAGATCCAAGGTTGTCTATCTTCACGAATGTATTTCGCCATAGGGTGCTTCAGGACAGGGGTCGACTCGGTCATTGAGAAACTCTCCTATTCGCAAGTCGGCTCAAGAGCAAACATGATAAAAGGATTGTTGATGTGACCCTCGATTTTGATAGCGGTGTTAAGTCATCTTTGCCCCGAAATCTATACCCGATCTATTTCTTCACTGTCTTTTGTACCGCTGTGTGAATCATGGGTATTATCTGACTACGTCTGTAATGCCTCATGTCAATGGCTTCCTGTGGACACCCAGCAGCACAGGTCCCACATCCCTGACAGAGCTCTTTCATTATGACAATTTTGCCTTCCTCAAGTTTAGGAGCTGAATATGGGCAGAAGTCAATACATAGTTCACACTTGTTGCATAGTTCATTGTCTATCTCCGCATAGATAGGTTCGATATCAAAACGACCTGATGAAATCAGGGATTGAGCCATTGCCGCAGCACCCCTTCCCTGAGCAACTGCATTCCTAATGTCTGCTGGTCCAACACACGCACCAGCAAAGAACACTCCATCCTTGAAGGACTCAACAGGTCGAAGTTTTGGATGCGCACAAAGGAAGAAACCATGCCTGTCTATATTCACACCAAGTGTTCGCGCAAATTCCACCGAGTCGGATTGTGGACGCTGGGGTGTTGCTAAAACGACCATATCATAGGACAATGATGTATTGCGACCTGTGTAGAGGTCTTCTGCGAAGACCCGGACGCCATTACCTACTAAATCAGCCTCCACCTCTGAAGCCTTACCCTTAACAACAATTACTCCCATGTTCAATGCTCGTTGATAGAGATCCTCATAACCAGGTCCATGGGTTCGAACATCGATCGCGTAGATATTGACCTCTGTTTCCGGATACTTCTCCTTGATTTGGGTAGCCTGCTTCAGAGAGTTCTCACAGCCGAAGTAGCAGCAGTAGTCTGACTCAGCTCGAGGGTCTCGAGCGCCAACACATTGAACAAATGCAATGCTTTCAGGAGTTTTTCCATCGGATGGTCGCTTGATCTTACCATGGGTCGGTCCTGCTGCATTAGTGATTCTCTCGAACTGAGCATTTGTGACGACATCAGGGAGAAAACCAAATCCATACTCTCTGGACTCAACTGGTTTGTATGATTCTCCTCCTGTAGCCACGATAATGGCACCCACGTCCAGTTCCACCAGGTCATCTTTCATGTCATGATCTATCGCATCAGGTTCACACTTCTCAAGACACTCTTTGCACTCACTGCATACAGCACAACTCATACATCGTTCTGCTTCTTGTACGACGTATTTCTTGAGGAATCCAAGCTCTACCTCCTCAAAGCTGGTTCTTCTCATTTTTCGACTCAGGGTTCGAGGTCTTGCTCTCTTAAATTGTGGATATTGTTCAAAATCAACCTCATCACTGGAAACAATGTGCATCTCTCGTTTTCGACCCTTGTACAGGTCCTCCCCTGTCAAATAACGTTGAATCGAAACAGCAGCCTCCTTACCGTGAGCGATTGCTTCAATCACACTCGATGGTCCTGTCACAACATCGCCTCCAGCAAAGATCCCAGGCATACTGGTTTCGAGTGTGTATTCATCAACTACAAGACCCCCTCCTGGAGTTGTATCTAACTTTTCGAAACCGGACAAATCTGTTCTTTGCCCTATAGCTATGATGACTGTGTCACCTTTGATTGTCGGACCCTCATCTTTCGAGAAAGTCGGGGAGAACTTGCCGTCAGCTGTGTATACTGATGTACAAACAGTTGTGTCGAGTCCTGTGATTCTACCCCCTTCACTAAGTATCTTGGCTGGACCAAGAGAGCCCAATATCTTCACTCCCTCTTCCTCGGCATCCTCAATCTCCCAGTCATGAGCAGGCATTCTGTCCCGAGATGAAAGGTCTCTAGTTTCCAGACAAACCAATGTTACCTTCTTTGCCCCAAGTCTAACAGAAGTCCTTGCACAGTCAATCCCTACATTTCCTCCACCAATCACGATGACCTCATTTCCGAAAGCCTTGGGTGGTCTTCCCTTCTTTACGCTCTTCAGGAATGGAATGCCATACAAAACTCCCCTCCTCTTCATCCCCTCGAGATTCAGCCTCGCAGGGTCTTGTGCACCCACTGCGATATAGACAGCGTCGAAGTCTTTCCTGAGCTGGTCTAAGCTGATATCAGTCCCTATTGTAGTATTCAACTGAACCGTGATGCCGTGACCAAGAATCCATTCAATATCCTTCATAGCAACTTCATTCGACACACGATACTCTGGGATACAGCTTGAAATCAGACCTCCTGGTTTGTTGGATGAATCAAAGACAGTGACAGGATAGCCCTTGGACAGAAGATAAAGGGCACATGTCAGTCCAGATGGACCGGCACCAACAACTGCGACCTTCTCGTGTAACGAAGGTTCTATACTTTCTGGGACGTCGTATTCATTCTCAGCTACGTAGTCAGCTACATACCTCTTCAAGAGCCTGATAGCTACTGCTTCGTCGTAATCATTTCGAACACAACTATCCTCACAAGGATGATGGCAGACACGCCCGAGAACTCGCTGAAGTGGTGCTCCATCACGAAGGACATCAAGAGCTTCCTTCATCTTTCCTTCTCGAAAGAGAGCAATAAATCCCTGATTATTCACATTTGCAGGACATGCATTTCTGCACGAAGATATGCCTTTCTTCTCAATTGAGAAGGTATTGGGCACTGCTTGCGGAAATGGCCTATAGATTGCCTTACCCTCTACAAGACCAAACTCATATTCGTTAGGAATGGAAATTGGGCAAACTGGAACACATTCACCACATGAATTGCATTTCTCAGGGTCGATGTATCGCGCCTTCTTTCGAACCTTCAACTTGAAATTGCCAACATATCCGTCGACATCCTCCACCTCACTATATGTCAATAGATTGATGTTTGGATGCTGTTCAACTGAGGCCATTATTGGGCCCAGAATACATATGGCACAGTCATTCTGTGGGAACACCTTGTCTAGCAAGGCCATCTGGCCTCCAATTGTAGGACGGCGCTCGATTAAGTGAACCTGATAACCGCCGTTAGCCGCACTAAGCGCGGCAGAGATGCCGGCCACACCTCCTCCAATCACTGCTATCTCGGGAATAATCGATACACTCTCGAGATCAAGTGGTTCAAGATGTCTTGCTCTGGCCACAGCCATTTCGACCAAACGTTTGGCCTTCTCATTCGCTCCATGTTCGTCGTGCATCGTGCACCAAGACACATGCTCGCGGATATTCACCATCTCAAAGAGAAACCGATTGAGACCTGCACCTTCGATTGTCTTCCTGAATATTGGTTCATGAGTTCTTGGTGTACATGAAGCAACAATCACTCGATTCAAGTCATGCTCCTTGATTGCATCTTGTATTGTCTTCAGACCATCTGTCGAACATGTAAACATCAGATCTGCAGAATGCTCTACATTGGGTAGTGCTTTTGCATGTTCACTAACCAAAGCCACATCAACAGAACCTGCGATATTCAACCCGCAGTGGCAGACAAACACACCAATCCTCGTATCGTTCAAGATTTCCATATTTACACATCATTATGATTTAGGTTCAGAAAAAGGAGGTCCGCACCTTCTCTGCTGGTGGGGGTATTGGTGACGCGATGATGTGACTCTGTTAGCAACGGACTTACGTCTTTGTACCACGATTCCACAGAACCATTCGTCCATTCTATCAGTTACAAATTGAAATAAAGCCTTCGGGGTTTTATGACTCTGAAAATGAGTATCTTATCACAATTGAGGAATTATTACTGAACGAGTTGATGTTTTTCTTTCTTATCGATTCGAACACAGACTACATACAGAGTGATACGAAACGGCCATGATTTTAGGAAAAAAAAAGACATACGTTTCTATACTCTCGATTATCTCAATCATCTTCTTTGTAATAAGGCGAATCAGCAAGAGTGCGTTTAGCAACCTATCCTTTTACTAGTCTGAATAGATGTCTTCTTGCAACAAATACCCAATTGTGAAAATCAGAGGGATTTGATCTCTTTGATTTTGTCAAGAATCTCATGTGGGAGCTGAGGCATACCTGCTGGTTTTGTCATAAGATGCACTGGAGTGGGTGAGGCTGCGCCTTTCACCATATAGTAGACTTGTCCCAAGTTCTGCTCGGCTACGATAATTTGATCCACTTCCGAAGCTAGTTGTGCCACTTGTTCTTCTGGGAAGGGCCACACAGTCTTGAGTCGTAGCATGCCAACCTTGATTCCCTGTTCACGAGCATCTCTGATAGCTCTCTTTGCACTTCTTGAAGGAGTTCCATAGGAGATGACGGCAATCTTTGCATCATCAAGCATGAATCTCTCCAAGTCAATGATTTTGTCTGCATTTTTCACAATCTTATCATTGAGTCGTGTCACGAGTTCAATCTGGATATTCTCCTTATCGCTAGGATAACCACGCTTATCATGGGTCAAGCCAGTGGCGTAGAATTGATACTTCGAACCAAAGAGTGCCATTGGTGGAACAAGATCATCATCTGCCTCGAAGGGAAGATATTCTGAGGGATCTACAGTTGGCATCTTACGATATACAAGTTTCAAGTCTTTCTTAGCTGGAATCACCAGACGTTCTCTCATGTGACCGACTGTCTCATCCGCAAGCACAAAAACTGGAGTTCTGAACTGTTCAGACAGATTGAATGCCTGCACGGTCTGATCAAACATCTCCTGAACAGATGCTGGAGTCAGTGCAATAATCTGATAGTCTCCATGACTACCCCACTTGGCCTGCATGACATCACCCTGTTGTCCCTTTGTTGGTTGACCAGTACTTGGTCCACCACGCATTATGTTAACAAGAACAAGAGGAGTTTCTGTCATGACTGCTAGACCGATTGCCTCGAGCATAAGACTCACTCCTGGCCCAGAAGTTGCAGTCATTGATTTCACACCGGTCCAAGAGGCTCCAATCACACTGGTGATAGAGGCTATCTCATCCTCGTACTGAACATAAGCCCCTCCCAGTTCCGGCATTCTTTGTGACATCCATTCAGCAATCTCTGTTGCTGGTGTGATTGGATATCCTCCAAAGTAACGACATCCTGCGCTTAGAGCACCTTCAGCACTAGCAATATCGCCCATCGTGAACATAACACGTTCAGGCATCTATTCTCCCTCCTTCATGGGCGAATCTTTCTCAAATTCAGGAATGTCCGTGCCCTCTTCGAGAGCACCAGCTTTGTAGGCTTTCTCAGCCTGCTCGCGGTCAGCTAAGAAGATTGCCATGTCAGGACAGATCCTCTCACAGAACTCACAATTGACACAGGCATCTATGTCACATGCGGTCACTGGATGGTATCCCTTTCGATTGTATATATCGGTGAGACATAGAACATTCTTGGGACAAAACTCGATACAGAGCATGCACTGCTTACACTGTTCCCGGAGGATGACAAGTACCTTCTCTCTTGTCCTCGGAGGTTTCGGTGTTATTGGTTTCCGGACCATCGACATCAATGTCTTTCTCCTTGAACCCTCTGACAAGAGTCCACTCTGTATTTCCCGTAACAGATACCTGTTCAGGCGTGAACCTTGGCGCACGTACAAGCTATTTTAGCCTTACCTTGAGGGACCTACTTTTCAAGAGCATAATCAACAGGGTTTAAGAGCCGAGGATAGTAATCTTGCCTCCTGAAAAAGGAGTCGTAGGTCTTGACTAAGGAGGAACCAACCGATGACGAGTTGGCTGAGCTTATTAAAGGCAAGACCCTAAGCGTCTACTGGTACATGCTACGACACCCTGAACCTTTGACAGCTCGTGAGATACAAAGAGGTGCCGAACTTTCAAGCCCATCACTTTCAATGCATCATCTAGAACGTCTGAAACAATTTGGGCTTGTTGAAAAAGATGTCCATGGCCAGTATACTGTAATACGGGATGTTAGGATAGGAATACTAAACCAGTTCATGGGTCGAGGTCGCATAATGGTTCCCCGCTTTCTGTTTTATGCTACCTTCTACACTTCACTCACAGCTGCACTTGGAAGTCTGCTGTTTTGGATAAACATGGACTGGTATTCAGGAATACTTCTGGTATTGCTTGTGTCAGCCTGTGTTGTACTATGGTATGAAACACTGAAAGTTTGGAGAGAGCAACCATTCCCAGAGGGTGAGAGAGATTGAGAACTAAAACTAGGAAATTGGTAAGGATTGGAAAAGGGCCTGTGTTGATACTGATAGTGTTACTAACAGCCACTGTGCCGATGGCGAGTTTCTCGTATGAAAACATCGCACTATCTATTACATCAATTAACCAGTATCTTCATTCTGCAGAAATTCCCCATCTCAATCTGACCTATACAACACGCACAAATTTGACACCTACACCCATAGAATCTGGAGACTCCATTGCAGGGGATCATTTGACACTGAAAGCAGAATGGACATCTCAGGATGTAAACAGGTCAAGGCTTGAGGTTTTCGCTCCTGCAATTCCTGCGTTTCTTGTGATAGAAGATAATCACACCGAACTGGAGATTGACACTCGAGCTCTTGGGAATAATGCAACCTGTACCATCACATCCACTGCATGGTTGAAGAATGGATCTGTCTTGATCTCCGAGATAACTGATGTCTACATTGGCAATTATTTTGTGCCCAAAGTTGTTGTTCTCACTCCAAATGGGAACGAAACATGGGAAAGTGTTCACAACATAACTTGGTCAGGATCAGATCAAAATGCTGATGATATACTGCTTTACGATGTACTCTACTCGTCAGACTCTGGCACATCCTTTGAAACTCTCATATCCTCCACAAATTTGACATGGTATGAATGGGATTGCTCAAACCTGGTCCTTACGGACACATATCTCGTTGAAGTCCGAATTAGGGACGGGATTTACTTCTCGTCTGATCGCTCTGACAGCCTGTTCACTGCAGGAACAATAGTACCAACAAGCACACCCACATCTCCAACACCAACGACGACTCCAACTGGATTGGAGTTCCGAATCATCCTTTTCGTAGCGATTCTTCTATTCTCAAGTGGAGTAATGGCTCTAGTCGTGTATTATGCTGCAAGGAAATGGGTCTAGTCTGGAATCTTGAAAAGTAATGGCTTTGTACTGATAACATGATTATCCAGACCCAGTTCAGTCGGTTCAAGTCCCATCGCTAGACCAAGTAACTGGGTGTAATAGACAACTGGAATCTTATACCTGTTCTTGCCAATCTCCTTGTTTAACTGAGCCTGAGCGGTTTCATACTGCAGGTGACAGAAAGAACAGACGTCAACAATGCAGTCGACTCCAGCTTCAATCAGAATGTCAAGCTTCTCTTTTGCGATATCATAACTCAGTGCTACCTGAGAACCCCGAACCCCGCCTCCAGCACCGCAGCACAAGTTCTTGTCCTTATACTTCACACTCTCAGCTCCAGTTGCTTCCACAAGCTCATCAAGAAAGGTAGGTCTCTGTACCTGTTCCCATGGTCTGTTCTTGCTCGGTTTCAGAAGATGGCATCCGTAATGAACTCCTACTTTCAATCCCTCAAGTGACCGGGTTACACTTTTACGGACGAAATCTGGTCCCAACTCAGCAATAATCTCAATGACATGTTTTGCTTCAACTTTGCCCTTGAACTTGAGGTTCATGCCCTTGAAGATCTTCCTGATCTCCTTCAATCGGGCCGGGTGCTCACGAACTTCTGCTAGTGCTTCTTTGAACGTGGCATAGCATCCATTGCAGCCGGTGATAATGTCATGACCTGACATCTCTGCAAGTGCAAGGTTTCTTGACGCTAGAGCTAACCAAGTCGGTTCACTGAAAGAACGGACAACACCTGGGGCTGGACAACAGCTTGCTCCTTCGAGATCTTCAATTTGGACGCCTAGTTTTGGGAGTACAGCCCGTATACTTGCCTCCAGACCCGGAAGCCGATTTGGCATTACACAACCAAGGAAAAAAGAGTAAGTTTGCGCTTTAGTCAACTCACTTTCCCTCCTTCTTCTGGCCTTCTATGAGGTCCTTGAATCCAGTCTGCTTCATTAGCTCTTGGACTTCCTCAAGCGCTTTCTTATTCGAGTGAGTTGTTGGTGGGATTTCATCAAGTCCTAGACTCTTGCGAATCTTTCGATTAGCGTCATCAATTGGAACGGCATGACCAGTTGAGAGAAGTTTCTGAGATGCCTTCTTGTGCTGAGGTAGCATGAATCCATGGTCCACAGCCATGTTTCTCATTATGAGTATCGCATCAGTGACTTTGATCTGTCTGGGACATCTCTCTAGGCAAGTGTAGCAGGTTGAACAAAGCCAGAGGTCAGGGCTTGATAAGACTTCATCCTTGAGACCGAGTAGAGCCTTTCGCATGAGTTCACGAGTCCTGAAAGCGGTTTGTCGACCACTTGGACAGACACTGGAGCAGGTTCCACATTGGATACATGTCCGAATCCTATCGGCCCCAGCTTTCACAATCTCATCTACAAAATCTGGGTCAATGTCTTCGTCGTCGATGATTTCCCAGGTGGAGCTATCAGGCATTCTAAGACCTCTGCGTTCAATACTTCGGTCGCACTATATGCGGAATATAAGGATTGACTTATTGTGGCTTTGCATGTAGGACAATCAATAGAAGAAATAGTCGTCACGCCCAAGTAGACCAAGATTCCCAACTCTTACATTTGTCAAACCCTCATCATTTGCAGTGTCTAGTGCAGCTTGAGCATGAGCACGACTAGTCCGTGGGAGATCACTCATGGCGTGATGTGGAGAGAATCCAAGAAGCGCTGTTGGTATGGTTGTGTCATTCTCTGCTATGAAGCTACAGATTCTCTTAACCTCCGGAATGTCAACATATCCTGGAACAAGAAGAACACTAGCAACTAGAAACTCACCCTCACGATCTCTCTTCATTGCTGAGAGTTCCTTGAAGTTACGTAGCATGACTGAGTTTGAAACTCCGGTCAGGGTACGATAAACTTCCGGTGTCACAGCCTTGATGTCAAACTTGAAGGTCCCTCCAGTATTAGCAACGACACTTGCTATACTATCTAACCACTTCTTTGAGATGTTTCCATTTGTTTCATAGCACACTCTCACATGCTTCTCTTCATTTAGTAGTCTAGATGTTTCCAGTGAATGTGAAGGATTGCATGCTGGGTCTCCACCAAAGTAACATACACACGCAGTATAATCATCTGCGGCATTTGCCAGTTCTTGAGGGGTCAGCAATGGTTTTCCCTTTGCCATCATTGTTCGATAGCTTGCATTCTGACAGAACAGGCAATCTGAGTTGCACGAGCCATAGAAGACTGCTAGATTTTTCAATCGTTTATGACCAAATCCCAAATCTCGTTCTGAAGTTACTGGACAGACCCAATCTGCTACACAATTAGTTGGAAGTGGATCAAAGTACCACGAAACGACTGCTTGATCAGTATACCTATCTATTACCCGTCCATCTTTGACAATCCTAATGTTACAGAATCCGATATCCCCCTCATTGAGTCTACAGTGGTTCCCGCAATCGTCACAGGTTGTGGATCCATGGGTTGGAACAGATGGAACCAATCGGTCACGTACCCGAAGTGTTTCGTGTGTCTTTTGTGCTATTGACTGAAGACCATTTCTTATACACTCTGAGCATATACCAATGGATTGAGAGATGATTCTCTTCTCAGTTTCATGATTTGGACATAACATCACCAATACTCATGACATTAGATGGTATGAACTTAACGACCTGAACAACACGGATTTAAGGCTGTAATTCAAAGCCACGGCGCAGTCGGTGTGTTAATCTTGACCAGTACCGAGGAAAAACCTGCAATCGTCATTGATACTCCGGATGACTCGTTCGTTCAGATGATTAAGAAGACAGGCGGTCCCAATATTCAGAACTGCTACCAATGCGGTACTTGTAGTGGGAGTTGTCCTGCTGGAGCTCGAACCAACTATCTTGTCCGTGGAATAATCAGAAAAGCCCTCCTCGGTCTCAAAGAACAATGCATCTCCGCTCCAGAGCTCTGGTACTGCACTACTTGCTATACCTGCACTGATCGATGCCCCCAAGATGTAAAACCCACAGATGTAATCAAGGCTATCAGAAACGTTGCAGTGGCAGAAGGCTACATGTTAGTCCCCCATCAGAAAGTTGCACTGAAAGTGCTTGAAACTGGACATGCCGTTCCTTTGGACAAGGAATCATGGGAGAATCTGAGAGAAAAGGTTGGTATTGAACGAATTCCACCAAACGCCAGTGCTCATCCAGAAGCTGTTGAAGAAATTCGGAAAATTGCTAAGAAAACCGGATTTGACAAATTGGTGGCTGAGAAGGAGGAGTGATATCATTGGCAAAGAAATCGTTCTACCACTTCCTTGGATGCATCATCCCTCATCGATACCCCAGCGTTGAGAGTGCAGTAAAACTTGTATTCAAAGACCTAGGAATGGATCTCCTTGATATGGAAGGGGCAACTTGCTGTCCTGCTCCTGGTGTTTTTGGATCCTTTGATCGAGTGACATGGGCAACAATTGCAGCTCGTAATCTAACTATTGCAGAAGCTGGTGGTCACCCAATCACTACAGGTTGCAATGGATGCTTTGCTAGTCTCTGGGATGCAAACTATGAGTTGAAACATGATGAAGAACTTCGAGAAGCTGTGAATGAGAATCTTGCAGCAATTGACAGAGAGTTCAAGGGGACCATCGAAGTTTGGCACTACGTTGATGCATTATATAGCCATGTTAGTCTTGACAAGATACGTAAGAGAGTCACACGCCCATTCAAGGGTGTCCGAATGGCTCTTCACCCAGGATGCCATTGGATGCGACCAAAACTCATCAAACAGAAAGATGACTCTGAGCGTCCACATATTTTCAGGGAACTGTGCGAAACTTCCGGAGCTGAATATGTTCCGTATAAGGATGAACTGATTTGCTGCGGTGCAGGAGGAGCCGTAAGAACTGCTGATGTCAAAATCGCTCTTGAGTTCACAAAACAGAAGTTCGACAGTCTGCTTGAAGCAGGCGGAGCTGATATGATTATCACACCTTGTCCTTTCTGTGAGCTACAGCTTGACATGGGACAGGTTGAGATTCAAAAACACTTCGAGGAAGAATACAATTTTGATGTACTCCATGTCGTTGAGCTCCTTGCGCTGGCTTTTGGTCATGAACCAGATGAATTCGGCCTGAAAACTCACTTACAGTATATGCAAAGAAAAAGCGAACCCAATTGGGAGCGACTCGGTATAGAGGCCAAGGCATAACTTGCTTCACATGTCTTCCATGATATGGACCATGTTTTCTCTACCCTCTCTAAATCGTCGAATCAGTTTCCGTTCTTCTAGCGAAGTCAGAATTGTACTGGCAAGTGATTGCGACATGTCAAGTTCTTCATAGATCTCTCTTTGAGGACAAGATCCTCCTCTCTTTGTTAGAAATGATAGAATGTCCTCCTCCTGTTTTGAGAGTCTGACTGGTGTAATCACGGTCCTTGTCTTGAATCGCTTGATAATTAGAGGAATTCTTTCCATAAAGAGAACTGCTACAGCTCCTATGATGAGAAACAAAAGACCGAATGGAACAAACTGCATAAGACTTGCTTGAACAGGAACTGTCTGTATAATTGCGGCAGGAATCTCATACTTCACAATATATGCCACTTCCTGCCCGGGCAGGAGTTGGTCACTGAACCAGACAAAGACTGAGCTCTGTCCGTCAGTATGATTCGAGGTGGGGCTTGGAAACAAAGGCGCGGAAACACCAGTCTGAAGTACTGCATGAGCCGGAAGGATTGCTGTGAAGGTCAGATTTTGAATCTCATTAAAGGGTCTGATATAATATATCAAATGATTGAGATACATTGACTGGTCTTCGCTGAGGCCTATTTGCTCCTGAAGGCACTGAGTTGTTAGGTTGAGGTGGAGTGTGAACGATGTACCAACTGCCATAGGTGTGACTGGGTGCAATCTAACAACCATGTAATTGCTTTCCGGAATGACTGTTGTTTGGACTGCTGTCCCATTCAATGAAGCACTTGAAACATTAAGACTTCTCACATCTATCCTGATATCAAAGAAGTCATATGATATTGCCCCAACGTTCCAAACTTCGGACTGAACAATGAGTGATGTACCACAATCATTTCCTAATTTCGCTTTGATGTCCATGTTGGTCATGAGGATGTTTTGATTGCCGACTTGCTGCCCACTAACCAGTATAATTGAACTTGTTGAAAAGAGGATTACAAGAATGAATATGGTTGCAATCATAGCGTGCCTGTTATTGACCATCTAGATCGTATCTCCCATGCTTATTTTCTCTATGAATACTCCGGTACATGATAAAATGTTGGAGGGAGTCGCCTCCCTCCTGAGATATTTAACGACGCTTGATTGCCAGGCCGACACCTGCAATCAAGATAACTGCGGTTCCAATCAATGCATAGGACTCGATAGGTAGGTTAAGCAAACCAACTTGTGGCGTGTATGGCGATCCACCCTCAATTAGCCTCAATGAGGGATCATGAAGGATTGAACCTCCATTGAAGTTTGGATATGCGAAGAAGAGCAATAGACCGTTCCCGTCGGTCCAGTATGATGCAGAAACATCCACAGCGATTTTTGAACCATTCAATAGGGTCATCACTGCAGTGTCCAGCCATCGATAGAATCCATGAGTGACATCTGTTGTGGCGTCAACAAATGATATTTCTTGGACCTCATCTTCCTCTCCATCATCATCCTCATCATGGTCCTCGAACACCTCTCCAAGATGCTCCATCTCCTCGCTAGAGTCATGTTCATCATCACCAGAGTCTTCATGGAGAATGAAGTGGTGATCATACTCATCGCTTGATGCTACATCTTCGCGGAGATAGTTCAAAACTGCAACACTTGAAGTGTTTGAGAGGAATGGGAAGTTGCCTATCTCAATGTCAATCTTGAGTTCAACACCTCCGAGGACAGTGTAGTTCGCCTTGACTCCCTCATCATCTGTGACAGTTCCATTGTAGTCATCCATGTAGATATGGCCGTAGAACTGTAGTGTCATAAACTTGAACCTAGTGAAATCATAGTCGTAATCTTCCTCACCTTCGCTTGCCAGAAGAGTTTCATTATCCTCCTCTTCGTCTTCATAACCAGGCATCCAATCCTCAAACCAGTCATCTTCCCAGTCTCCACTGAGACCTCCCTTTGTATAGGAGGCGTAGACCTCTGTGTTCTTACCTTGTTCATTGGTGATGGCGCCAGTCTGAAGACTCCACTCAAAAGCGTCAAGGGGTGCGAAAGCAAGTGTTTCATTGGGTTGATATACACCATCTTCATTGTCATCCTCGAACTCCACAATCATGAGATAGTTGACCATGAATCGAGTTAGAGAACCATTGTCGTCTGAGGTGTACCAGTATTGGTATGATGGTATTTCTGGATCTAGCATCACAGTCATGATATCTGTCTGTATCCACGCTGTTCCATCAGGGTCACGATATTCGTCCGGCTCCTTCTCATCTTCATGAGAATCATCCTTAGAATCATCATCTCCATCATCATCGCTTGGCGTGAAAGCGTTTACAGTGGCGATGGATGAAACAAGTAGGAACAGCATTGTAAGAAGTAATGCTTTTCCGAGTAGAGTTGTTCTCTTCAAGTAATAATTCACCGACGAGGCGTTCTCATTTCAATATATAATGACCATTGAGTAACCTACAAGATACCAAACAGAAAAAGACCTCATAACCCTCTTTTTACATAGTTAGGCTTTATGACCCTTCAGAACACTTCACTATAATTAGTAATCTGAATTCAAATCAAGAGAAAAAAGGACGAGGTTCTGTAATCAGCTCGAGTGAATCTTTGGGGGCCGTGAAAAGTTTACAATCTCAATCTTGCTGAGGTCATCAACTCTTTGTCCCTCCCCTCGGAATTTAATACGTGTGAGGTAAGCTCGAGTATAGAGCCTAGTCGCCTTCATAATTGTGGGACGTTATCTCTGTAATATTAAGTTCACGGATTAGAAATTGTTAACTCACAAGGTTTGGCGCCATTCATTGTGCTCAACGATTCACAACCCAACTACTGTCCGATGGGAAACATTTTATCGGGCGTTCTTGCATCGAGGCGATATCTCTTCGGAGTGACGGAATAATGGCTGAGCCCATATCGAAACCGGTCGTCATAATCGGGGCAGGAATCTCAGGGATGCGTGCCGCACTCGATCTCGCTGAGATGGGTGTCAAAGTGTTCCTTGTTGAGAAGCTGCCCTCAATTGGAGGTCATATGTCACAGCTGGACAAGACATTCCCGACATTAGACTGCAGTATGTGTATCCAAGGACCATGGATGGTCGACTGCTCACGTCATCCAAATATTGAGATACTGGCCTACTCGGAAGTGACAGAAGTCACTGGTAAGCAGGGCGATTTCACAGTTAAGGTGTTAAGGCGTACCCGCCGCGTCGATGCTGAGAAATGTACAGGTTGCGGTGATTGTCAGAGAGTCTGCCCAATAGAAGTGCCTAACGAGTATGATCTCGGGCTCAAGATGCGAAAGGCTGCCTATATTCCGTTTCCACAGGCTGTTCCAAACATCGCTACAATTGATGTTGAGAACTGCATTGAGTGCATGGTCTGTGTAAAGACTTGCAAGGCCGAAGCCATCGACTTTGAAATAGCCGATGAAACAATGGTAATCAATGCTGGATCAATCATCGTGGCAACTGGCTATGAGCTTCTTGATCCTACAACTGTTCCAGAATATGGCTACGGTCGTTTCCCCAATGTTGTGAGCGCACTGGAGTATGAACGCATGGTGTCTGCTAGTGGTCCTACTGGGGGTGTTGTCATGCGACCCTCAGATGGCCGCGAACCTCATCGGATAGCCTTCGTTCAATGTGTGGGTTCAAGAGATGTCAATCACTGTTCCTATTGTTCAAAGATATGCTGCACATACGCTACAAAAGAGGCCATCATTACCAAGGAACATACCCCTGAGGTGCACATCGACATTCTGTATAACGACATGCGTGCATTTGGCAAAGGATTTGAAGAGTTCCTCGTCAGGGGAGAAACTGAATACGATATTCACTATGTGAAAGGAATTCCGAGTGAGATTCAAGAGGAGTATGGTACAAAGGATCTCGTTGTTCGCCATAGTGATGCAAAGGGTCACAATGTCCTAGTTGACAAGTATGACCTGGTAGTGCTCTGTCCTGCAATGGTTCCCTCTTCAGACACAAAGATGTTCGAGCAACTAGGTATTAAAACAGATGAATCTGGTTTTGTACTTCCAGACATGAAGTCACTCATGATATCAAAAACCAATGTGCCTGGAGTTCACATGTGTGGGGCAGTCCATATGCCTAAGGACATCCCTGACTCAGTTGCTCAAGGCAGCGCTGCCGCTGCTCTAGCAGCTTTAGACATTACAATTCCACCGGGAGAAGAAACTGAAGCCCTCACAGAGGAAGACTTGGAACTCATTGCTAAGGAGCCTCGCATTGGTGTGGTTATCTGTTCATGTGGAATCAACATTGCTGGCACTGTAGATGTGGCTGAGGTCACTCAGTATGCAAGCGAACTCCCAAATGTAGTGTATTCTGAGAACCTTCTCTATTCATGTTCATCAGATGCTCAGGTTGTCATCAAGGATGCCATCAAAGAGCACAAGCTCAACCGATTAGTAGTAGCCTCCTGTACTCCCAGAACTCATGAACCACTGTTCAGAGCGACAATCGAAGAAGCAGGACTCAACAAGTACCTGTTTGAACTTGCCAACATTCGAGAACACTGTTCTTGGGTCCACCAGGCTGACAAGGATGAGGCAACATCAAAAGCCATGGACCTAGTACGTATGTCCGTAGCTAGAGCAAAACTGCTCGAGGCGCAGGAAGAAGCAGTGACCCAGATAGAACCCTCTGTCCTAGTCATCGGTGCTGGAGTCGCAGGAATGGCTGCAGCTGAGGTGATTGCTCATAAGGGTTTCAATGTCTACCTTGTGGAGAAACAAGACAGGGTGGGTGGTTTTCTCAATGAACTTTCCACAGTCAATTTTGATCATAGACCAGCATCAGAGATTGTGGCTGACTATGAGAGCAGAATCTCTGGTAGAGAGAATGTCAAGCTCATGTTGAACTCTGAGGTCATAGATGCAAAAGGTTCGATAGGTGAGTTTGAGGTCGTCATAAAGACTGGGAAGAAGAAGAAAACCCTGACAGTTGGTATTGTTATAGTTGCCACTGGAGCGGTCGCCCTTGAGGAGAAGGGTCTCTATGGTTTCAAGAAACTTCCAGAAGTCATGACCGAGGTGGAGTTCAACCACAGAGTTACTAGTGGTGAGGATATCGAAGATGGAGAAACCTTTGCAGTCATTCACTGTGCAGGCTCCCGTGAGGATGCAACTTTAGAAAGCTCCCGGACATGGTGCTCTGGCATCTGTTGCATGGTGGCTATCGAGCACACTCTTGAGTTACTTGAGAAGTATCCGAACTCGCGAGTGTTCCACTTCTACCGTGATCTTCGAGTCTTCTATGAGGCGGAGGACAAATACCGAGAAGCCCGTAAGAAGGGTGTTGTATTCGTAAGGTTTGATGGTGACTCACCACCGGAAGTTAAGAAAGGCAAGGACAAGGCTCTAAGTATCACTGTCATGGACCAAGTCCTAGGAGCAGAATTAACCATTGATGTCGACCACACAGTCCTAGCCACAGGGATGGTGCCACGACCAAACAAAGAGGTTTCAGAGCTATTCAAGGTCCCACTGAACCTCTCCGGTTTCTTCATGGAGGCTCATCCCAAACTGAGACCTGTGGACTTTCAGACAGATGGTGTTTACGTGGCAGGTACTGCCACTGCTCCCAAGAGCATTGGTGAATCTATCAATGAAGGTCAAGCAGCCGCCTCTAGAGCACTCATTCCTCTCATCAGGGGAATACGAAAAGCTGAGGCCATTGTGTCCGTTGTGGACCCCGAGATTTGTGTGGGCTGTGGAACTTGCGAGATTAACTGTGCCTATAATGCCATCGAGGTTGTTCCTGGTGATGGTAGCCACGACTATGCTGTGACAAATCCAGTTCTATGTCAGGGCTGCGGTAAGTGCGGAGCAGGGTGTCCCGCTGGTGCTATCACTATGAAACACTTCACGGATGACCAGATCATCACCCAGATTCGTACGGCACTAGAGAACATGCCTGCAAATGAGTCTAGAATTCTTACAATCCTCTGTAACTGGTGCTCATATGCGGGTGCAGACAGTGCTGGAGTATCCCGCTTCCAACAGCCATCGAATGTTAGGGACATCCGGGTCATGTGTACTGGAAGAGTGAGTGTACAACACATCCTGGAGGCCTTCAGACTTGGTGCGGATATGGTCTGGATATCCGGGTGTCACATTGGCGATTGTCACTATGTAGACGGCAATATCTCATTCGAACGTAGATTTGCCATTGCGAAGAAAATCATTGAGAAGGCTGGACTTGAGCCCGAGCGACTACATTTCACGCACATCAGTGCGAGTGAGGGGTCGATTTGGGCTGAAACCGTGAAGAAGTTCGCGGATATGGCTGATAAACTTGGACCAAGTCCATTGAGACCAAGGAGGCGATAAGAGTGACAGAGTCTTGGGGTCAGTTCAAGTCATTTGATGGGAAGAAGTTCAAAACATTGGATACTGAGTTCACAAACGAGGTTTCCAAACTGATTGGAGGTCAAGACCTCACAACATGTTTCCAATGTGCCAAATGCAGTGCTGGGTGTCCGGTTTCGGATAAGGTGAATATCCAAGTCCACGAAGTCATGCGAATGCTTCTCTTTGGTCTGAAAGAAGTTCTCGAAACTGACATGGTATGGCTTTGCACTACCTGCTACACATGTCAGGAACGTTGTCCACAAGGAATAGACATCACAGACATCCTGTTTGGTCTGAAGAATATGGCCTTCAAGAAGGGAATCACACCTGCTGGTTACATTGGTGCACGACAATCACTCTACGATACAGGTCGACTCTATGAACCCACAGATTGGGAGCGCGACGACCTCGAGCTTGATCCGGTTCCAGAATTGAATGTCGCAGACACGAAGAAGGTCCTGAATAAAATGAAACTCATGAAATTGGAGGAGGATGAGTAAGATGACTCAGAGTTACGAAGTCTTCCTTGGGTGTGCAATTCCAAGCAGGTTCAACAACTATGAATCTTCCATGCGTGCGGTGGCAAAGGAGCTAGGCATCAAGCTGATAGACTTTGACGGAGCCTCATGTTGTGGGACTGTTGTTCTCAAGTCAATTGACGAAAATAGCTGGCTCTCAATGTCAGGTCGCAATATTGCTCTAGCAGAACAGAGAGGCCATGACATTGTCACTCCCTGTAATGGCTGCTTTGGTTCCCTGAAAGACACCGATCATGTGCTTCATGATGACGAGTCCTACAGAAAGAAGGTCAACGCTGCTCTGAAGCCACTTGGTCTTGAATACACAGGGAAGGTTAAGATTCGTCACTTTGTTGAAGTTCTTTATGATATGAAGGATGAGATTGAGAAGAAGATAGTCAAACGTTTAGATGGTCTTAAGATTGCCTTCCATCCGGGTTGTCATCTCATACGTCCCTCCAATGTCGCAGGTTTCGATGATCCTGAACTACCTGGCAAGATCGATGAGTTGCTCGAACTGACAGGTGCTAAGAGTGTTCACTGGGACATGAAACTTCGTTGTTGTGGCTCGCCTCTGTTAATATCTAGCGAGGATGTTGCAACGAAAATCCTTCAAGAGAAGATGGTTTCAGCAAATGGTGCAGGTGCAAACTGCGTTGTGACGAACTGCCCAGCATGTCATACACAATTCGATATCCAGCAGCTAGGCCTCAAGGATGAAGAGGGGAACTCACTCGAGCTTCCTGCTCTGTTTGTCACTCAAGTTCTAGGTATTGCGATGGGTATCGATCCTGAACCACTAGGGTTCGAACTGAACAGAGTGAACTTGGATCCAATCAATGACTTTCTAGGTCTATGACAGCATTACGCTATCTTGCTATCACCGTAGAAGAGTTGTCCAAGTTTCTTCATAGCATCTCTGACACATTCCTTCTTGCCGCTGACCTGTAGATGTCGTTCACCATCCAGCGAAATATTCACCATGCAGTCCTCAGCAATCTCAGAAACTACCTCCACTGGGATATCTTCAGGTAGTTTGATGCGGAAGAATCCGACATCTTTTTCCCTAGGTATGTCTGAGATGTGTACCTGTGGTTCCGGCTGCAACCCCTCACCCTCCTCTCTGATAGCTGAAGAGAAACGGGCTTCCCAAGCGTTTCTGTACTCTACACCTTCTTTCTCCTCTAGCCAGACCATGAGAGTGTCTCGAAGTCGCTGTATTGTGTGCTCCATCTCCAACCGGAGCTGGTCATCCGCCTCGCACTGTTCTCCAGACCGAATCTCATTCTCAAATGATCGCAGATATTCCAGACTCATCTTTGCATTCCTAAGGTCCGCATAAGTCAGGTCTGGGATAAAGACACCTTTGCCCTTGAGGTCTCCGAGGAGTTCATTGAGGACAATCCAGCCAGCCAACAAGCCATCCAATGAGACCATGGTCTCACTCCCTCAGCATTTCCTCGGTCTGCTCAAGGAAGCTCTTCTCACGCCACCAACGCAGGTCTCGTGCTCCAGTGGGGCAGATGGCACAACATGCACCGCACCCCTCACAACGCATCTCATCGGTGACACTCTTCTTGACTCCTGGTTCAATCTCAACCATTGATACAGCATCATATGGACAGATTTCTGAATAATGGCAGAGGTCGCATCCCACACATAGGTCCTGATCAACATCAGCTGTCAAGAGTTCGATTTCAACAGTTCCCAGATTCAGCGGAATACATGCTTCAGCTGCTGCTCCACGAGCTTGATTTACCGAGTCACTGACATTTTTCGCGTAAGTCACACCAAGAAACACACCAGGAACTGTAGTTTCGACAGGTCTGAATTTCATATGCATTTCTAATAAGAAACCATCTTGACCACGATTGATTCCCATTGCTTTGACTAACTCATCTACATCATGTGGAGCTTCAAGTCCTAGAGCCAACACTACAAGGTCGGACTTGATTTTGAAGGTCTCTTGAGAGAGTGTATCATACACTGTAACAATTGCACCGTCACCCTTAGAATCCTTCTCAACAGTCAAAGGTTTCTCACGCTCCCACCGGAGATATGATACACCTCTCTGCCTGTTCTCTCGCCACAACTCTTCCATGCCTGTCGCAAATGGTCGAATGTGTTCCTTGTATGCTGAAAATATCTTGATGTCGGGGAACATCTCCTTGAGTTCGTGTTGCATAGTGATTACGGCAGAACAACAAACTCTAGAACAGTACCTGTTTCCTTCTCCAGGGTTTTGTCTTGACCCAACACAATGAATGAAGACCGGATTCTTTGGAGCCTTTTTCAATTCACCATTTCTTAGCCTTCGTTCCAACTCAAGTGTTGAAATAACGGCGGGCACCTCCTCCCAGCCATACTCTCCCTTTTTTGGTTCATAGATGTCTGTGCCCACTGCAATGACCATGGACCCTATACGATGTACAGCTTGTTCTCCTGATTCAAGGTTCTCCACTGTGATGTCATAGTTGCCATAGGATCCATCGCGCCCTACAACCTTGGAGTTGAGGAAGACCTGTATTCGCTTTTCCCTCTCGACCTTTGCTGTCAGATTATCTACAATGTCTTGGGCCGACTCCATTGCAGGGAATAATCGATAGAGCTCATTCAGTCTACCACCAAGACGCTCCTGCTTCTCGATTAGAATCACATCAAAGCCCTTTCTGGCTATATCCAGAGCCGCAGTCATTCCAGACACACCTCCTCCAACAACCATTGACACAGGTGTGACTTCGACCTTCTTCAATGGAACAATCTCATTGTTGACTGCTTTAGCAACTCCACTACGGATTAAGTCCTGCGCTTTTTCCTGACGCATTTCACGTGAATCGTTATGGTGTACAAGAGCCAGATGCTCTCTAAGACCTACAGGCCCAACTAGATAATATCCTGAGAGTCCTGCTGCTTCGAGTGCACTTCTGAATGTCTGCTCGTGCTGCAAGGGTGAACATGACCCAACCACGACTCTGTTCAATTTGTGATCCTTGATTGCTTGGGTGACAAGCTCCTGTCCTGGGTCACTGCACATGAATATGTAATCCGTACTGTATGCGACATTCGGCAGGTCTTTTGCCCACTCTGCCAGACCCGGCGAGTCTATCTCGTTTCCTATGATTCCTCCACAGTGACAAATGAAGACACCAACCCGTGGTTCTTCGGTAATCTCTGCTGGAGGAATCTCAGGGGGGACCTCCGGGGTTGGGACTGGTAGGATTGAATGTGCAGCCATAGCGGCTCCCTTCCCCTCATTCACAGAGTCTGTACCATCCTTTGGACCATGCGCACACCCTGCGATGAAAATACCCGGGCGGTCTGTTTCAAGAGCTGCAACGTTCGGGTGCTTCTCTTTGAACCAACCAGCTTCATCAAGGTCAATTTTGAGCACCTTGGCCAGCTCCTTAGAACCCTGGCTGGGCCTGAAGCTCGAGTTCAGGACTACCATTGAAATCTTGTCTAGCTCTATGATCTCTCCAGATTCAGTATCTTCCATTTTCACAAACAAATCGTGTGTATCAGGGTCTTCCTGAATCTCTGCAATCCGACCGCGAATGAAATTCATGCCTTGGTTCTTCTGTGAGTCCCATAGAAACTCCTCCAGAGCTTTTCCTGCTGTTCTCATGTCCATATAGGTATAGATGATTTCACAGTGGTCCTCGGGATAGTGCATTCTCGTGACTTGAGCCAATTTAATCCCAAACGAGCAGCATACCCTATTACAGTGCTCACTGTATCCGCTGATGTTCTCTCTGACATCTCTGCTGCCAACACAGTTCACGAACAGTATTCGTTCAGGTTCCTTCCCATCTGAAGGTCGAACCATGTGTGCATCTGTTGGACCAGTTGGGTGAGTCTGTCTGTCATACTCGAGAGTGGTTACAACGTTTGGGAAAACCCCATACCCATACTCACCATAATCAATAGGCTTGTATTCTTCAAAACCGGTGGCAACTATTATCGAACCCACATTGAGATCATAGACTTTGTCTTCATCATCATACATGATGCAGTCATTTGGACAAACTGAGGCACAAGTGCCACAACCTATACAAGAATCTCTATCTATTGTGGCTAGTAGTGGAATCTGCTGTGGAAAATTCATATAGATTGCCTTTCGGAGCGAGAGTCCAAAGTCATACTCATTTGGCACCTCAACAGGACATGACCTGATACAGAGCTGACAACCTGTACATGTATCAGCATTCACATACCGAGCCTTTTGCCGAATGGTGACTGTGAAGTTTCCTTCCTTACCTGTCACCTTTTCCACTGTTGAGAGTGGATGTATTTTGATATTGGGGTGCTTCCCAACAAAAGATGTGAGGGGAGTCATAACACATGCCGAACACTCCAAAGCTGGGAATATCTTGTAGATAGCAACATAATTCCCACCAATGGCAACAGTTTTTTCAATCATGTGTGCTCGATGACCGCCATCTGCTAACCCTAGGGCTGCATTGATTCCTGCCATTCCACCTCCAATGACAAGGACATCAGTTGGCTTGGTCTTCTGTTCCGGTTTCTTAGCTGACTCGCTGACCATGGGACTGTTCTCCAAGGTGCCGTAGTTACAAAAGCTCCAGAGTGGCGAACGATATAATCTTTCTGTCAGAGGCTTCACAGCGTTAATTGATTTGTTTAGAACACGTGTTCTAAAATAATGGCTATAACAAAAACATAAGAGAGGTTTGAGGAGGATGAACCTCCCCACTTTCAATTATCCTTGAGATGTTGACCTCCTTAGTCTAAGGTAAACAAACACTAATGCCGAAAAGACAACTGCAAGCAAGTACAGAATTATTGGAATCCAGAGGAACTCAAGACGCATCAGGTAGCTGAGGTCTCTTCCATATCCTCCAAACTGCGTTGGTAGATAAATCCAGATGAGAGATGCGATGTAAGCTGCAATGACACCCCAACGTATCTCTCGCCGTACATCAAAGATGAAGATGTAAGTGAATGCAAACATGAATGCAAATCCAGTAGAAAACATGACCCAAATTCCAATAGCCGCCTGTGATGCTGTCGTCGTAGCAACGATGAAGGCGTGAATGCCTACGAAGCTCTCTAACAGAACAATCCATCCCTTATTGACATGCACAACAGTGTATGCAAGAGAGATTTGAGTAAAGAGTAGAAACATGTAGAAGAACCCACTAATTAGTTGAGGATCGTAAGCCATAGGGTGGAACCAGAATGTGTATACAATAGCCCATGCGATGATATAAGGATGGTTTCTTCTGAAGAAACCCGAAACACGAGCAGTCATTGGTTTACCCATCTTCTTTCCCAGCAAGAAACCACGTCTTGGATTCTCAATTATGAGTATGATGACCAACATCACAATGACTGAGCCCTGACTAGTCCAAATTGGTACATCTTGGGCAAGTCCATCAAACCAGATATGGGTCTGGACAAGATGTAACAGAATGAAGGCCAAGTTGATTATGATAGTTGCCCAATTATACCTCGTTAGACCCGAAGTCGGTTTTGCACGAAGTTGAGTCAGATTCTTCTGAGCCCAGTATATGGCTGCCCAAATCGAGAACTGATGAGCAAGATAGAATCCCCATACAATGAACATTGTCATGAAATCACGAGTGGGTAGTTTCCAGAAGTACCAAGCTGCTCCTTGGTCTGGAAGTAGAGTTGCCAATATTGGATCAAGAAGCGGACCTATTGCCCAGATTATGTAAGTAAAAACTACCGTGAAGACGAGACCACCAGCCCATACATAGTATGCTGACTTTTTCTCTCCATTAGTTTCCATAGTTTGCTTGTTTTTTGTACTTTCACTGATCTCACTCAAGGACATCCTCTCTCTAGAATTAGTGTAGCATGTCCTGGCATATGGTTGATAAATCAAACGGTTGAATACTATTCTTCGCATTCTTCACATATCACATAGGCATCAAGCCGCTGCCCGACAGGTCTAACTTTGATCTCTGAAACAATACGATCCCATTGGCTCTGTATTTCATCTGATTGGTAGTCAGATATCTTGCCGCATTTTTGACATATGATGTTTACATGAACAGAGGTGTTAGGGTCAAATCTCGAGGACCTACCTTCGAATCTTATCTCGTGAATCAAGTCTAACTTCTTGAGCATATCCAAGGTATGATAGACTGTTGTCATACTAAGACCAGGATGTTGTTTGGACACCTTTTCAAAAACCATCTCCGCAGTAGGATGCTCCTTACTCAATAGGACCTCCTCGCATATTGCTAATCGCTGAGTTGTGACCTTGTGGCCATTCTTGCGTAGCATGGAGATAAGTTGCTCTTTGTTCATTGCAGAATCCGTCTCTAGCGTTAAGTTTCAATTCGAAATCTGAAGACCTTTAATTATTTCCTATATGTGGTAATACTTAAATTATACTGATTAGTAAATTGTTCTCATTACAATTTACATTTGAATGAGGAAAGAGGAACATGACAGATTCTAAGAAGAAAGGAAAGGAAGAAAAACTCACGACTGCTTCAGGAATTCCTGTCGCAGACAACCAGAACTCTATTACAGCTGGTCCACGTGGTCCACTGTTGGTTCAAGACTTTCACCTCTTTGAGAAGTTAGCGCATTTCCATAGAGAACGTATTCCTGAACGTGTTGTACATGCAAAGGGAGCAGGAGCATATGGGTCCTTTACAGTGACACACGATATCACCAAGTATACTAAAGCAAAGTTATTCTCTAAAATCGGAAAGAAGACTGATGTCTTTCTCCGTTTCTCAACTGTTGCGGGTGAGCGAGGGTCAGCAGATACAGTACGTGATGTACGAGGTTTTGCAATCAAATTCTATACTGAAGAAGGAAACTGGGACATGACTGGAAATAACACTCCAGTGTTCTTTGTACGTGATCCACTGAAGTTCAGTGATTTCATTCATACGCAGAAACGTGAACCACAGACAAATCTTCGCAACGAAACGATGTGGTGGGACTTTTGGTCACTCTGTCCAGAGTCACTCCATCAAGTCACTATTCTGTTCTCTGATCGAGGAACGCCAAAGGGCTACGCACACGTTAATGGATATGGAAGTCATACCTACAGTTTCATCAATGCAAAGAATGAGAGATTCTGGGTAAAATTCCATTTCAAGACACAGCAGGGTATTGAGAGCTTCAGTGCTGAAGAAGCAACTCGTCTAACTGCAGAAGACCCAGACTGGGCGACTCGGGATTTGTTCGAACGAATTGAACGAGGCGACTTTCCCAGATGGGACTTCAAAGTCCAAATAATGCCTGAAGAAGAAGCTGAAACCTACCGGTGGAATCCCTTCGACCTTACAAAAGTCTGGCCTCATGAGGACTATCCCCTCATAGACGTTGGTGTGCTTGAACTGAACAAGAATCCAGAGAACTACTTTGCTGATGTGGAACAAGCTGCCTTTGCACCATCCAATGTCGTACCGGGCATCTCGTTCTCTCCTGATAAGATGCTCCAAGCCAGAATCTTCTCATATGCGGACGCGCATAGATATAGGCTTGGTGTTAACTATCAGCTTCTACCAGTAAATAAAGCTCGTAGTGCATCTGTTCACAACTACCAGCGAGATGGGTTCATGAGATTTGATGGAAATGCTGGGGCTGCATTGAATTATGAACCTAACAGCTTTGGAGGACCTACTGAAGACCCCGCTTATCGAGAACCTCCATTGAAGATTTCAGGAGATGCAGACAGATACAATCAACCCCGTGTTGACGATGACTTCATTCAACCTGGGAATCTCTTCAGACTGATGTCAAAGGAAGAACAAGCAAGACTCATCGAGAACATAGTAGGGTCTCTGAAGAATGTGCCAGTAGACATCCAGAAACGAATGCTTGAGCACTTCCACAAAGCTGATCCTGATTATGGCAAAGGTGTTCAGAAGGGTCTTGGCTTATAGTTTCTGTCCAAAAAGGGGGAGTACTCCCCCTTACTCTTCTTTCCAACTTGTCTTTGGAAAGATATAACTCGGGCTATAGGTCCTGTTCACTTGGTGTCTATATGTCTAAAGATAAGATACTGGCGATGCTTCAGACCCTTGGAGAACGATTTGATGATCCCAAGATTCAGCGCAGGTTCAAGGAATACAACAAGACGCTACAGTTCATTTTCCCTGACATTGATGCAAAGATGTTCATGAAAATTGGAGATGCAGAGCTCCTTGAGGTTGCAGAGGGTGAAACAGATGCAGAGCTTCAAGTAACTATGGATACTTCAGTATTCTTCGAGATAATTGAGAAGAAAGAAAGCCCAATGGCTGCATATTCAGCAGGCAAGCTCAAAACAAAGGGTGAGGTTCCAGACCTCTTGAAGTTGCAAAAACTACTCCTTTGAACCGGGTTTTTTGTCCACAACCATTGATACAAGTTCACGCATGCGGACCATCTGACTTCTTACCCGTTCAGCTCCCTCCTTGGTCAGCACGGCGAATGTTGTGGGCTTCAAATCCACAAATCGTTTCGAGATTCGAATCAGACCCAGCTCTTCCAATTTCCTGAGATGGCTTGACAGATTACCCGAGGTTAGTCCAAGCTTCTTTTGAAGAACCGGAAAAGTTGCATGCTGAGTGAAATAAAGGTAGACAAGAATAGAGAGTCGAGTAGGGACCATAGTCTCACGGTCTTCTTCCATGAGTCCTACCAATGTAGATAGGAGATCCCCATCTAGACTCAAGCCTATCCCTGCCTTTTACTCTCTAGAAGAAGTCGTTCGGATGTGATGAGCATATAGATTCCCATCAAATAGATTCCTCCCATATCAACAACTATCAGTAAGACATAAGCAAGATCTAGAATCAGAAACATCGGTATAATGCTGAGGAAAACTGCAAATGAAAAGAGAAGATGTTCTCGTGTGAAGATATCGGCCTCTACACTTTTTCTCCCAAGAATGTAGTTGCTAAGAAAACCTGTGCCCATAATAATTTGCAAAATAGGTATGAAAAGGAGACCATTGTTAGTTGAGAATGTTATCAATGCAACAGACACGATAGCAACCGCAAGAATCCCCCAAACTACGAAGGGGGCTTTTTGTCCCTCTTTTGGATCTGGCTCTTTTGGATATGATTGAGTTAGTGGTAACACTAGTCTAAAAGCCACTAACCATGAGAAGAATAGACTTATTCCGACAAATACAAGATTCACAAGTACTGGGTCAATAGGTCCAAGAACATTTTGCAGAGACATATAGATTAGGGTAGCAAAAGATATTCCTCCAGCAATGATGAGGTAGACCAATCCAGAAACCCTACGAGCTACTACCTTTGGATATTTATCAATGAGGTCAGTAAGTAGAAGTAGCTGTTTTGCTTTCTCGACCATATCTTCATCTGAAGAAGCATTCTCTTGGTTCAAACAATCACCTCAGTATTAAACAACAAATTCACATTCAAAACCCCCATAATAACTATACTAGAAAAAAGGAGTGGAGTCCCTAGTGGGACTCCTAGCGAGAACCGAACCTCTCGAACAGAACGATTCCTAGAGCCAGTAGTAGGAAACCAAGAATTGATACAATCGCTAAATTAGTCCAGATGACAGGAGTTGTTATCGGTGCGCCTCTGAGGAATAGTGTAGTCACTGCATCTGTGAGGTACTTGCTAGGCATGAACTTTGCAATAACCTCGGTTGCGCCACCCAATGGCATAAACGTTCCAAAGAACATCTGAGGCATGATAAAGATGAAGCTCACTCCTGTTGAAACTTCTGCAGACTTCGATATGGATGCTGCAATCAGCCCGAAACCGACTGCGACCAAGGAGAATGCTAAAGCAATCACAAAGGTGAACGCAATTCCTGCTGGTCCAGTTGCGGGTCTATATCCTATAGCGAATGAAGCGGCTAGTACAAGTGCTACTTGAACAGATGCTATAATCATGTAGGTCAGAGTCTGACTGACCATGTAGTCAGCTGATGAAACCGGTGTGGTTCGCAGTCTCTTCAAGAGACCTTCATCTCGTTCATAAGTCATAGATTGAGCCACAATCATTGTCAGGAAAATTGATGCAAATGCAAATATGCCAGGAGCCATGAAGTCCCATTGAGAGAATGTGCTTGATTCAACTAATGCAGGACTTGAAATCTCGATTGGTAGATTCAAAGTCATTGCATCACTCCCAAACACTGTATTCATCAGAACTTGCTGTATAAGAGGAGGAACCGCTGATACTGCCATCATTGACCCGCTGTCAACGTAGAGTCCGATGGTAGTATTTGTCCAAGAACTAGGATCAATAGGAGATTCATAGTATGATACTATACTATCCCCAAACCCTTCAGGAATGACAATGAATGCATCGAGGTTACCTTGTAGAAGGGCAGACTGACCGGTTGCATTATCCTCATATGCATGAACTACAAAGACCTCGGAGTCCGTGAGATTGTCAACAAAGGCCATACTCCAATCAGCTTGCGGACCCGTGGCATCCAGATTAAAGAGCCCTACGTCGAAACTTGTTGTTCCTCCATCTCCAATTCCACCAAAGGCAAAACCAAAGATGATGGTCAATACTATGGGGAATATTATTAGAAGAAAAAGAACAGCTGGCTCTCTGTGTGTCTTCTTCAGGTCTTTCTTCACTAAAGCTATTATTCTTCTTAGATTCATCTCTATACATCCTCCCTCAGTTTCTTACCTGTTAGTTTCAGGAAGACTTCTTCCAGGTTCTTAGCTTGATGTGTTTTCATCAAGTCTCTAGGAGGTCCAAGTGCAATCAGTTTGCCCTCGTCAATGATAGCAACTCTGTCACATAGCTCCTGAGCCTCCTCCATGTAGTGTGTTGTTAGAATGATGGCTTTACCCTGCATCCTCAGCTCTCTAATATAGTCCCAGACTGCTCTTCGGGATTTAGGATCCATTGCGACAGTAGGCTCATCTAATAGAGCAATTTTCGGGTCATTAACTAACGCCATTAGCATACTGATCCTACGAATCATTCCACCGCTGTATTCCTTTGCTTTTCTGTTGATATGATTCTCCATACCAATTTTCTCAACCATGGAACTGACCCTGCTTTCGAGAACATCTTTTGGAACGAGATGCATATCACCCATGAGAGTGATGTTCTCTCTACCTGTTAGATGCGGATAGAATGCAGGTTCCTGAGGACAGACACCAATAACTTCTCGAACACCCTCTGGATCAAAGACCACGTCATGTCCATCAACCGTTGCTGAACCATTGGTTGGCTCTAGAAGAGTATTGAGAATGTTTACTACTGTACTCTTACCTGCACCATTTGGTCCGAGTATGCCAAACAGCTCGCCCCAACCAATCTCAAGACTGAGATCGTCGACGGCTGTGATATAATCGAACCGTTTTGTCAGATTTGTTATTGTGATAGCAGATTCAGACATTGTAAATCACAAATATGAACATGGATAGAATGAATATAAGAGATGGACTATCTTTGAGCTGCACCGTGGTTTGTGCCGCAAACTGGTGTGTATGGCAAGAAATCGCTGAATGTTTAAAGGGACGAATCATTACTGTGATTCTTTGAAATTGGAGGATTTCTAATTGCGAGTACTCATCACAGCCCCGTTCACTAGAACTGGGATAGAAAAATTACAGGACGTCGGTCTTGAGGTCGATCATGTCAGTTGGCTTGAAACTGGAAAGCTCCACATGGGCGATTCGCTTCTTCAAACCATCAAGGAAGGAAATTATGACATTGTCATAGTAGAGGGTGATGAGTTAAAGGAGGATATCTTGGAACAGACTGACTTGAAGTTGATCGGTTCAGTCAGGGGGTCTCCTAACAATATCTCAGTCCCTGCGGCAAGTGCAAAGAAGATTCCAGTCATTGCGGTTCCTGATAGAAACACCATTGCTGTTGCTGAACATACAATTGCACTCATGCTTGCCCAAGCTAGGAACATAGTGGCTGCTGAGCGATTTCTACAGAAAGACTTCTTCGTGGATGATTTCAAGGACTTTGCGAATATGTATAACAGTCTCATGGGATTCGAGCTATTCAGACGGACTGTGGGTATAATCGGACTTGGTCAAATCGGATTTGAAGTGGCTAAACGGTTGAGAGCACTTGGCGTAGACTTGTTGATACTAGACCCTTATGTGGACTCCAGTAAGATAAAGGAAGTCGATGGACAACTTGTTGAGCTTGAAGAGCTTTTGAAACGGTCTGACATCATAACGATACATTGCCCATCAACTGATGAAACACGAGGGATGTTAGGTGCTGAAGAGTTTGGGAAGATGAAGAAGACCGCAATTCTAATCAACACCGCCCGGGCTTCGATAACAGACGAATACGCACTTCGTGATGCATTAATGAATGGGACTATTGCAGGTGCAGCACTTGATGTCTTCTCTATGGAACCAGTTGATAGTGACAATGAGTTCCTTGAACTCGACAATGTGATAGTGATGCCGCATATGGGTGGAAATACAGCAGAAACTGTCCATCGACAGTCAGAGAGCATTGTGACTAGCATCCTAGCTTTCCTTAAAGGTGAGAAACCCCCGAACATCTTGAATCCAGAGGTCTTCAATTAGGGGAATAACTATGGTAGTTGCCGCGATAGATGCAGGTACAACCGGCGTTCGATGCATGATTATTGATGCTAAAGGGAAAACACCTGGTATATCTAGGACATCGTGGGACTACATCACACCACCCGATCTAGAAATAGGAAAAGAGTTCAAACCTCCCGAGTTCTGGAATCTTGTTTGTTCAGTTGTCAAAGGAGCAATCAAGAATTCGGAAATCAAGGCTTCTGACATTAAAGCTGTAGCAACAACTAGTCAACGTCATGGTCTAGTTCTACTTGACTCAGAAGGAACAGAACTACATGGCTGCCCAAATATTGACGCACGCGGGGCAATGACCCAGTACCTCATTGACGAATCTCTTGGCGACACATACCACGAGATTACAGGGTGTTGGCCACCAATGATGTTCGCACCATCACGACTTGGATGGTTCGAAGAAGAGAAACCTGAGCTGTACAAAAAAATAGCACACCTCCTTCCCATTTGTGACTGGATATCATTCAGACTCTCAGGGATGTACGTGACGGATACTTCATCTGCGAGTGCCACCGGTTTTCTAGATGTCAGGACCAACAAGTGGAGCGATGAAGTTGCCTCAGCATTGGATATAGATTTGAGTATCCTTCCCGATATACATCAGGTTGGTGAAGTGATTGGTGAGGTGACATCTGAAGCTGAAAAGGAGTGTGGTTTACCAAAGGGGCTCCCTGTTGTTCAGGCTGGTGCAGATACACATTGTGCTCTTATTGCAAGTGATGCTCAAGTGGGTGAGATTACAGTTATTGCAGGAAGCACCACCCCCGTTATGATGATTCTTAATAGTCATCTCTGTGTTCCAGACCAGAAAATCTGGACGGGGACACACATAATAGGAGGTCAATGGGTGCTAGAAAGCAACGCCACAATGACTGGAGCTGTACTAGAGTGGGTCATAAAACTCCTCTGTGAAAGATCTGAAGATCCACTAAGATGCAAACGAACAACATTCGAGAACTTGGATAAACTGTTAGAAGGAATCCCCCCCGGAAGTGATGAAACCTTTGTCACTCTCGGTCCAAGCGTGATGGACTGCCAACAAATGATAGATGTGAAGCAAGCGCTGATGACGTTTCCCCAACCAGCTCTACCTCAGGTTGTCCCTTTAGATTCAACGAGAATGATTCATGCTGTGCTTGAGAATGTGGCATATGCGATACGAGGTAATGTTGAGCAACTCGAACAATACAACAAATCAATTGGTGTGAAGACAATTGGGGGGATGTCTCAATCGAAAACATGGCTTCAATTATTGGTCAACGTGTTGAATAGACCTGTCGCGACTCCCGTTCAATCTGAGGGTAGTCTTATGGGGGCAGCAATTTGCGCCGCTACTGGAACTAGTTACTATTCATCTCTTGATGAGGCTACAAAGGGTATGGTCCGATGGAAATCTACTTTCAGACCTGACAACCGATCAGAAAAATATGATCGATATTATTCGAGATGGAATGAAATAACGAACCAAGGTGATTGAGATGTACGAGAAAGAGAAGAAGGAGATACTTGACACCTGTCTGGAGATGATAAAACACGACTTGGTCATTGGGTCCTCTGGTAATGCTAGTCTTAGAGTTGGAGATCATGTAGTCATCTCCCCGAGTTCTGTCCATTATACAGAGATGACTATTGATGATGTGGTTGTCATTGACATGGAAGGAGATGAAGTAGAAGGAACAAGGAATCCTAGTGTTGAAAAACCAATGCACCTTGAGATATACAGGAATCGTAGTGATGCTCTAGCTGTTGTTCATACACATAGTCTTTACACATCTGCCATGGCAATTCTTCATGAACCACTCCCTCCAATTCTTGATGAGATTGTACCCAAACTAGGGGCCGGAATTCGGGTCAGCAAGTACGCAATGCCTGGTACAAAACAACTAGGCAAGAACGTCGTCGAAGTAATAGAAGAACGAAGTGCTGCATTAATAGCAAATCATGGCTCAGTCTGTATAGCAAAGACTCTCAAGGACGCACTCTTTCTCGCAATCCTACTAGAGCGAGCCTGCAAAATCTACATGACTGCAAAACAAGTTGGCAAACCAATCGAGCTCCCAGAGGACGTTGTTGAGGACGAGCAGGATATCTGGGAGATGATGCGAGACTTCTAAGGTGATTTAATGGCAGGGTACATGGGTCAGATACTAGTTGTAGACCTGTCAAACGAGGAAACAAGCTCACTCAAGATTGATCCTTCTCTGTCGACTCATTTCCTTGGCGGGAGTGGATACGCAGCACGACTTCTCTACGAGCACATTGATCAAACTGTTGAGCCTCTCAGCCCAGATAACATACTCCTGTTCATGACAGGGCCTTTGGCTGGTACACTTGCTCCATGTACA